>DATCYZ010000018.1:0-17574 GCA_036526195.1 Burkholderiales bacterium
GAGCGCGCACGCGGACCGCGGCCCGAGGGCGGCAACGGCAATGGCAACGCGCGCGGTCAGGGCGCGCCTCGCGGTCAGGGCGCGCCTCGCGGTCAGGGCGCACCACGCGGTCAGGGCGCACCACGCGGTCAGGGTGTGCCGCTCGGGCAGGGGGCAGCACGCCCGGCCTGGCGCGGGGCGCGCGGTCGGGGGTCGGCGCCGATCGACGCCGACGAGCGCACCCGTCAGCTGAACGATTTCCGCGCGCGCGCGCGGCAGGATCCGTCGGAGCATCGCCTGCCGCCGCTGCCGCGCGAGGACCCCGCGGCCAAGCCGGTCAAGGAGAAGCGCGAGCCGACCATCGTGCGTCGCGTGGCCAGCCGGTTTGCCACGCTGCTCAGCGGCGCGCCGCGGCCCGACCCCGAGAAAAAGTAGGTCCTCCCGCGGGCGCCGCGCGAATTCGCGGCGCGAAACCGCCGCGCGATCGCATCGCGCGGCGCGCGTCCCTGCCTTATCCTGAGCCTTTCCGGACCGACGGTCCGCAGACGGAGCCGGGCGCATGGGCCGCAAGATCCTTTTCGTGACGACGGACCAGCAACGCTGGGATGCGCTCGGCTGCAACGGCGGGCGCATCGCGCGCACGCCCGTGGTCGACGCGCTGGCCGCGTCGGGAATCAACTACCGCCGCGCGCACAACCAGAACGTGGTCTGCATGCCTGCGCGCGCCACCATGCTCACTGGCCAGCACGTGCGCAGCCACGGCGTGACCATGAACGGCATTCCCTTGCCCGAGGATGCACCGGACGCCGCGCGCGTGCTGCGCGAGCGCGGCGGCTACCGCACGGCGCTGATCGGCAAGGCGCACTTCGAGCCCTCTTCGGCGCCGGGCGGCCCGTACTTCGAGAACTACGCCGCCAGCCGGAACCTGACCGGCCCGCACCGCGGCTTCGAGCACATGGAACTGTGCGCGCACACCGGGCGCGCCGGCCGCAGCCTGTACCACTACCCGAAGTGGCTCGCCGAGACCCACCCGGGCGCGGCCGAGGGCTACCAGGAGTACGTCACGCCGCAGAAGACCATCAGCTGCATGCGCGGCGGCGACACCGGCGCGATCCAGGTCTGGCACAACGCGATCCCGCGCGAGTGGTACCACACCGACTGGGTGGCCGATCGCGTCATCGCCTTTCTCGACACGCTCGCCGCGGACGAGGACTGGTTCGTCTGGATGAGCTTCCCCGACCCGCACCATCCCTGGGACCCGCCGGCCTCGGAGCTCGGGCGCGTGAACTGGCGCGACCTGCCCCTGCCTGCCGGGCATCCGGGCAGCCGCGAAAAGACCGAGGCGATGCTCGCGAAAAAGCCGCACCACTGGCTCGACTGGTACCTCGGGCGCGCGCAGTACAACTACGAGATCCCACCCGCGTTCGTGCCCTGCCAGCTGACCGATGACCAGATCCGCGAAGTGAACGCCATGGTGCACATCGAAAACGAGTTGATCGACGAGGCGCTCGGCCGCGTACTCGCGCACGTCGAAGGGCGCGGCTGGGGCGGGGACACCGACGTGCTCTACACCACCGACCACGGCGAGTTCCAGGGCGACTTCGGCATGCTCTTCAAGGGGCCGTACCACGTCGACGCGCTGATGCGCGTGCCGCTGGTGTGGCGGCCGGCGCCCTCGGCCGGCGTGGCGCCCGCGGTGGTCGAGGCGCCCGTGGGCCATGTCGACCTCGCGCGCACCTTCTGCGCGATCGCGGGTATCGCGCCCGACGCGCGAATGCAGGGCGAGGTGCTGCCGGTCTCCGGCGCGAACGGGCGCGAGCGGGTGATCACCGAGTGGGACGGCGGCTTCGGCGGCCATGACATCCGCCTGCGCAGCCTGTACCGCGACGGGTTTCTCTGCACCGTGTACGAGATGACGAACGTCTACGCAGGCACCGAGGGCGAGCTCTACGACCTCGCGAACGACCCGCAACAGTGGGAGAACCTCTGGGACGATCCGGCCCATGCCTCGCTGCGCAGCGACCTGGTGGCCGACCTCTACGATCACCTGCCGCAAGCGCGCACGCCGCCGCTCGAACAGGTCGCGCCGGTCTAGCGCTTCGCCTTGCGCCCGCGCAGCACGCTTTCGCGGTGCGCGATGAAGGTGGTCGCGGCCACCACGATGCCGGCGCCGAGGAAGGTCCAGCCGTCGGCGGTCTTGCCGAACACCGTGATGTCGAGGATCGAGGCCCAGACGATGCCGAGGAAGGTGAGCGGCTGGATCGCCGAGATGTCCACGAGGCGAAACGCCTGCGTCATGAAGAAGTAGGCGATGGTGCCGGTGAGGCCGGCAAACAGGATCAGGCCGAACTGCACGAGCGTCGGCGTCTGCCACAGCCAGAGGCCGAAGGGCGCGAAGCACAGCGCCCCGAGCAGGCTCTGCCAGAACACCACCAGCATCGCCGAGTCGCGCCCGGCGACCACCTTGGCCACGAGGTTGGAGCCGGCGATCAGCGGCACCGAGGCGAGCATCAGCAGCGCGCCGGCGTCCATCGTGCCGACGCCCGGGCGCAGGATGACGAGCATGCCGACGAAGCCCGCGGCCACCGCCAGCCAGCGCTGCGCGCGCACTTTCTCGCCGAGGAACAGCGCCGCGCCGAGGGTGACGAAGATCGGTCCGGTGAAGGAGAGCGCCGCCGTGGTGGCGAGCGGGATCAGCGCCACCGCCGAGTACCAAATGCCGTAGCCCGTGGTGTGAAAGATGGCGCGCAGCCCGTGCAGCTTCAGGTCCTGCGTGCGCGCGCCGGCGAAGCCGCCGCGCAGCACGAACGGCGCGATGATCAGCATGCCGGCAAGCCATCGACTCCACGCCACGAAGAGCGGCGGCAGTTCCAGCGTCAGTTGCTTGACCGTGACGTTCAGGCCCTGGAAGACGAGGCCGGCGGCGATCGCGTAGGCGAAGCCGCGCGCGGTGCGCGCGGCGAGCGCGCGGCGCGCTGCGCCGTCGTCGGAGGCGGGTGGGGTCATGGGGCGGCCATCCTACCGTCCGGCCGCCCGGACGGGCCGCGCTGCAGCGAACCGGTTTGCCGACGCCGGTGCCGGCGCCGAAAAATGCTAGCCTGCCGCCATGCATCCTCCGGCCTCTCGCACATGCTCCTGAGCCTGCTGCGCTCGATCCGGCGTCGGCCGGCGGCCGCGCCCGAACGCACGGCGGCGGTCGGGCGCGTGCAGGACATGGCGCGCATGGCGACGCTGGCCGCCGGGGCGCCGCTCGAGCAGCACCTCGGGATCCTGTTCGGGGACGTGAAGATCGCGGGCCTGTCGCTCGAGACGCTGATGCGCGAGACGCTCGCCGAGACGCGCATGAAGATCTCGCCGGACAAGGTGATCCACCGGCGCGTGACGTCCTTCTTTCTCGGGCAGTACTTCCTGCATTCGCTCTCGCTCGACGGGCGGCGCGCCGAGTGCGGCGTGTTTGCCGGCACGAGCGCGCGCTTCATGTGCCGTGCGGCGCGGGCGCAGGATCCGCAGTTCGATGGCAGCGGCATGCACCTGGTCGACAGCTTCGAGGGCATTCCAGCGGGAGGCGTAGAAGACCGCATCGACGGCCTGGCCGAGTCCGAGATGCCGTCGGTGACACGGGCTGGCGCCCTGTCCTCGCCCGTGGAATCGGTCCGGCGCGCCATGGCCGACTTTCCCGGCGTGTCGATCCACAAGGGCTGGATCCCGCAGGTGCTGGCGGAACTGCCCGAAGACCGGTGGGCCTTCGTGCATGTCGATGTCGACCTGTACGCGCCGACGCGGGCCGTGCTCGAGTACTTCGAGCCGCGCCTGGTGGCGGGCGGCGTCATCGTCTGCGACGATTACGGATCTGCGTTGTTCCCTGGAGCCCGGCGCGCGTGGGACGAATACTGCAAGGCCCGCGAACTGTCGTTCGTCATGCTGCCGACCGGGCAGTCGGTGCTGGTCGGGCGCTGAAGCCGGCTGGAGGAATGTTGGTGGGTGCTAGTGGTATCGAACCACTGACCCCTTCCGTGTGAAGGAAGTGCTCTACCACTGAGCTAAGCACCCTGCCGGGGAGCCGCGGATTTTACGCGGGGATGGCGGGGCCTGCAATCAGGCGCTGGACATGCCCGGCGATGACCCGCGCCTCGTCCGCGGCCTGCACCCAGACGGCGACCTTGCTGCGCACGCGGCTGATGCGCGGTCCGCCGCGGCGGTTGGCGCGGGAATCGAGCTTGACGCCGAGCCAGGCCGAGGCGTCGCAGACGCGCGCGCGGATCTCCGGGGCGTGCTCGCCGATGCCGCCGGTGAATACCATCGCATCCAGCCCGCCGAGCGCGGCCGCGAGGGACCCGAGTTCACGCGCGATGCGATAGACGAACAGGTCGATGGCGAGCCGCGCGCCCGGGGCGTCGCTCGCCAGCAGGTCGCGCATGTCGCCCGACAGGCCGGACACGCCGAGCAGGCCGGATTCTCGGTACAGGAGGCGCTCCAGCGCCGCCGCGTCCAGGTGATGCGCCTGCATCAGGTGGAGCAGGACCCCGGGGTCGAGCGCGCCGCTGCGCGTCGCCATCGGCAGCCCGTCGAGCGCGGAGAACCCCATGGTGTTGCAGATGCTGCGCCCGGCGCGCAGTGCGGTCATGCTGGCGCCCGCGCCCAGGTGCAGGATCACGGTGCGGCCGGCGGCGGCGCGCGCATCGAGCGCGGGCAGGGCGCAGGCGACGGCTTCGCAGGCAAGGCCGTGGAAGCCGTAACGGCGCAGCCCCGAGGCGTGGAGCGGCGCGGGCAGCGCGAAGCGCTGCGCCAGGTCCGGCATGTCGCGGTGAAAGGCGGTGTCGAAGCAGGCGACCTGCGGCAGCGACGGATCGGTCGCCAGCAGCCGGCGGATCGGCGCGATGCAGTTCGGCTGGTGCAGCGGCGCGAGCGGCGAGAGCGCGGACAGCGCATCCAGCAGCGCCGCATCGACGCGCACCGGGTCGCCGAACTGCGGGCCGCCGTGCACCACGCGGTGGCCCACGGCGACGAGCGGCGTGGCCTGTGACGTGGCCTGGCGCATGACCCCATCGAGCGCGCACGCGAAGGCCTCCGGCGTCGGATCATTCACTTCCGCCTGCCCCGACGCGAGTTGCACCAACCCGTCGGCGCCGGATCCGAAGCGCGCCCATTTCAGGCTCGACGAGCCGGCGTTCAGCACCAGGATCGCGCCCGGCACGGCGATCATCCCTTCCAGGTCCAATTGGCCAGTTCAGGCAGGTCGACGCCGTGCGCGTGCGCGTAGGCGCGCGCATCGAGTTGGCGGTCGCGCAGTTGCTGCTTGGCGTGTGCGCCGCGCACCAGCAGCCCCGGCACGCGGTGGATGACGTCGATCGCCAGGCTGAAGCGGTCGATCTCGTTCTCGATCGCGAGTTCGAGCGGCGTGTTGATGCTGCCCTTCTCCTTGTAGCCGCGCACGTGCAGGTTGGCGTGGTTCTTGCGCCGGTAGGCGAGGCGGTGGATCAGCCAGGGATAGCCGTGGAAATTGAAGATGACCGGCCGGTCAAGGGTAAAGAGGCTGTCGAAGTCGCGGTCGGGCAGCCCGTGCGGATGCTCGGTCTCGGGCGTGAGCCGGTAGAGGTCGACCACGTTGATGAAGCGCACCTTGAGCTCCGGAAAGTGCATGCGCAGCAGTTGCACCGCGCCGAGCGCCTCGCGCGTGGTGACGTCGCCGCAGCCCGCGATCACCACGTCGGGTTCCGAGCCCTGGTCGTTGCTCGCCCAGTCCCAGATGCCGATACCCTTGGCGCAGTGGCGCGCGGCGGCCTCGATATCGAGGTACTGCGGATGGTCCTGCTTGTCGCAGACGATGACGTTGATGTCGTCGGTGCTGCGCAGGCAATGGTCGGCGATCGAGAGCAGGCAATTGGCGTCCGGGGGCAGATAGATCCGGGTCACCGACGGGCTCTTGTTCACCACCACGTCAAGAAACCCCGGGTCCTGGTGGGTGAAGCCGTTGTGGTCCTGGCGCCAGACCGTCGAGGTGATGAGCAGGTTGAGCGAGGACACCGGCGCGCGCCAGGACAGGTCCTTCGCGATGTCCAGCCACTTCGCGTGCTGGTTGAACATCGAGTCGATGACGTGCACGAAGGCTTCGTAGGTCGAGAAAAACCCGTGCCGGCCGGTGAGCAGATAGCCCTCGAGCCAGCCCTCGAGCGTGTGCTCCGAGAGGATTTCCATCACGCGCCCGTCCGCGGCCAGATGCGCGCCGTCGTCGTCGACCGGCAGGCGCTCGCCCATCCAGGTCTTGCCGCTTGCCTCGAACACCGCGTCGAGGCGGTTGGACTTGGTCTCGTCCGGCCCGAAGACGCGGAAGTTGTCCGGGTTGCGGCGCAGGACGTCGCGCAACATCTCGCCCAGCGGGCGCGTGTTGTTCGTCGAAGTGCGCCCCGGACGCGGCACCTTCACCGCGTAATCGCGGAATTCCGGCAACTCCAGCGCGCGCCGAAGGAGGCCGCCGTTGGCATGCGGGTTGGCGCCCATGCGGCGCGCGCCCTGCGGCGCGAGCGCGCGCAGTTCCGCGATCAACCGGCCCTTCGCGTCGAAAAGCTCCTGCGGCCGGTAGCTCTTCAGCCAGCGCTCGAGCTGCGCGAGGTGCTTCGGGTTCTCGCGCACGCCGGCGAGCGGCACCTGGTGCGCGCGCCAGGTGCCTTCGACCTGGTGGCCATCGACGGTTCTCGGGCCGGTCCAGCCCTTGGGGCTGCGCAACACGATCATCGGCCAGCGCGGCCGGACGTTCTTTCCGCCGCTGCGCGCCGCGCGCTGGATGCGCCGAATCTCGCGCACGCTGTCTTCCATTGCCAGCGCCATCGCGCGGTGCATCGCCAGAGGCGCCTCGCCCTCCACGAAATGCGGCGCCCAGCCGTAGCCGCGCAGCAAGGCCTCGAGTTCCTCGTGCGGGATGCGCGCGAGCACGGTCGGGTTGTGGATCTTCCAGCCGTTCAGTTGCAGCATCGGCAGCACCGCGCCGTCGCGCGCCGGGTTGAGGAACTTGTTCGAGTGCCAGGCGGCGGCGAGTGGTCCGGTTTCGGCCTCGCCGTCACCAATCGCGACCGCGACGAGCAGGTCGGGGTTGTCGAACGCGGCGCCGAAGGCGTGCGACAGGCTGTAGCCAAGCTCGCCGCCCTCGTGGATCGAGCCCGGTATCTCGGGGGTACAGTGGCTGCCGAGGCCGCCGGGGAAGGAGAAGGCGCGAAACAGCGCGCGCATGCCGTGCTCGTCCTCGCCGCAGTCCGGGTACACCTCGCTGAAGGCGCCTTCCAGGTAGACCGGCGCGAGCACGCCGGGCGCGCCGTGGCCGTTGCCGGCGAGGAAGATCGCATTTAGGTCGTACCTCAGGATCAGGCGGTTGAGGTGAACCCAGCAGAACGACAGGCCCGGGCTCGCGCCCCAGTGGCCGAGCAGGCGCTCCTTGACGTGCTCGCGCGAGAGCTTCTTTCGCAGCAGGGGGTTCTCGCGCAGGTAGATCATGCCGGCGGCGACGTAGTTGCAGGCGCGCCAGAAGGCGTCGAGGCGACGCAGTTCGTTGGCGGCGGGGGGCGCAACGGTTCGTGGCATGGATTCTCCTTTGCGTGGCATGCGGCTTGGCGTCCGGCCGCGGGGCAGGGGTTCCAGGCAGGCCCGGATCAGGGCCTGTGAGACGAACTCAGCCGAAGCGCGCGAGCAGCGCGGCGGCGTGCTCCAGGCGGTCTTCTGCCGCGGCCTTGCCGCCGGTGCCCTTTTCCGGGGTCGACTGGATGGCGCAGGCCAGCACGTTGAAGAACGCCTTGTCGAGCGCGCGCCGCGAGGCCGAGAGTTGCTGCGTGACCTGCTCGCAGTCTGCGCCCGATTCGATCATCGACTGGATGCCGCGCAGCTGGCCCTCGACGCGCTTCAGGCGCAGGATCAGGTCCTTCTTGTGGCGTTCGTCGCGGATGGTGGGCATGTCGATTCCGGTCGTCGGGGAAACCCGGGAACTATACTCTACGGGGTATGTTGCCGCAAGACGGTTGGCCGACAGGCGTCCCTTGCAATACGCGTCCCTTGCAGTACTATACTCCCTAGGGTATATTAAGCACATCGGGGCAATGCCCCATCAACCGGAGACCGCTTCATGACCATCGAATCCCTGATCCGCATCTTCGCCGGCGCCTTCGTGCTGGTTTCGCTTGCCCTCGGCGTCGAGGCGAGCCCGCTTCATGTCAGCGCGCACTTCCTCTGGGTGACCGCCTTCGTCGGCGTGAATCTGTTCCAGAGCGGCTTCACCGGCATCTGCCCGCTCGCCACGATCCTGCGCAAGCTGGGCGTGAAGTCCGGCGACGCGGCGCACGCCTGAGGCACCGGTGCCGCGATGACGACCGCGACCGCAACGACCGTGCAGGTGGCCTGCGCCGCCTGTCTGACGCCGAACCGCATTCCGCAGTCCCGGCTTGCCGAGGACCCGAAATGCGGCAAGTGCGGCGCGCGGCTGCTCGACGGGGCGCCGGTCGCGCTCGACGAGGCGGGCTTCGACGCCTTCCTCGCGCGCACCACGCTGCCGGTGCTGGTCGATTTCTGGGCGGCGTGGTGCGGGCCCTGCCGCGCCATGGCCCCGGCCTTCGAGCGCGCCGCGCAGGCGAACGCGACCCGCGTGCGCTTCGCCAAGCTCGACACCGAGGCGGCACCGGGCGTCGCCGGGCGCATGGGCATCCGTGCCATCCCCACCCTGATCCTGTTTCGCGACGGCCGAGAGCTCGACCGCGTCTCGGGCGCCCTCGACGCGGGCGCGCTCGGGCGCTGGCTCGACGAACGGCTCGCCCAAGAAGCCTGAGGGCCATGCCATGATCCGTTTCGTCCTTGCCCTGCTCCTCGCACTGCCGGTCGCGGCCCGGGCCGACGCGCTGAAGGCGGGGCCCGTGCAGCTGCGCGAGGTGGAACTCACCTGGTCGGCCGAGGCGGTGGTCGAGGCGGTGCGCCAGTCGACCGTCTCGGCGCAGATCGCCGGGCGCATCGTCGAGGTGCGCTTCGACGTCGGCGACACGGTGAAGAAGGGCGAGGTGATCGTGCGCATCGACGAGCGCCAGGCGAGCCAGGCGGTGGCGGCGAGCACCGCGCAGGTGGGCGAGGCGCAGGCGGCGCTGGCGAATGCGCGCGCGCAGTTCGAGCGCACCAAGCAGCTGCTGGCGCAGAAATTCATCAGCCCGGCGGCGCTCGACAAGGCAGAGACCGACTACAAGGCGGCGCAGGCGCGCGTGTCTGCGCTGCTCGCCGGCGCCGGGCAGGCGGTGACCGAGCGCAGCTTCGCCACCATCGTCGCGCCCTACGGCGGCGTGGTCGCGGCGCGCCACGTCGAGGTGGGCGAGATGGCGGTGCCGGGTAAGCCGCTGATGACCGGTTTCGACCCCTCGACCCTGCGCGTGGTGGCCACCGTGCCGCAGGCGAGAATCGGCGCCATCCAGGCGCTCGGCCGGGCGAAGATCGAGGTGCCCTCGCTCGGGCGCTGGGTCGACGCCGAGCGCGTCACCGTGCTGCCGGCGGCCGACCCGCGCACCCACACCACGCGCGTGCGCCTCGAACTGCCCGCGGACGTGCGTGGCCTGGTGCCCGGCGTCTACGCGCGCGCGCACTTCGTCATCGGCAAGGCGCCGCGATTGCTCGCGCCGCGCGCCGCGGTGTTCCGCCGCAGCGAACTCACCGCGGTGTACGTGATCGCCGAAGACGGCGCGCCGCGCCTGCGCCAGGTGCGCACCGGCGTGGCGGGCGACGCCGAATCCATCGAGATCCTCTCCGGCCTGAAGCCCGGCGAGCGCGTGGCGCTGGAACCGGTGAAGGCCGGCATGCAGACGGCGCCGGGCCGCTAGGCGACGCGCCGTGGGCTTCTCGGGACGCATCGCGCAGTTCTTCCAGGGCTCGCAGCTCACGCCCCTGATCGCGCTGGTGGCCTTCCTGCTGGGGCTGGCCGCCGTGGCGGTGACGCCGCGCGAGGAGGAGCCGCAGATCGACGTCACCATGGCGAACGTGCTGGTGGGCTTCCCCGGCGCCTCGGCGCGCGACGTCGAGGCGCTGGTGGCCACGCCCGCCGAGCAGGTGCTCGCACAGATGAGCGGCGTGGACCACGTCTACTCGGTCTCGCGTCCCGGGCTCGCGGTGCTCACGGTCCAGTTCAAGGTCGGCGTGCTGCAGACCGAGGCGCTGGTGCGCCTGTACAACACCCTGCAGTCGAACCGCGACTGGGTCTCGCCCACGCTCGGCGTGCTCGAGCCGGTGGTCAAGCCCAAGGGCATCGACGACGTGCCGGTGGTGACGCTGACGCTGGCCACCGCCGACCCGGTCGCCGGCGCCTTCGAACTCGAGCGCGTCGCGCACGCGCTGGAAGTGGAATTGAAGCGCGTGCCCGGCACCCGCGAGGTGCAGACCCTTGGCGGGCCGGGGCGTGCGCTGCGCGTGCTGCTCGACCCGGACCGGCTCTCGGCGCACGGTGTCTCGGCGCTCGACGTGAAGAACGCGCTGCAACTGGCGAGCGTCGCCGCGCCGAGCGGGCGGGTGCTGCGCGAGAACCGCGAGATCACGGTCGAGACCGGCAACTTCCTCGCCTCGGCGGGCGATGTCCGCAGCCTGGTGGTGGGCGTGTCGGCCGGGCGTCCGGTGTACCTCGGTGACATCGCCGAGGTGCTCGACGGCCCGCCGCCGCCCGAGCGCAGCGTCTGGACCGGCGCCGGCCCCGCGGCGGCGAAGAAGCCCGGCGTGCCCGCCGGCGAGTCGCCCGCGGTGACCCTGCAGGTGACGAAGAAACCCGGCGAGAACGCGGTCGAGGTCGCCGAACGCCTGCACGCGCGCGTCGCCGAGTTGCGCGGCACGCTGATCCCGGAGGCGGTGAGCGTCATCGTCACGCGCGATTACGGCGCGACCGCCAACGACAAGGCGATGAAACTGATCCAGAAGCTCGTCTTCGCCACGCTCTCGGTGGTGGTGCTGGTGGCATTCGCCCTCGGCCGGCGCGAGGCGCTGATCGTCGGCGTGGCGGTGCTGCTGACGCTCGCGGCGACGCTGTTCGCGTCCTGGGCCTGGGGCTTCACGCTGAACCGGGTGTCGCTGTTCGCGCTCATCTTCTCGATCGGCATCCTGGTCGACGACGCCATCGTGGTGGTGGAGAACATCCATCGCCGCCGGCTGCTCGACGGCAAGCCGCTCGCCGAGGTGATCCCGGCGGCAGTCGACGAGGTCGGCGGGCCGACCATCCTCGCCACCTTCACGGTGATCGCGGCGCTCCTGCCGATGGCCTTCGTCAGCGGCCTGATGGGCCCGTACATGAGCCCGATCCCGATCAACGCCAGCATGGGCATGCTGATTTCGCTGGCGATCGCCTTCGTGGTCACGCCCTGGCTCGCGCTGCGGCTGATGGCGCACGCGCCCGCAGGGCACGCGGCGGGCGGCGGCCGGCTCGAGCGCCTGTTCGCGCGCCTGCTCGGGCCGTTCCTCGAGGCTCCGCGCGCGGCGCGCAACCGCAAGCTGCTGCTGGCGGGCGTGATCCTGCTGATCCTCGGCTCGGTGTCGCTCGCCGGAGTGCGGCTGGTGGTGATGAAGATGCTGCCCTTCGACAACAAGTCGGAATTCCAGGTGGTGGTCGACCTGCCGGCCGGCACGCCGGTGGAGGTGACCGCGGCGGCGCTGCGCGACATGGGCGCGTACCTCGCCACGGTGCCCGAGGTGACCGACTACCAGGGCTACGCGGGGCTCGCCGCGCCGATCAACTTCAACGGGCTGGTGCGCCAGTACTACCTGCGATCGAATCCCGAGACCGGCGACTTGCAGGTGAACCTGGTCGACAAGTCGGCGCGCGAGCGCAAGAGCCACGACATCGCGGCCGGCGTGCGCGCCCCGCTGGAGGGAATCGCGGCGCGCTGGAACGCCCGCGTCAAGGTGGTCGAAGTGCCCCCGGGGCCGCCGGTGCTCTCGCCGATCGTCGCCGAGGTCTACGGACCGGACGAGGCCGGGCGCATCCGCGCAGCCAAGCAGGTGCGCGCGGCTTTCGCCGCGACCCCGGGCATCGTCGGCATCGACGACTCCGTCGAGGACGAAGCGCCGCGCATCCGCCTGCGGGTGGACCAGGGCAAGGCGGCGCTCGCCGGCGTGTCGCGCCGCGACGTGGTCGAGACCATGCGCATCGGGCTTTCCGGCAGCGACGTGACCCCGCTGCACGAGGGCCAGGCGAAGTACGAGGTGCCGGTGCGCGTCGGCCTGCCGCCCGACCGGCAGGGGGCGCTCGACGACACGCTGAAACTCACGTTGCGCGGCGGCGACGGCGCGCTGGTGCCGCTCTCGGAGTTGGTGACGCCGCTGGAGGACACGCGGGACCGGCCGATCCATCACAAGGACTTGCTGCCGGTGGTGTACGTGATCGGCGACCAGGCGGGCGCGATCGACAGCCCGCTCTACGGCATGTTCGCGGCGCGCGGCAAGGTGGTCGGCAAGCCGCTCGAATCGGGCGGCGTGCTCGGCGAGACCTTCATCGACCCGCCCTCGGACCCGTATCGCCAGTACGCGGTGAAGTGGGACGGCGAGTGGAAGGTGACCTACGAGACCTTCCGCGACATGGGCCTCGCCTACGCCGTGGGCCTGGTGCTCATCTACCTGCTGGTGGTGGCGCAGTTCAGGTCCTACCTCGCGCCGCTCGTCATCATGGCGCCGATTCCGCTCACGGTGATCGGCGTGATGCCGGGGCACGCGCTGCTCGGCGCGAACTTCACCGCCACCTCGATGATCGGCATGATCGCGCTCGCCGGCATCATCGTGCGCAACTCCATCCTGCTGGTGGACTTCGTCAACCTGAAGGTGGCCGAGGGCATGGCCTTCCGCGACGCGGTGCTGGCCTCGGCCTCGGCGCGCGCCAAGCCGATCGCGCTCACCGGCGCGTCGGCGATGATCGGCGCGTTCTTCATCCTCGACGATCCGATCTTCAACGGGCTGGCGATCGCGCTCGTCTTCGGCATCCTGGTGTCCACGCTGCTCACGCTGGTGGTGATCCCGGTGCTGTATTACGTTGCGTTCCGCACGCGCATGGGGGGTGCGACACAGGGGCGCTAGTAGAATCGGTCGTTTCCCAAGGCAGCGCCCGATGATCCGCACCCGCTTCGCCCCAAGTCCCACCGGCTTCCTGCACATCGGCGGCGCGCGCACGGCCCTCTTTGCCTGGGCCTATGCCCGGCGCCACGGCGGCAAGTTCGTGCTGCGCATCGAGGACACCGACCTCGAGCGCTCGACGCAGGTCTCGGTGGACGCGATCCTCGAGAGCCTCGCCTGGCTCGGCATCGACTGGGACGAGGGCCCGTTCTTCCAGATGCAGCGCCTGCCGCGCTACCGCGAGGCCGCGGATCGCCTGATCGCCGCGGGCCATGCCTACCCCTGCTGGGCGACGAAGGCGGAACTCGACGCGATGCGCGAAGCGCAGCGCGCGAGGAACGAAAAGCCGCGCTACGACGGGCGCTGGCGTCCTGAGCGGGCGAAGGCCGCGGGCCTGGTGCCGCCCGCGGACCGCGCGCCGGTGATCCGCTTTCGCACGCCCGAAGAAGGCGAAGTCGGCTGGCGCGACCTCGTCAAGGGCGCCATCGCCTTCCCGAACGCCGAACTCGACGATCTCGTCCTCCTGCGCGCCGACGGCGTGCCGACCTACAACTTCGGCGTGGTGGTGGACGACCTGGACATGGGCATCACGCAGGTGATCCGCGGCGACGACCACGTCAACAACACGCCGCGGCAGATCCACATCTTCCGCGCGCTTGCCGGCGAGGGTGCGGCGCTACCCGAGTTCGCGCACGTGCCGATGATCCTGGGGCCGGACGGCGAGCGCCTGTCGAAGCGCCACGGCGCGGTCAGCGTCACGCAGTACCGCGACGAGGGCGCGCTGCCCGAGGCGCTGCTCAACTACCTCGCGCGCCTCGGCTGGTCGCACGGTGACGACGAAGTGTTCAGCGCGGCGCAACTCGTCGAATGGTTCGACCTTGCGCATGTCAGCGGCTCGCCGGCGCAGTTCGACCCGCAGAAGCTCTCCTGGCTGAACCATGAGTACATCAAGCGCGCCGACGACGCGCGGCTCGCCGCACTCGCCGCGCCCGAGCTCGAGCGCTTCGGCGCGAAGACCGCCGGCGGCCCGCCGCTCGATCGCGTGGTGGCCCTGCTCAAGGATCGCGCCACCAGCATCCCGCATCTCGCGGAAGCCGCGACGCTCTTCTACCTGCCGCCCGATCCGCCGGCCGCGCTGGTCACGGAGCACCTCACCGAAGCGGTGCGCCCGGCGCTGCGCACGCTGGTGGCGCGGCTGACGGAGGCTGCCGACTGGACGAAGCCCTCGATCGCCGCGGCGCTCAAGGCCACGCTCGCCGCGAGCGGCCTGAAGATGCCGCAGCTGGCGATGCCGGTGCGCGTGCTGGTCACCGGGCGCGCGCAGACGCCCTCGGTGGACGCGGTGCTCGAACTCCTCGGGCGCGAGGCGGTACTCTCGCGCCTTGCCCATCACCTCGACACGGACTGACCCAATGCCCCTGCCCGAACGCGGCCGCGCCTGGAGCGAACTGAAGGGCGAGCTCGCCTCGTTCAAGAAGGACGACGTGCCGTGGCGCGAAGGCCGGCTGCCGGTGTACGTGTTCTTCCTCGACGAGGCAACCGAAGCCGTGGCGGCGGACGCCTACCGCATGTACATGGTGGAGAACGGCCTGGGCAGCGGCCGCGCGTTCAAGAGCCTCGCGCGCATGGAGCGCGAGCTGATCGACAATGGCCTTGCGCTGTTCAACGCGCCTGCCGGGGCCGATGGCAGCTTCGCCAGCGGCGGCACCGAGAGCCTGTTCCTCGCGGTGCACGCGGCGCGCGAGCGCGGCCGCGCGCGCCTGAAGGTCACCGAGCGCCCGAACGCGGTGATCCCGCACACCGCCCACGCGTCCCTGGACAAGCACGGCCATTACCTCGGCGTCGAGATGCGCCGCATCCCGGTGAAGGGCGACTTTCGCGCCGACGTGGCGGCGATGGCCGCGGCGATCGACGAGCGCACCGTCATGCTGGTGGGTTCGGCGCCGGGCTACACGCACGGCGTGTTCGACCCGATTCCCGAGCTCGGCGCACTGGCGAAGGCGCGCGGCCTGTGGCTGCACGTCGACGGCTGCTGGGGCGGCTTCCTCACGCCCTTCGCCGCGGCCGAAGGCTGGCCGGCGCCGCCTTTCGACCTCGGCATCGAGGGCGTCTCGAGCCTGTCGGCGGACCTGCACAAGTACGGCATGACCGCGAAGGGCGCGTCGCTCTTCCTGGTACGCGACGGCGCCGACAAGCGCTTCCACGCCTTCGAGTCCTCGAACTGGCCGCGCGGCGCGTACGCCACCAGCACCTTCCTCGGCACGCGCCCCGGCGGGGCGGTGGCCGCGGCCTGGGCGGTGACGAATTTCCTCGGCCAGGCAGGTTACCGGCGCTCGGCGCGCATCACCATGCAGACGCGCGACGCGCTATGCGCCGGCATCGACGCCATCGACGGGCTCGAGGTCGTGAAGCCGCAGGAATCGAGCATCGTGCTGTACCGCTCGACCGACGCCGCGCTCGACATCAACGCCGTGGCGCAGGCGATGGGCGCACGCGGCTGGTTCGTCGGGCGCGCGACCGCGCCAGTGGCGATCCACCTCGCGCTCAACCCGGTGCACAAGGACATGGTGGCGAACTACCTCGCCGACCTGCGCGCCGTGGCGGCCGTGGTGCGCGCAAGCGGCGCCACGGCGAAGGCCGAGCAGCGGACCTACTGATTCGCCGGCGGGGAACCCCCGTAACGCGCGGGGATTCCCGCACCGGCGCGGGTCAGAGCCCGAGCATCTTCTCGGCTTTGGTGAGCGCCTCCATCGACTCGGCGTGCTTGCCGGCCTTGTGCAGCGTTTCGCCGTCGGCGCGCAGCTTCTTGACGGTCGCCATCTGATCGGCGCTGAGCGTGGCCTTGGGCAGCGCGGCGTCGATGGCCTTCATGTGCTTGGGGCAGCTGCTGGCAAACGCGGTGCCGGCGGCGAGCGCCAGGGTGGCGGCAAGGGCCAGGGTTACTCTCTTCATTTTGGGTCTCCTGTGCAGGTTGGGTGCAAGACGAGCATACGATCCGGGCGCGGCGTGCAACCGGGGATTGGAATCGGTTGTCCGTCGCACCGGGACCTCGAAGCCGCCGGTACGTGGTACGCGTCGTCCATTCGATGGTACTTTCGGTCCGGCAGGCTTCGACTCGGTAAACACTTGCAGATGCTTTCCTATTCCCTTCGAAGGTCCGGTGTGCGCGCGATGGCTTTTGTGGCGGTTCTCGTTGCCTGCGCGCCGGCGCAGGCCGACGTTCGGCCCGGGGAGTGGGAGATCGAGGCCGCGGTGACGACGGGTGGCGCGCAAGGCATTCCCCCGGTGCACCAGAAACAGTGCCTGAGCGCGCAGGAAGCCGGCAACCCGGGGCGCTTGTTCGGCCAGGGCGGCAGTTGCCAGTACGCCGATCGCAAGGACAACGGCGCGGAGTTCAGCTTCACCCTGCGCTGCACAGCGCCGGTGCCGATCACCGGGCACGGCAGCGTGCGCTACGCGGCGAACTCGATCGACGGCACGCTCGACCTGCGCATCGATGCGTCAGGCACCGTCATCGAGCAAAAGGTGCGCATGACCGGTCGCCTCCTCGGGCCCTGCAGGTAGCGGCGGCATCTTCGCGCCCGGGTGTAAAGTCGGGCGCATGCTCTTTCGCCAGCTCTTCGATCCGCAGTCCTCGACGTACACCTACCTGCTCGCCGACGCCGCCTCGCGCGAGGCCGTGCTGATCGACCCGGTGTTCGAACAGGCGCGGCGCGATGCCGCGCTCGTCACGGAGCTCGACCTGCGGCTTGTGGCCACGCTCGAGACGCACGTGCACGCGGACCATGTCACCGGGGCCTGGCTGCACCGGCTGCGGCTCGGCTCGAAGCTCGCCGTGCCGGCGGCGAGCGGTGCCGAGGGCGCGGACCTGTATCTTGAGGACGGCGCGCGGCTGGCCTTCGGCGCACGCCACCTCGAGGTGCTCGCCACGCCCGGCCACACGGCCGGCTGCACCAGCTACCTGCTGGACGACCGCTCGATGGTGTTCACCGGCGACGCGCTGCTGATCCGCGGCTGCGGGCGCACCGACTTCCAGCAGGGCGACGCGCATGCCCTCTTTCGCTCGGTGCGCGAGCGGCTGTTCGCGCTGCCCGAGGCCTGCCTCGTCCTGCCGGCGCACGACTATCGCGGCATCGCCACCTCCAGCATCGGCGAGGAGAGGCGCCACAACCCGCGCCTCGCGACCAGCGTGGGCGAGGGCGACTTCGTCGGCTACATGACCAACCTTGGCCTGCCGCACCCGAAGCAAATGGACGTGGCGGTGCCGGCGAACCTGCGCTGCGGGCAACCGGAGGGCGAGGCCGCGCTGCCCGACGAACCCGACTGGGCGCCCCTGGCGTACACCTTCGCCGGCATCTGGGAAGTGCAACCCGGCTGGCTCGAGGAGAACCTCGCGCGCGTGCAGGTGGTGGACGTGCGCGAGCCCGACGAGTTCACCGGCAGTCTCGGCCATATCCCGGGCGCGAAGCTGGTGCCGCTGGCCATGCTGGCCGCGAATGCGGG
>DATCYZ010000019.1:0-12738 GCA_036526195.1 Burkholderiales bacterium
TCGAACTGCTGCTCTCGGACATGGGCGAGAAGCGCCACACGCCGAGGAACGAGGTCGACGCCTGGGCGAAGACGCTCGGCGTCGGCTTGCCGCGCTTCGCCGCGCGCGCCCAGCCGAAGCAGGACCTGTCGCACCCGGCGATCGCGGTGAACCTCGATGCCTGCATCCAGTGCACGCGCTGCGTGCGCGCCTGCCGCGAGGAACAGGCGAACGACGTCATCGGCTACGCCGGGCGCGGCGAGCATTCGCGCATCATGTTCGACTTCGACGACCCGATGGGCGCCTCGACCTGCGTCGCCTGCGGCGAGTGCGTGCAGGCCTGCCCGACGGGCGCGCTGATGCCGGCGCGCGAGGCGGGGCTGGACGCGATCGACCGCACCGTGGACTCGGTCTGCCCGTTCTGCGGCGTCGGCTGCCTGCTCACCTACCACGTGAAGGACAACCGCATCCGTTTCGTCACCGGCAAGGACGGCCCGGCGAACCACGGCCGCCTGTGCGTCAAGGGGCGCTACGGCTTCGACTACGCCCACCATCCGCACCGGCTCACCAGGCCGCTGATCCGCAGGGCGGACGCGCCGAAGTCGGCGCACGCGGCGATCAAGTCCGAGGACTGGGCGAGCGTGTTCCGCGAGGCGAGCTGGGAGGAGGCGCTGGCCGTCGCCGCCGGGGGCCTCGCGAAGATCCGCGACCAGGACAGGCACGCGCTGGCCGGCTTCGGCTCGGCCAAGGGCTCGAACGAAGAGGCCTACCTGTTCCAGAAGCTGGTGCGCACCGGCTTCGGCACCAACAACGTCGACCATTGCACGCGGCTGTGCCACGCTTCCTCGGTGGCGGCGCTGCTCGAGGGCGTCGGCTCGGGCGCGGTGTCGAACCAGGTGAGCGACGTGTTGCAGGCCGAGGTGGTGTTCCTGATCGGCGCCAACCCGACCTCGAACCACCCGGTGGCGGCGACCTGGATCAAGAACGCGGCGAATGCCGGCGTCAAGCTGGTGGTGGCCGACCCGCGGCGCACCGACCTCGCGCGCCACGCTACGCACTTCCTGCAGTTCAAGCCCGATACCGACGTGGCGCTCCTGAACGCGATGATCCACACCATCATCGACGAGAACCTGGTGAACGAGGCCTTCGTGCGCGAGCGCACCAGCGAGTTCGAGGCGCTGAAGGCGAACGCGAAGCGCTTTTCGCCCGAGCGCATGGCGCCGGTCTGCGGCATCCCGGCGGTGAAGATCCGCGAAGTCGCGCGCCTGTACGCCACCTCGCAGGGCTCGATGATCCTGTGGGGCATGGGCATCAGCCAGCATGTGCACGGCACCGACAACGCGCGCTGCCTGATCGCGCTCTCGCTGATGACAGGGCAGGTGGGGCGGCCCGGCACCGGCCTGCACCCCTTGCGCGGGCAGAACAACGTCCAGGGCGCCTCCGACTCGGGCCTGATCCCGATGATGTACCCGGATTACCAGCGGGTCGACAACCCGGAGGCGAACGCGCGCTTCGAAAAGCACTGGGGCGCGACGCTCGATCGCAAGCCCGGCCTGACGGTGGTCGAGGTGGTGAACGCCGCGTACGAGGGAAAGGTGCGCGGCATGTACGTCATGGGCGAGAACCCGGCGATGTCCGACCCGGACGCGAGCCATGCGCGCGAGGCGCTGGCGAAGCTCGAGCACCTGGTGGTGCAGGACATTTTCCTCACGGAAACCGCCTCGCTCGCCGACGTGGTGCTGCCGGCCACCGCCTGGCCGGAGAAATCCGGCACCGTCACCAACACCGACCGCATGGTGCAGCTCGGGCGCAAGGCGGTCGAGCCGCCTGGCGAGGCGCGCGAGGACCTGTGGATCATCCAGGAACTGGCGAAGCGCCTCGGCCTCGCCTGGGCGTATGCCGGCCCGCAGGCGGTCTGGGACGAGATGCGCGCGTGCATGGATTCGGTGCGCGGCATCACCTGGGCGCGGCTCGAGCGCGACGCCTCGGTCACCTACCCCTGCGAGAACGAGGGCGACCCCGGCCAGCCGGTGGTGTTCCAGACCCATTTCCCGACGGCCACCGGCCGCGCGAAGTTCGTGCCCGCCGACCTGATCCCGGCGAACGAGCAGCCGGACGCGGAGTACCCGATGGTGCTGATCACCGGCCGCCAGCTCGAGCACTGGCATACCGGCGCCATGACGCGCCGCGCCGGGGTGCTCGATGCCATCGAGCCGGAACCGACGGTGTCGCTGCACCCGGAGGAGCTTGCCGCGCTCGGCGCGAAGGGCGGCGACGTGATCACCGTGGCCTCGCGGCGCGGCAGTATTGCGCTCTTCGCCCGCGCCGATGCCGGCACGCCGCGCGGGGCGGTGTTCGTGCCGTTCGCCTTCTACGAGGCGGCGGCCAACGTGCTCACCAACCCGGCGCTCGATCCCTTCGGCAAGATCCCGGAGTTCAAGTACTGCGCGGTGAAGCTTTCGCGCGGCGGCAAGCGCCCGGCGGACCCCGGCTACGGCAAGGGTCGCGCGCTCTCGCTGACGGGGGGATAGGGCCGGCGACCCCGGGCCGGGGAGAAATCCCCCGCCCGGCATCAGGGGCGTACACTAGGTCTCGTCGCGAGTCGGGGGAGACGGACATGCCGGTCATTGCCATCACGCGGGAGATGGGGTCGCTCGGAAAGGACGTGGCCGCGGGCCTGGGCGAGGCCATCGGCGTCCCGGTGATCTACCACGAGCTGATCGACCAGCTGGCCGACCGCATGCGGGTGAGGAAGAGCCACGTGATCCGGCTGCTGGACGGCAAGGCCGGCCTGCTCGAGCGCATGACCGCCGACAAGACCAGCCTGTTCGTCCACTCGGCCGACGAGATCGTTTCCATGGCGCTGCGCGGCAAGGGCGCGGTGATCCGCGGCTGGGGCGCGAACCACCTGCTGCGCGGGGTGCGCCACGTGGTCTGCGTGCGCGTCTGCGCGCCCTTCGAGGTCCGCCGCCAGCGCATGCTGGAGCGCCTGGACACCGAGGACGCGGCGCGCGTCACCGATGAGATCCAGATGAACGACGAGGCGCAGACGGCGATCATGCGCCGGCACTTCGACGTGCAATGGACCGACTCCGAGCACTACGACCTGGTGCTGAACACCCAGCGGATCAGCCCGCAGCAGTGCGTCGACGAGGTGCTGCGCATCGTGCAGTCGGAGAAGTTCAGCGAAACCGAGGCCTCGCGCAAGCAGCTGGAAGACCTGGCGCTGTCGATGCGCGTGCGCGCGGCCTTCCGCCATTCGCCGGAGGCGCGCTCGATCCGCGCCATGGTGTCCGCCGATGCCGGGCGGGTGACCCTCTCGGGCTGCAGCACCGCCGAGATGCTGGCCTTGATGGAAGTGGCGGCCGCGGTGCAAGGCGTGCGCGACGTCGTCTATCGCGAACAGCCGGAGGACGCGGCATCGGCGCAGAAGCACTGAGGGCAACACTGAGGGACGCACCGAGGGACGGCGCCCCCCGGATTCCGGGGCTTGACCGCCGTCAAGAGCCGCCCGGCGCCGGCTCCCCTATAGTCGATCGATCGCCGCATCACACACACTGAATCTGAATCGCACAACCCGCAGTTGAGGAGGCAAGCATGCCCTCGGATATCGAAATCGCGCAGGCGGCAAAGCTGCAGCGCATCTCCAAGGTGGCGCTCGAGAAACTCGGCATCCCCGAGGACCACCTCGAGCCCTACGGCCACACCAAGGCCAAGATCTCGTTCGAGTACCTCGAATCCCTGCGCGGCAAGAAGGACGGCAAGCTGATCCTGGTGACTGCGATCAGCCCGACGCCGGCGGGCGAGGGCAAGACCACCACCACGGTGGGGCTGGGCGATGCGCTCAACCACATCGGCAAGAAGGCGGCCATCTGCCTTCGCGAGCCCTCGCTCGGCCCGGTGTTCGGGGTGAAGGGCGGCGCGGCCGGCGGCGGCTACGCGCAGGTGGTGCCGATGGAGGACATCAACCTGCACTTCACCGGCGATTTCGGCGCCATCCAGCTGGCGAACAACCTGCTGGCGGCGATGCTCGACAACCACATCCACCACGGCAACGAGCTCGGCATCGACCTGCGCCGCATCCAGTGGCGCCGCGTGCTCGACATGAACGACCGTGCGCTTCGCGACATCACCTGCTCGCTCGGCGGGCCGGGCAACGGCTACCCGCGCGAGGACGGCTTCGACATCGTCGTCGCCTCCGAGGTGATGGCGATCTTCTGCCTGGCGACCTCGCTCGAGGACCTGAAGAAGCGCCTGGGCAACATCGTCGTCGGCTACACGCGCGAGCTCAAGGCGGTGCGCGCGCGCGACCTGAGTGCCGACGGCGCGATGACGGTGCTGCTGAAGGACGCGCTCAAGCCCAACCTGGTGCAGACGCTGGAGAACAACCCGGCCTTCATCCACGGCGGGCCCTTCGCCAACATTGCGCACGGCTGCAACTCGGTGATCGCCACCCAGTCGGCGCTCAAGCTGGCCGATTACGTGGTCACCGAGGCGGGCTTCGGCGCCGACCTCGGCGCCGAGAAGTTCCTCGACATCAAGTGCAGGAAGAGCGGCCTGCGCCCGAGCGCGGCGGTGATCGTCGCCACGGTGCGCGCGCTGAAGTACCACGGCGGCGCGGACCTGAAGACGCTCACCCAGGAGAACGTCGAGGCGCTCGACAAGGGCATGGTGAACCTCGAGCGCCACGTCGAGAACGTGTCGAAGGTCTACGGCATCCCCTGCGTGGTGTCGATCAACAAGTTCACCAGCGACACGCCGGCGGAACTCGAGCTGCTCAACGCGCGCATGAAGAAGCTCGGCGTGCCGGTGGTGCTGGCGAACCACTGGGCCGAGGGCGGCAAGGGCGCGGCGGAGCTCGCCAAGATGGTGGTCGGGCTGTGCGAGAAGCCATCGACCCCGACCTTCGTCTACGAGGAGTCGGACACGCTCTGGGACAAGATGAACAAGATCGCCAAGCGCGTCTACCGCGCCTCGGAGGTGACGGCCGACGGCAAGGTGCGCGCGCAGATCAAGCGCCTGCAGGACGAGGGCTACGGCCACTACCCGGTGTGCGTGGCGAAGACCCAGTCCTCGTTCTCGACCGATGCCTCGCTGCGCGGCGCGCCGTCGAACCACACGGTGAACGTGCGCGAGGTGCGCCTCGCTGCCGGTGCCGAGTTCGTGGTGATGATCTGCGGCGACATCATGACCATGCCGGGCCTGCCGAAGGTGCCCTCGGCAAACCGCATCGACCTGGTCGACGGCAAGGTGGTCGGGCTGTTCTGAGCTGAGGCGGGCCGCGCGGAGCGCCGGCGCTGCCGCCTCAGGTCTTGTCCGTCCCCGGCACCCGGCGCATGCGCAGGTTGAGCATCTCGACCGCGACCGAGAAGGCCATGGCGAAGTAGATGTAGCCCTTGGGCACGTGGAAGCCCAGGCCGTCGGCCACCAGCGCCATGCCGATCATGATGAGGAAGCTGAGCGCCAGCATCTTCACCGTCGGGTGGCGCGAGACGAAGCGTCCGATCGGTCCGGCCGCCACCATCATCAGGGCGACCGAGGCGATCACCGCGGCGACCATGACCCGGATCTCGTCCACCATGCCCACGGCGGTGATGATCGAGTCGAGCGAAAACACCAGGTCGATCACGATCACCTGCCCGATGATGGTGCCGAAGGCGGCGCGCGCGGCGCCGGCGACCGTCGCCTGTTCCCCGGGTTTCTGCTCCAGAAGTTCGTGGATCTCCCCGGTCGCCTTCCAGATGAGGAACAGGCCGCCCGCCAGCAGGATCAGGTCGCGCCCCGACAGGCCGACGCCGAACACAGTGAACAGCGGTTCGGTCAGCCCGATCATCCACACCAGGGTGAAGAGCAGGCCGATGCGCATGAACATCGCCAGCGCCAGGCCGATGCGCCGGGCCAGTTCGCGCTGCGCGACCGGCAGGCGGTCCACCAGGATCGAGATGAAGACGATGTTGTCGATGCCGAGGACCAGTTCGAGCGCGGTCAGGGTGAGGAAGGCAATCCAGGCATTGGGATCGGTCAGCAGTTCCATGGTCCACATCGGGCGGGTGCGTGGGCGGGGGAGAAATTATAGTGTGTGCGTGCCGACAAGGGCGGCCCGCCCGGCGGGTCGGCCCCGCGTTTTCGCGCCCAACCGCGGCGAAGCCCGCATGTACAATCGCAACTCGCTCGAAGGGGGGGGTGATGGAATTTTCGCAGTGGCTGGCGCTGGGAATTTTCGCGGTCACGATCATCGTCGTCGTGACCAACGTGGTCGACAGTACGCTCGTTGCCCTGCTCGGGGTCACGGTGATGATCTGGCTCGGCGTCATGAGCGAGACCGACGCGTTCAATTACGTCGACTGGAACGTGATGGCGATCCTGGTCAGTATCTGGCTGATTGCCGGCTACTTCGGGAAGACGGGGGTGCCGAGCTGGCTCTCGGTTCAGGCCCTGAAGCTCTCCGGCGGGCATCCGGGACTGCTGGTGATGATCCTGACGTTCCTCGCCGGGGTCATCTCGATGTTCGTCGACAACGTGGTCACTATCCTGATGATGGCGCCGGTCGCGCTGCCCCTTGCGCGCGCGATGAAGATCCCCGCGGCGCCCATGATCCTGATGATCGGATTCGGCGCCAATTTCATGGGCACCGCGCTGATCATCGGCGACCTGCCGCCACAGATGCTCCACAGCGTGGCGGGGGCGGAATTCTTCGACTTCATCTGGCAGTTCGGCCGTCCCTCGTCCTTCCCGATCCTGGTTGTGACGTTCGTCCTCACGCTCGCGGCCATGTATGCCTACGGCTTCCGCGGTCAGAAGAAGGTGGCTGACGTGGGTGCCCTCGGGATCGACGCGAAGATCCCGAATCCCCTGTTTGCCACCATCGTGGTGGTCTGGTTCTTCGGCACCGTGATCGCGATGTCGATGCGCGAGTATCTGGGCGTGAAACTTGGTTTCATCGCGCTGACCGGCGCGGTGTCGCTGGTGCTGGTGCTCGCCATGCTCGGGGATCGCGTCAAGGCGTCAAGCTTCGAGGAGATGATGCAGGAGCTGGACTGGCGGGCGATTTTCTTCTACATCGCCCTGTTCGCGCTGGTCGGCGGGCTGGAGAAGGCGCACGTGCTCGATGTGCTCGCTGCGGCGATCAAGCCGCTGTTCACGGAGAGCTATGCGCTCGGCGCGACGGTGCTTTACTGGGTGACGATCCCGATCGTCGGGCTGGTCGAGCACGATGCCTACATCCTCACGTTTCTCTACACCATTCGCGATCTCGGGGAGGCGGGCATCGAGCCCTGGCCGCTGTACTGGATGCTGCTTTGGTCCGGCACCCTGGGAAGCAACCTGACGGTGGCGGGCGCGCCGGCCCTCTACGTTGCACTCACGCTGGCGGAAAAGGAGGAGGGCCGCAGGGTTTCGCTGCGTGAGTTCCTCTCCTGGAGCATTCCCTTCACGCTGATCTGTGCCGCCATCTGCTACGTGATCGGCATGCTGATCTGGGTGCTGCCGTACGCGAATTAGGCGACCACGAAAAGGAGTCTTCATGTTCAAGCACATCCTGATTCCGACCGACGGGTCTGCGCTGTCGCATCGGGCGGTCATCGCCGGTGTGGAACTCGCAGCGGCCATCGGCGCGCGCGTCACCGGACTGTTTGCGGCGCCGGCGGCGACGCCGCTGGTGTACCGCGACCTGCTGCCCGTGGGGTACGCGACGCCTGCCAGGCATGCACGCCTGATCGAGAAGTCCGCAGCCCGTTACCTCGATGTCATCGCGGATCATGCGAAGAAGAAAGGGGTGCGCTGCGCCCTCGTCCAGCTCACCGACGATTACCCTGCCGATGCGATCGTCGCGACCGCGAAGAAATCGCGCTGCGATCTGGTGTTCATGGCCTCCCATGGCCGCAAGGGGATGGCCGGGCTACTGCTCGGCAGCGAGACCCAGAAGGTGCTTGCGCGCGCGGGCGTGCCGGTTCTGGTATACCGCTGAGGGCAGGGCAACGGATCGCAACCCTTCCGGCGGCGCGGTGCGGAAAGGGCGGTTCGCTGGCGAACTCTTGACCGCCGTCAAGGTCAGGAGTTCGGTCCCGCGCCGACAATTGACCGGCGTCCGTAGAGTTGGACGCGTCATGGCTGTGCGCGGGCCTTGGAGAGGGCCCGGGCAGAGTAAACAGGGAGGAGGGATCATGAAGAACCGAAACGCGATTGTTCGTGCTGCAGGGGCGGCGGTTTTCGCGATGACGCTCGGTGTTGCGGGCCTCGCGAATGCCTGGGAACCCACCAAGACCGTCGAATTCATCGTGCCCGCGGGCACCGGCGGGGGCGCGGACCAGATGGCACGCGCCATCCAGGCCATCGTCGCCAAGAACAACCTGATGAAGCAGTCGCTGGTGGTGATCAACCGCTCCGGCGGCGCCGGCGCGGAAGGCTTCCTCGACGTGAAGGGCGCGAAGGGCGACCCGCACAAGATCATCATCACGCTGTCGAACCTGTTCACCACCCCGCTTGCCACCGGCGTGCCCTTCAACTGGCGCGACCTGACGCCGGTGAAGATGATGGCGCTCGACCAGTTCGTGCTCTGGGTGAACGCCGAGGCGCCGTACAAGAGCGCCAAGGAGTACATCGAGGCGGTGAAGAAGGCCGGCGCGGGCAAGATGAAGATGGGCGGCACCGGGTCGAAGCAGGAAGACCAGATCATCACCGCCGCGATCGAGCAGCAGACCGGCGCGAAGTTCACCTACATCCCGTTCAAGGGCGGCGGCACCGTGGCGGTGCAACTGGTCGGCAAGCACGTCGATTCGACGGTGAACAACCCGATCGAGGCCGTGGCCCACTGGCGTGCCGGCAAGCTGCGGCCGCTGTGCGTGTTCGACCCGCAGCGCATGCCGTACAAGGAGAAGCTCACGCCGACGACGTCCTGGGCGGACATCCCGACCTGCAAGGAAAGCGGGCTGGACGTGAACTACCTGATGCTGCGCGGCATCTTCATGGCCGGTGGCGTGACGCCGGAGCAGGTCCAGTACTACATCGAGGTGCTGAAGAAGGTGCAGGCGGCGCCCGAGTGGACCGACCTGATGGAGAAGGGCGCGTTCAACACCACCTCGCTGGTCGGCAAGGCCTACGAGGACTGGGTCGCGAAGGAAGAGGCGCGCCACGTCGGGCTGATGAAGGCCGCGGGCTTCATCGCGAAGTAGGGCAGGATCGCGATCGCGCCGCGCGCCGCAGGGCGCGCGGCCGGATCGCCGCACGGAGGAGCGCATGTCGGACCCAACGGACGAGCGGCCCGCCTTTCGCTACAAGGCGGCCGAGGTGGCGGTTGCGCTCGGATTCCTGCTGCTCGGCGCCATCGTGGTGTTCGACAGCGTGCGCCTGGGCGCGCAATGGCTTGCGGACGGTCCGCAGCCGGGGTATTTCCCGTTCCGCGTGGGCGTGCTGATCTGCCTCGCGTCGCTGGTGACGCTGGTGCGCGGCCTGATGATCCCGGACGAGAAGAACATGAGCTTCGTCGAGGTCGGGCAGCTCAAGCTGGTGCTTTCCGTGCTGGTCCCCGCCGGGGTCTTCGTCGCGCTGGTGGGCTGGATCGGCATGTACGTCTCGGCCACCCTGTTCGTCGCCCTGTTCATGCGCTGGCTGGGGAAATACCCCTGGTGGAAGGTGGTCTCGGTCTCGGTCGGCAACAGCGTGGTGTTCTTCCTGATCTTCGAGACCTGGTTCAAGGTGCCGCTGCCGAAGGGGCCGCTCGAAGCCCTGCTGGGAATCAACTGAGCCGCATCGACTGAAGGACATCGGGGAGCGCGCGTGGAAGAAATCCAGTCGTTGATGCACGGTTTTGCCATTGCGCTCAGCCTGAAGAACCTTGCGCTGATGTTCACCGGGGTGATCCTCGGGGTGATCATCGGCGTGCTGCCGGGGCTCGGCGGCGCCAACGGCGTGGCGATCCTGCTGCCGCTCACCTTCTCGATGGCGCAGACCGAGGGCGGGCAGACCTCGGCCATCATCCTGCTCTCGTGCATCTACTGGGGCGCGCTGTTTGGCGGCGCGATCACCTCGATCCTCTTCAACATCCCGGGCGAGCCCTGGTCGGTGGCGACCACATTCGACGGCTACCCGCTGGCGCAGAAGGGCCGCGCCGGCGCGGCGCTGACCGCGGCCTTCACCTCCTCGTTCATCGGCGCGTTCGTCGCCGTGGTGCTGATCACCTTCCTCTCGCCGCTGGTGGCGAGCTTCGCGCTGGAATTCGGCCCGCCGGAGTTCTTCGCGGTGTACATGCTGACGTTCTGCGCCTTCATCGGCATGAGCAAGGAACCGCCGTTCAAGACGCTCGCGGCCATGATGACCGGCTTCGCGCTGGCGGCCGTGGGCACCGACCCGGTGACCGGGACGCTGCGCTTCACCTTCGGCTTCACCCACCTGCTGAGCGGGTTCGACTTCCTGATCGCGGTCATCGGCCTGTTCGGCATCGGCGAGATCCTCACCACGCTGGAGGAGGGGCTCGCCTTCAAGGGCGCGTCGGCGCGCATCCGCATCAGCATCGTGATCGAGACCTGGAAGAACCTGCCGCGCTACTGGCTGACCTCGATCCGCTCGTCCGCGGTCGGCTGCTTCATGGGCATCGTGCCTGGCGGCGCCACCCCGGCCTCGTTCATGGCCTACGGCGTGGCGCGACGCTTCTCGAAGGACGGCGACAAGTTCGGCACCGGGCAGGTCGAGGGCGTGGTCGCGCCGGAAACCGCGGCGCACGCCGCCGGCACCTCGGCGCTCCTGCCGATGCTGACGCTCGGCGTGCCGGGCTCGCCGACCGCCGCGGTGCTGCTCGGCGGCCTGCTGATCTGGGGCCTGCAGCCCGGGCCGCTGCTCTTCGTCGAGCAGAAGGATTTCGTCTGGGGGCTGATCGCCAGCATGTACCTGGGCAACATCGCGGGCCTGATCGTGGTGCTCACTTGCGTGCCGCTGTTCGCCGCGATCCTGCGCATCCCGTTTTCGGTGATCGCGCCGATCATCATCGTGATCTGCGCCATCGGCGCCTACACGGTGCACAACTCGATCTTCGACGTCTGGATGATGATCGTCTTCGGCGTCGCGGGCTATCTCTTCAAGAAACTCTCCTACCCGCTCGCGCCCATGGTGCTGGCGATCGTGCTGGGCGACAACGCGGAAGCCGCGTTCCGCCAGTCGATGCTGATGTCGCAGGGCGAGATGTCGATCTTCTTCGCCAACGGGCTGGTGGGCGGCATCACCACGCTGGCGCTGACGCTGCTCTTGTGGCCGGTGGCCACCTGGCTGCTGCGCCGGGTGCGCGGGCGCTGAGAGAGGGCCGCGCGGCGCTGAACAAGGACCGCGCGCGGCGCTTCAGTCGCGCCGCTTCAGGCGCGAGAGCGTCTCGGGCGTCAGGTTGAGGTAGGCGGCGAGCTCCTTTTTCGGGATGCGGCCGGCCAGTTCGGGGTGCTTGCGGCGAAAGCGCGACACCCGTCCCGGGGCGTCCAGCAGGTGCAGGGTGATGGTGTGCGCCATGACCTCGGACATCAGCTTCATCACCTCGGCCTCGAAAGCCGATTTCGTGACCGGGTGCCGCTCGAGGAACTCGGCCCACAGCGGGATCGTCATCCGGGCGGTGCGCACCGTGGTGACCGCGACGATGCTGTAGGGGATCGGCGTGCCGAGGCGCCAGGCGGCGTAGGAGGTGTCCATCTCGGTTTCTGCGGCAAAGCGCAGGATCATCTCGCGCCCTTCCGCGTTCGCCACCACGCGCTTGAGCATGCCGTCGAGGATGAAGAACTGCTCCATCTGGGTGTCGCCCTGGCGCACCAGCAGGTCGCCCTTGCGGTAGTCGGCGATGGTGAGCAGGGGTTCAAGGGCCTGCCACTGCGCCTCGTCCAGCCCCTGCAGGACCTGGTTGCTGCGCAATTGCAGCCGGATGGTGTTGCACTGCGGGTGGGTGGCGAGGCTGCTCATCGGGCAACGGGTCGGCAGAGGCGACGCTGGGGCAGAGGGGGAATTCTAGACGATCGAAACCCTTGACCGCAGTCAAGAGCATCGCCGGGTGCGCCTCACTATCATTTCCGTCTCTTTCCGAGGGAGACCTTCATGGGCACCGTCGAACCGCAAGTTGCCGCCTCCGGCACGACCCGTGAGGCGCCGTCGCAGACCACCGACGGCTTTCACCTGGTCATCGATGCGCTCAAGCTGAACGGCATCGACACCATCTTCGGCCTGCCCGGCATCCCGATCACCGACCTGACCCGCAAGGCGCAGGCCGAGGGGATGCGCGTGATCTCGTTCCGCCACGAGCAGAACGCCGGCAATGCCGCGGCCATCGCGGGGTTCATGACGCAAAAGCCCGGCATCTGCCTGACGGTGTCCGCGCCCGGCTTCCTGAACGGCCTCACGGCGCTCGCGAACGCCACCACCAACTGCTTTCCGATGATCCTCATCAGCGGCTCGAGCGAGCGCGAGATCGTCGACCTGCAGCAGGGCGACTACGAGGAGATGGACCAGCTCGCCGTGGCGCGCTCGCTGTGCAAGGCGGCCTTCCGCGTGCTGCATGCCGAGGACATCGGCGTCGGCATCGCGCGCTCCATCCGGGCCGCCGTGTCCGGCCGCCCGGGCGGGGTCTACCTCGACCTGCCGGCCAAGCTGTTCGCGCAGTCGATGGACGCGGAGGCCGGCCGCAAGTCGCTCATCAAGGTGGTCGACCCGGCGCCGCGCCAGATCCCGGCCCCGGACGCGGTCGAGCGCGCCCTCGCGCTGCTGAAGGCGGCGAAGCGCCCGCTGATCCTGCTCGGC
>DATCYZ010000020.1:0-5472 GCA_036526195.1 Burkholderiales bacterium
CTCGATGCGTACCGGCGCGAGGAGCCTAAGGTGGTGCGCGTGCTCACCGCGGCCGACGTGCCGGTGAACGGATTCGGCATCTACCCGGACATCAAGGATCAGCCGGTGCTGGCGGCGGACGAAGCGCGGTTTCGGGGCGAGGCGATCGCCGCCTTGATCGGCCCGCGCGCCGTGCTCGAATCGCTCGATGAAGCGCATTTTCCGGTGACCTGGTCGCCGCTGCCGCCAGTGCACGGCCTCGAGGCAGCGACGGCGCCGGATGCGCCCGAGGTCCAGCCGGGCAAGGCGGGCAACCTGCTGCTCGACGGGGGCGTGACGCGTGGCGACGCCAAAGCCGCGCTTGAGGCGTGCACGGCGGTGGTCGAAGGCACCTTCGAGACCTCCTTCGTCGAGCATGCCTACATCGAGCCCGAAGCGGGCTGGGCGCGCCGCACCGGAGAGCGCGTGGAAGTGCACGTCAGCACGCAGACGCCGTACATGGATCGCGACGAAGTCGCGGGAGTGCTGAAGCTCGACGCGCGGCAGGTGCGCATCGTGCCGAGCGCGTGCGGCGGCGGATTTGGCGGCAAGCTGGATGTCGCCGTGCAGCCGCTGGTGGCGCTCGGCGCCTGGCTGACCGGCCGCCCGGTGGCCTGCGTCTATCACCGTCCGGAAAGCATGGCGTCGACCACCAAGCGCCACCCGGCACGCATCCATGCGCGCTTTGGCTGCGACGCCAACGGCAAGCTCAAGGCGGCGGAGGTGGACGCGCTGTTCGACACCGGCGCCTACGCCAGCTGGGGCCCGACCGTCGCCACGCGCGTGCCGATCCACGCGACCGGGCCGTACGCGGTGCCCGCGGTGCGTACGCGCGGCCGCGCCTATTTCACTCACTGCCACCCGGCAGGCGCGTTTCGCGGCTTCGGCGTGCCGCAGGGGGCGATCGCGCATGAAGCAATGATGGACGCGCTGGCCGACAAGGTCGGGCTCGACCGGCTCGAATTCCGGCGGCTGAACGCGCTGGCCGCGGGCGACACCACCGCCACCGGTCAGCGGCTCGCGCATTCCGCCGGCCTGGGCCAGTGCCTCGATCGCCTGCGGCCGCACTGGCGCCGGCTGCACACGCAGTGCGACGCGTTCAATCGCGCCGCGGCAAGCAAGGGCGGCGCCTCGCGCCGCGGCGTCGGCGTCGGCTGCATGTGGTACGGGATCGGCAATACGGCGCTCGCCAATCCCTCCACGCAGCGCATCTTGCTTTCGCCGCAGGGCCGACTCGTGTTCTTGAACGGCGCCGTGGACATCGGCCAGGGCTCGAACACCACGCTGACCCAGGTTGCCGCAGACGCGCTTGGCCTGCCCATGGCGCAGTTCGAGCTGGTGATGGGCGATACCGACCGCACTGCGGATGCGGGCAAGACTTCCGCCTCGCGCCAGGCGTTCATCTCGGGCAAGGCCGCCGAGCTCGCGGGCCTGGACCTGCGGCGCCGGATCTTCGCCGCCGCCGGCGCGCCCGACGGCGAGTACCTCGATCGCGCCTACCGGCTGGCGCTGCAGGGCGACCGCGTGGTGTTCAGGAAGGGCGGGGTCACGCATCGCTGGCGCATCGCGCGCGAGCTCGTCGGCGAGGGCCATTTCGATCCGCCGACGCAGGCACTCGACGCAAACGGCCAGGGCAACCCCTACGCCACCTACGCGTTCGCGGCGCAGATCGCGCTGGTCGAAGTCGACGAAGCGCTGGGCACCGTCAGGGTGCTGCGCATCGTCGCCGCGCACGACGTCGGCAAGGCGCTCAATCCGATCCAGGTCGAGGGTCAGATCCAGGGCGGCGCGGTGCAGGGCCTCGGCCTGGCGCTGATGGAGCAGTACGTGCCCGGCATGACCGAGAACCTGCACGACTACCTCATTCCTACCGTCGGTGATGCGCCGCAAATGCAATGTCTGCTGGTGGAAGATGCCGAACCGCTCGGCCCCTCGGGCGCCAAGGGCGTCGGCGAGCCCGGTTTGATCCCCACCGCGCCGGCGATCCTCGGCGCGATCGACCATGCCTGCGGCGTGCGCATGCGGCGCGTGCCGGTGCTGCCGCACCTGCTGAAAGCGGAACTCGATGCGCGACCCCGAAGACGCACCTGAGAGCACGGCGCCGCTAGCCGGCGACGTCATCCGCTGCGACGCCTGCCCGGTCCTGTGCCGCATCCGGCGGGGCCAGACCGGCGCATGCGATCGCTACGCCAATCACGACGGCAAGCTGGTGCGCCTCGACCCCCTCCTCGTGCTCGAGCGCGGCTCCAAGGCAGTGCCCTTCCTCGAGCCCGGCAAGTCCTGGGATGGCAACGTGGTCGCGCCCTTCGTCACCGGCGTCGGCGCCACCACCACCTACCCCGATTACAAGCCCGCGCCCTTCATCGTCGCCTCCAAGACGCAGGGCGTCGACATGGTCACGGTAGTGTCGGAGGGCATCTTCAGCTATTGCGGGCTGAAGGTGAAGATCGACACCGACCGCTACCTCGGCCCGGAGCAGGCCGCGGTGCGCGTCGCGGGCGAGCAGATCGGCCACGTCACCACGGCGGAGTACGGCTCGCAGATGCTTTCGCTGGGCGGCGTGCGCCACCTGACCGGCGGTTCGAAAAAGGAAGGCAACGTCACCTGCGACGCGATGCTCAGGCTCTCCAACAAGGAGCCGGTCGAGGTCGCGATCGACGGCGGAGCGACCGTGCTGCTGCAGGCGGGCGCGGCGCCGGTCATTGGCGGCGAGCGCGAGGCGCGCATGCGCGTGGGCTGCGGCTCCGCCACCATCGGCATCTTCGCCCAGCAGTGGCACGGGCACTGCGACGAGGTGATCGTCGTCGATGACCACATCACCGGCGTGCTGACCGAGCACCAGGCCGGGCGCTTTCTCGACATGCGGCCGGCGGGCATTCGCGTGCGCGGGCGCAGGTCCACGCCGGGGCGCTACTTCAAGGTGGCGGAGCCGGGGCGCGGCTGGGGCGGCACCGACATTACCGATCCGCTCACCATCATCGAGAGAATCGACCCGCAGGCCGCCTGGCCGGGAATGCGCCTGCTCATGGTGTCGACCACGGGCGAGGACGCGGAATGGTACGAGCTCGACCAGCAACTGCGGCCGCAGAAAGCGCCGATGCCGGCCGCGGTGCGTGCGGTGGTCGAGCGCATTGCGGAGAACTGCGAGCCGGCCCTGTGCACGGTGCTGTTCATGGGCGGGGCCGGCGGCAGCCTGCGCGCCGGGGTGACGGAGAATCCCGTGCGCCTCACCCGCTCGGTGAAAGCGCTGATCACGCGGGTGACCTGCGGCGGCGTTCCGGTCTACGTCTGGCCCGGCGGCGGCATCACGCTGATGGTGGACGTGCTCGCCATGCCGGACAAGTCTTTCGGCTACGTGCCGACCCCCGCGCTCGTCCTGCCGATCGAATTCACATTGCCGCTCCAGCAGTACGCCGCGATCGGCGGGCACATGGACCAGGTGGTGACCTTGCAGCAGGTCCTCGAAAGCACGCCGTGGCGCGCCGGCTGAGCGACGGCCGGCTGCACCTGCAGCACGGGCCGATCGACCTCGTCATCTTCGGCGCGGAGGACGAGCTCTCGCGCGCGCAGCAGCGCTTCGCAACCGTGCTCGAGGAGCTGGTGGCGGAGCTGCCCCTGCTGCGCGCGCCGGTGGGCGGCGCCTACCCGCTCGCCGGCGGCGCGATCGCCCGGCGCATGATCGCCGCCGTGTGGCCGCACCACGCGGCGTTCATCACGCCGATGGCGGCCGTGGCCGGTGCGGTCGCCGACGAGGTGCTCGAGGCGATGCGGCCCGCCGGCCGGGCCTACGTCAACAACGGCGGCGACATCGCGGTGCACCTGCCCCCGGGCGCGTCGTTCGATGCCGGCATCGTCTGCAATCTGCATGACCCGAGGGTCGATGCGACGATGCGGCTGGAGCGCTCGTGCGGCGTCGCTACTTCGGGCTGGCGCGGCCGCTCGCAATCGCTGGGCATCGCGGACGCGGTCACCGTCGTCGCGCACAACGGCGCCGCCGCAGATGCCGCGGCGACGCTCATCGCCAACGAGGTCAACGTGGCGCACCCCGCGATCGAGCGCCGACCGGCGCGCGAGATGAAGGAAGACAGCGATCTGGGCGAGCTGCCGGTGACTCTGGGGGTCGGCGCGCTGCCCGCATCCGCGGTGCGCGCGGCGCTTGCTGCGGGCCTACGGGCGGCGCGCGCGATGCAACGGCGCGGGCTGATCCGGGCGGCGAGCCTGTCGCTGCAGCGGCAGACCTTGGTCCTCACGCCGCTGGGGCAGCCCGAGGCGGTGCGCGCGGGTCGACGGTGAGCTGGATCGCGGGCATCGACGTCGGCGGCACGTTCACGGATCTGATCGCGCTCGACACGGCGAGCGGCACCGTGCGTCTCGCCAAGGTGCCGACGAGCACCGAGAACCAGGCGTTCGGCGTGCTCGCCGCGCTGGACGAGGCTCGGGTGCCGTTCGAGCAGCTGATCCTGGTCGTGCACGGCACCACCACCACGACCAACGCGCTCCTGGAGCGCAAGCTCGCGCGCACCGGGCTGATCACCACGCAGGGCTTTCGCGACGTGCTGGAGCTCGGCCGCCGCACCCGCCCCCGCCCCTACGGCCTCAAGGGCTGGTTCGATCCGCTGATCCCGCGCGAGCTGCGACTGGAGGTGCCGGAGCGCATGGACGCGGAAGGCGAGCCGGTGGTGCCGCTGGACGAAGCGGCAACGCGCGCGGCCGTGGATGCCCTGCGGGCGGCGGGCTGCGAGTCGCTGGTGATTCACTTCCTGCACAGCTACATCAATCCGGCCCATGAGCAGCGCGCGCTCGCGCTGGCGCGCGAGTCCTGGCCCAACCGCTACGTCACCGCCGGCCACGCCGTATTGTCGGAATACCGGGAGTACGAGCGCGGCGTGACGGCGGCCGTCAACGCCAGCGTGCAGCCGATCCTGGACCGCTATCTCGCCCAGCTGCGCGCGGAGCTCCAGCGCCGCGGCTTTTCCCGTGATCTCCTGGTGATGCAGGGTAACGGCGGCACGGTGTCGGCGTCGGTGGCCGCCGAGAACGCGGCCAACACGGTGATGTCGGGCCCCGCCTCGGGCATCATCGCCGCCGCTTACTCGGCCAGCGCGGGCGGCTTCCCAAACGTCATCACGTACGACATGGGCGGCACCTCGACCGATGTCGGGCTGATCCGGGCCGGCGTGCCCGAAGTGTCCTCGGAGCTCGAGCTCGAATACGCGCTGCCAGTGCATGTGCCGATGGTCGACGTGCACACTATCGGCGCGGGCGGCGGCTCGATCGCCTACCTCGGCGAGGATGGCCTGCTGCGCGTGGGCCCGAAGAGCGCCGGCGCGCACCCCGGGCCGATCTGTTACGGGCGGGGCGGCACCGAGCCGACGATCACCGACGCCCACCTGGTGCTCGGGCGCCTCAACCCGCGCGCCCTGCTCGGCGTGCAGGGCGCCGCTGACCTCGAGC
>DATCYZ010000021.1:0-44594 GCA_036526195.1 Burkholderiales bacterium
ACGGAGGAGCCGCGCGCCCGGGGGCCTGGCCGGCCCCCTGCTCCAACCGCGTGAACCGCGGCGGGTCCTGGAACAACACCCCGCGCAACGTTCGCTCGGCCAACCGCAACAGGAACGAAACCTCGAACCGCAACAACAATCTGGGTTTCCGTCCCGCCCGTACGCTCCGTGGCTGGAATCGCGCCGTTCACGGACGGCGCGAGCATGCACCAAGGGCGTCCAGGGCCGGCCATGATAAGCAGTGCGGCGCCGCCGTGCGGGCGCCGCGACCGGCCGGCGCCGCTTGCGTCCGTCATGGACGGCGGCGCCGGAGACGGTGCTTACGCCGCCAGAATCGTGAATGCCGTCGCTGTCGCCACCGGCCGCACCACCTTCCCCTCCCGGCGCAATTCGACGATGCCGTAGTTCGCCATCGTCTTCAACGTGCGCGACAGGTTTCCCGGCTGCCTTCCAGTCGCTTCGGCCAGGCCGGCGATCGACGCGGGTTGCGTCTCTCGCAGCACGCGCAGCAGCGCGCGATTGTCGTCGCTCAGCACTTCGGCGAGCGACTTCATGGAACTGAACCAGATCTTCGGCTCCCCCGGCCGCGGCTTGTATTCGCCACGGGCGATCGCGAGCAGGCGCGCGCGTATCTTCTCCTGGGAAAGGATGCCGATGACGAGAGTCTTTTCGGTCATTCGCGTGCCTTCAGTATCCGGTCCACGTCGGCAAAGAAGTCCTCGAGCAGCCGGGCCGCGCTCGAGAACGTATAGGCCACGCCGCGATCCGCCGCATGGCGATGGCGGTGATCACGCTCGACAATGCGACCGTGATAGCCCGGTCTCTGCCGAGTGCGTACCGCGTGGGCATTGTCGTATCCGAGGACCCTTGTTCCATCCGGCGCATGCAACGTGAGCGAATACCTGATGCCATGCGGCACACCGGGAGTCGGATCGACGCGCCATGCCTCGATGGCGACCCAATAGCCGTGTTCCTGTGCAATGACCTCACCATGCAGTTCGAGTAGCGGCGCCAGTTCGCGCAAGCCCGGATAGGTTGATCGTATCATCAGTTAATACGCATGTGTGTGGAGGGGTGCCATCTGGCGAGCAACGCATGACCTCATGCGCCGGTGCACCAAATGCCGAAATGCCGGTAGTCCGTGCGATCCCGGCCGCCTACAATCGGGGCATGACACAGCCCTTTCGCGCCTACAGAATCCACGACAACGGCAAGTTCGGCGAAGGCCGCCCGGACGCCATGACCCCGGCCGAGCTCGATACCGGCAACGTCGTCGTCAAGGTCGCCCACGCCAGCGTCAACTACAAGGATGCGCTGACCGCCCGGGGCCGCGCGAAGATCGCCAGGCGGTTTCCGGTGGTCGGGGGGATCGACCTTTCCGGTCATGTCGTCGAATCCGCGGACAAGCGTTTCAAGCCGGGCGACGCGGTGCTGACGCACGGCTTCGGCATGGGGGTGGACCATGACGGCGGCTACGCCGAGTTCGCCCGCGTACCCGCAGACTGGGTCATTCCACTGCCCGAGGGGTTGTCGCTCTTCGACGTGAGTGCGCTCGGCGTGGCCGGCCATACCGCCGCGATCGCGGTGGACCTGATGCAGCTGAACGGCCTGACGCCCGCCTCGGGCAAGATCCTCGTCAACGGCGCCACCGGCGGCGTGGCCAGCGTGGCGATCGACATCCTGTCGAACCTCGGATTCCACGTCGTCGCGCTCACCGGCAAGATGGACGAGGCCGACTACCTGAAGGGGCTCGGCGCGGCCGAGGTGCTCGATCGCAACAAGATCGAGTTCGGCACCCGCCCGCTCGAAACCGCGCAATGGGCCGGCGCAGTCGATTCGGTCGGCGGCGAGCAGTTGTCCTGGCTGACGCGCAGCATGACCAAGGATGGCGTGATCGCCGCTTTCGGCAACGCCGGCGGGGTCGAGTTCAGCACCAACGTGCTGCCCTTCATCCTGCGCGGCGTGCGGCTGGTCGGCGTCAACGTCGAGAACCCCGTCGAGAGGAAGAAGTTCATCTGGCAGCGCCTCGCCGGCGACCTGCGTCCCCGGTTCCTCGAGCGGATCGCGCGGCCGATCGCGTTTGAAACGCTGCCGCAGGCGTTCGACGACCTGCTCGCGGCGAAAGTCCGCGGCCGGATGGTCGTCGACTTTTCGCTCAAGTAGACTGGTACGTTCGCGCCGGCGGACCGGCGCACGGAGGAGATGACGATGGACCTCAACTATTCCAAGGAAGAACTCGCGTTCCGCGACGAAGTGCGCGGCTGGCTCAAGGAGAACCTGCCCGCAGACCTGCGCGACAAGGTCGCCGGGCACAAGGAACTCGGCCGCGAGGACCTGCTGCGCTGGCACCGCATCCTCGCCAAGAAGGGCTGGGTGGCGCCTGCCTGGCCGAAGGAATGGGGCGGGCCGGGCTGGAACATCGTGCAGCGCTTCCTGTTCGAGGAGGAGTGCGGCTATGCCGGCACCCCGCCGCTGATCCCGTTCGGGCTCACCATGTGCGCGCCGGTGCTGATGCACTTCGGCACCGAGGAACAGAAGAAGAAGTTCCTGCCGCCGATCTACAACGGCGACGTGTTCTGGTGCCAGGGCTACTCCGAGCCCGGCTCGGGCTCCGACCTGGCCTCGCTCAAGACCAAGGCGGTGCGGGAGGGCGACCACTACATCGTCAACGGCCAGAAGATCTGGACCACGCTCGGGCATTTCGCCGACTGGATCTTCTGTTTGGTGCGCACCGACAGCGGCGTCGCCAAGCGGCAGGACGGCATCTCGTTCCTGCTGATCGACATGAAGACGCCCGGCATCACGGTGCGCCCGCTGATCCTGATGGACGGCGGCCACGAGGTGAACGAGGTGTTCTTCGACAACGTGAAGGTGCCGGTCGAGAACCTCGTCTTCGAGGAGGGCAAGGGCTGGACGGTGGCCAAGTACCTGCTCGGCTTCGAGCGCCTGAATACCGGCCGGGTCGGCGCCTCGAAGCGCGAACTCGCCAACCTGAAGGCCTTCGCCGCGAAGCAGATGAACAACGGCAAGCCGCTCCTCGAGGATCCGCGCTTTCGCGACAAGCTGTCCCGCGTCGAGGTCGAACTGATGGCGCTGGAGATCACCAACCTGCGGTTCCTCGACACCATGCGCCGCACCAAGCAGCCGCCGGGTGCGGACGTGTCGATGCTGAAGATCAAGGGCACCGAGATCCAGCAATCGCTGACGGAACTCGCCATGCAGGCGGTGGGGCCGCTCGCGCAGCCCTTCAAGCCGACCAACGGCTCGAGCGACTTCGACGATTACACCGCGGGGCTTGCGCCGCGTTACTGCAACTATCGCAAGACCACCATTTACGCCGGGTCCAACGAGATCCAGCGCAACATCATCGCCAAGATGACGCTGGGACTGTAGGCCGCGCCATGAACTTCGATCAGACGGAAGAACAGCAGCTGCTCGGCGATTCGCTGCGCAAGTTCCTCGCCAGGGACTACGACTTCGAGCGCCGCAAGAAAATCGTCGCCTCGGCCACCGGCTGGAGCGAGCCGGTGTGGGCGACCTTCGCCGAAATGGGGCTCACCAGCCTGCCGTTCGCGACCGACCTCGGCGGGTTCGGGGGCGGTGCGGTCGACATGATGGGCGTGATGGAGGCGATCGGCGAGGCGATGGTGGTCGAGCCCTACCTGCCGACGGTCGGGCTCGCGGGGCGCCTGGTCGAGCGCACCGGGTCGGAAGCGCAAAAGAAGGCGATGATCCCGGATGTCATCGCGGGCCGCACGCGGCTCGCGTTCGCCCACATCGAACGCGAGGCGCGCTACAACGCGGCGCAAGTGGCGACCAAGGCGAAAAAGGCGGGCACGGGCTGGACGCTTCACGGAGAGAAATGCGTGGCGCTCGGCGCGGCGGCGGCCTCGCACCTGGTGGTGTCGGCGCGTACGGCCGGAAAGCCCGCCAACGCGGCCGGAATCAGCCTGTTTCTGGTGGAGCGCGAGGCGCCGGGCGTGGTGCTGAAGGAGTACCGCACGCTTGATGAACAGCGCGCCGCCGACGTGCTTCTCGACGGCGTGAAGGTCGGTGCCGGCGCCCTGCTGGGCGACGAAGGACACGGCTATGACGCGATCGAAGAGGCGCTCGATTTCGCCACCGCGCTCCTTTGCAGCGAGGCGGTCGGGGCCATGAAGTCGGCGAACGACGCGACGCTCGAATATCTGAAGACGCGCAAGCAATTCGGCGTGCCGATCGGGACCTTCCAGGCGCTGCAACACCGCATGGTGGACATGTTCGTGGCCCTCGAGCAGTCGCGTTCGATGGCCTGCCTCGCGGCGAGCAAGGCCGACGGCGCAACCAGCCAGTCCGACCGCATGCGCTCGATCTCTGCCGCCAAGATCCGCATCGCGGACGCCTGCCGGCTGGTCAGCCAAGAGGCGGTGCAACTGCACGGCGGCATGGGCATGACCGAGGAACTCAAGGTGTCGCACACCTTCCGCCGCCTGACGATGATCGCCCAGCAGTTCGGCGACGCAGACCACCACCTCGAGCGCTTTGCCGCGCTCGGCTGAACGGAGAATCCGAATGCCCGTCAACAAGGCCTGGACCCTCGCGAGCTATCCCAGCGGCTGGGTGGTTGAGGAGAACTTCAAGCTGGTGGAAGGGCCTGTGCCCGCGCCGAAGGACGGCGAGGTGCTGGTGAAGAACCTCTGGTTGTCGCTCGACCCGTACATGCGCGGGCGGCTTTCGCAGCAGAAGAGCTACGTCAAGGGCGTCGAGATCGGCGAGGTGATCACTGGCGAGACCGCCGGAGAAGTCGTCGATTCGAAGCACCCCGGGTTCAAGCGCGGCGACACGGTGACCACGCCTGCCGGCTGGCAACTCTACGGGTGCGTGAAGGGCGACCTGCTCACGAAGGTGGACGCCTCGAAGGTGCCGCTGTCGTACTTCCTCGGCTGCCTCGGCATGCCGGGGCGCACCGCCTACTTCGGGCTGAAGGACATCGGCGCGCCGAAACCCGGCGAAACCGTCGTCATCTCGGCCGCCTCCGGCGCGGTCGGCAGCGTTGTCGGCCAGCTGGCGAAGGCCTGGGGCGCGCGCGCCGTCGGCATTGCCGGCGGGCCGGAGAAGTGCGCCTGGGTGAAGGACGAACTCGGCTTCGATGCCTGCGTCGATTACAAGGCGGGCAACCTGTACCGCGACCTGAAGGAAGTCTGTCCCAAGGGCGTGGACGTGTACTTCGAGAACGTCGGCGGCGAGATCCTCGACACGATGTTCCGGCTGATGAATTTCCGCTCGCGCATGATCGTGTGCGGGCTGATCTCGGAGTACAACGCGACCGAACCCTACGGCGTGAAGAACTTCCGCGCCATCCTCGTCAACCGCATCAAGGTGCAGGGGATGATCGTGTTCGACTGGGTGGACCGCTACGCCGAGGGCAACAAGGCGCTTGCGGATCTCGTGATCGCCGGCAAGCTCAAGTATCGCGAGTCGGTGCTCGAGGGCATCGAGTCGGCGCCCAAGGGCCTGATCGGCCTCCTCAAGGGACAGAACTTCGGCAAGCAACTCGTCAAGCTCGCCTGAATCCGCAGCCCCTCAACTCCGGAGCCATCCATGATCGACCTGTACACGTGGCCGACGCCGAACGGCCACAAGATCCACATCATGCTCGAGGAGACCGGCCTGCCGTACCGGGTGCATCCGGTCGACATCGGGGTCGGCGACCAGTTCAAGCCGGCGTTCCTGAAGATTTCGCCGAACAACAAGATGCCGGCCATGGTCGATCCCGACGGGCCGGACGGCAAGCCGATCTCGCTCTTCGAATCCGGTGCGATGCTCATCTACCTCGCCTCGAAGACCGGGCGCTTCCTGCCGTCGAACCTGCGCGACAAGTGGTCGGTGCTGCAATGGCTGATGTTCCAGATGGGCGGCGTCGGGCCGATGCTCGGCCAGGCGCACCACTTCCTCGGCTATGCCCCGGAGAAGATCGAGTATGCGATGAACCGCTATCGCAACGAGGCGAACCGCCTGTACGGCGTGATCGAGCGCCGGCTCGGGGAATCGAGGTTCGTCGGTTGCGATGAGTACACGATCGCCGACATGGCGATCATGCCCTGGTTGCGCTTCCCGGAGCGTCAGGGCGTCGATATCGCGCAGTACCCGAAGGTCAGGCGCTGGCGCGACGGCATCGCCGCGCGGCCCGCCGTGGCGCGCGCGGTCGAGGTGCTGGCCGACCGTCGCCGCACGTCCTACACGCCGGAGCAGAAAGAGAACCTGTTCGGCGCGAAGCAGTACGCGAAGCGCTGATCATGAGCGCGCTCAAGGGAAAGGTGGCATGGATCACGGGGGGCGGCTCGGGCATCGGGCTCGCCGGCGCGCAGGAACTTGCGGCGGCCGGGGCGCACGTGGTGATCTCGGGTCGCACCGCGAAGACCAACGACAGCGCGCTTGCCGTGCTGAAGAAGGCCGGCAGCGCGGAGGCGAACCTGCTCGACGTCGCCGACCGCGCGGCGGTGGCGCGCACGGTGGCCGACATCGAGAAGCGCCACGGGCGCATCGACATCCTGGTCACCAGCGCGGGCACCAATATCGCCGGGCCGACGCGCAACTTGAGCACCATGTCGCCCGAGGCCTGGGACGACGTGGTGCGGATCAACCTCAATGGCCTGTTCTACTGCTGCCACGCGGTGCTTCCGGGCATGCGCGCGAGGAAGGACGGCCTGGTGATCAACATCTCGTCCTGGGCCGGGCGTTATCCCAGCGTGCTCACCGGGCCCGCGTACAACGCCACCAAGCGAGCGGTGATCGCGATCACCGAATCGATCAACATGGAAGAGTGCATGAACGGCATTCGCGCCACCTCCATCCTGCCCGGCGAGGTGGCCACGCCGATCATGGAGAAGCGCCCGGTGCCGCCCTCGCCCGAGCAGCGCGCGCGCATGGCGCAGCCCGAGGACTTCGGCGCGGCGATCCTCTTCGTCGCCACCATGCCGGCGCGCACCTGCGTCAACGAGCTCGTCATGGCGCCGACCTGGAACCGGTTCTACGTTGGCGGGCTCGAGAAGAAGTGAAAAAGGGCCCGGACCCCGTTTCTCCGGGAAAAGGGGTCTGACCCCTTTTTCGTCGCCCTGAGCACGCACGCGCCGGGCTGGCTCGCCGCGCGGGTGGCGGCGCCGTTCATCGCCGGCTACTTCGTCTCCTACGTCTTTCGCATGGTGAATGCCGTGCTCGCGCCGGTGCTCGCGCGCGAGTTCGACCTCACCGCCGGCGGCCTCGGCCTGCTCTCGGGCGTGTACTTCCTGTCCTTTGCCCTGTTCCAGCTGCCGGCCGGGCTGCTGCTCGATCGCTTCGGGCCACGGCGGGTGAACGCCGCGCTGCTGCTGGTCGCGGCCGCCGGCGGGCTCTGGTTTGCAGGGGCCGAGAGCGCGGGCTCGGCCGCCGCCGCGCGCGCCCTGATCGGGCTCGGCGTCGCCGTCTGCCTGATGTCCACGTTCCAGGCTTTCGTGCTCTGGTACCCGGCCGGACAGATCTCCACCATGAACGCCATTGCGTTCTCGGCCGGCGCGCTCGGCGGCATCACCGTGACCGTGCCGCTTGAGATGCTGCTGCGCGTGCTGCACTGGCGCGAGGCCTTCCTCATCATCGTCGGCTTCACGCTGGCCGTGAGCGCGCTGCTCTGGTTCTGGGCGCCGGAGCGCAGCACCGGCACGCGCGGCGAGCCGCTCCCGGACCAGCTGCGCGGGCTCGGCCGGTTGATGCGCGATGCCGCCTTCCTGCGTGCGGCCATCTGCCTCGGCCTGTCCCAGTTCACCGCGGTCTCGCTGCAGACGCTCTGGGTGGCCACCTGGCTGCGCGACGTCGTCGGCTGGAATCCGGCCAAGGTCGCGCTTGGATTGCTGGCGGTGAACGGGTCGATGATCGTCGGCTACCTGGTCTTCGGCCGCGCCGCCGATGCTGCGGCGCGCCGCGGTCGCAGCGCGCGACCGGTGCTGCTTGGCGGACTGCTGCTCTCGTCCCTGTCGCTCGGCCTGCTGGCGCTTGGCGTGACGCGCGCCAGCCTCCTGCTCTGGTGCCTGTTCGTGCTCGGCGGCACCGCGATCACGCTGGTCTACTCGATGCTCTCGCGCCGCACGCCGAAGGAGATGTCCGGCCGGGTGAACACCGCGCTCAACGTCTTCGCCTTTGCCGGCGTATTCGTGGGGCAGTGGGTGTTCGGCCTGGTGCTCGACCTGTGGCCGCAGACGGCCACAGGCTACGCGCCGGACGCCTATGGCGTTGCGCTCGGGCTGTGCTGGGTCATCCAGGCCGCGGGCATCGCCTGGCTCTGGTCAGGGCGGCGCCTGCTCTAGGTGAAGGGGGTGAAAAAAGGGGTCAGACCCCTTTTTCGTCCAGGTTGCGGGCGTGCCCGGGTCGGCTGGTCAAAAAAGGGGTCTGACCCCATTTTCATTCCGGCTTGCGCGCGCGGACGGTGGCCTGGGATTTCGCCACCAGGGTGCCGTCTTCGTTGCGAACCTCGCCCTCGACGAAGATGATCGAGCGGCCGTTGCGCAGCACGCGCGCCTCGGATTTCAGCGTGCCGCGTCCGCCGTCGATGAACGAGGTCGTCATGTCGATGGTCATGACGCCGGCGGACTTCGGGTGCAGGGTGCGGGCCGCCATGCACAGCGAGACGTCCATCAGCGTCATGATGACGCCGCCGTGCGCGATGCCCCAGCTGTTGGTCATGTGCGGCACCAGCGTGCAGCGCATGCGCGCGACGCCGGGCTCGAAGACGTCCATCTCGATGCCGAGGTGCGCGGCGAACGGCACCGTGAGGTGGTAGTCGCGCGCATAGGCGATGCCTTCATCCGCCTCGTCTGCTTTCGTGCTCATCTAGATCAGCGTCGCGCCGCCGTCGACGGCGATCGCCTGCCCCGTGAGGTGGCGCGAGGCGTCCGACGCGAGCAGCACCGCCAGCCCCTTCAGGTCCTCCTCGCCGCCGAGCCGGCCGGTGGGCGTGCCCTCAAGCACCAGCTTGCCGGTCTGGCCCAGCATGGCGTTGGTCATCTTCGACGGGAAGAAGCCCGGGCAGATGGCGTTCGCGGTGATGCCGTGCACGCCCCATTCGGCGGCCAGCTGCCGCACCATGCCGACCACGCCGTGCTTGGTGGCGTTGTAGGACACGGTGCGCACCACCCGCGGGTCGGAGGCGGACAGGCCCGCGGTGGAGGCCACGCAGACGATCCTGCCGTAGCGGTTCGGAATCATCGACTTCGTCGCCACCTCGCGCGAGAGCGCAAAGGTGCCGATCAGGTTCAGGCTGACCAGCTTGTCCCAGGCCTCGAGCGGATGCGTCTCGGCCGGCTCCGCCCAGACCGCGCCCGCATTGTTGACCAGGATGTCGATGCGCTTGTGTTGCGCGAGCACCGCGTCGACCAGCGCGGGAATCGTGGCGCGCTTGCCGAGGTCGCAGACCTGCGCGCTTGCCTTGACGCCGAGCTTCGCAAGGTGCGCCACCGCGGCGTCGAGCTCGTCCTGCTTGCGCGCAGTGAGGACGAGTGTCGCGCCCATCTCGCCGAGCGCCTCGGCGATCTGCAGGCCGAGCCCGCGCGAGCCGCCGGTGACCATCGCCGTGCGCCCGGTCAGGTCGAGAAGCTTCTTCACGCTCATGGGAACCTCCGTTGCGGGAATTCTAGCCGCTGCGCCCCGCGAGCGTGTCGGCGGCCGCGCGCCCGGTGAGCACGCAGGCGCCGAGGAAGGTGCCTTCCAGCGCGCGCAGGCCGTGCACGCCGCCGCCGCCGAACCCCGCGGCCTCGCCGATCGCATACAAGCCGGGCACCGGCGCGCCCGAATCGTCCAGCGCGCGACATTGCAGGTCGGTCTGGATGCCGCCGAGGCTCTTGCGACTGATGATGAACTCGCGGATCGCGATCAGCGGGCCCCCGCCCGGATCGAGGATGCCCTGGGATCGCGCGGTGCGCACCCGGTCGCCGCGGTAGGCGCGCATTGCGTCGATGCGCGCAAGCTGCGGGTCCTCGAAGGGCGCCCCGCGCGCCACCGCGGCATCATGGGCTTCCAGCGTGGCGCGCAGCGCCGCGGCGTCGACACCCGCGTCGGGCGCGAGCGCGTTCATCCTGGCGGCCAGCGCCTCGACGGAGTCCGCGAGCACCACATCCTCGCAATGCCGGGTGAGCTGGTCGTAGAGCCAGCGATTGCCGAGCAGCAGGTCGCGCAGGAATCCGAGCACGCGGCGCTCGCGGATCGAGGGGTTGAACTCGGCCCCCGACACCGCGAGTTCCTTCAGCGCAATGCGCCGGTTGAGCAGCTGCCAGGACCAGCCGCCGCGCTTCGCCACCTGCGTCACCAGGTCGCGCGTGTCGAAGCCGGTGACCAGCGGCGGCAGGATGCGCCTGCCCCGGAGGTCCAGCCACAGCGCAGAACGCGGCGGCACCAGCGACAGCCCGTGGCGCGGCTTGCGCGGACGCCAATGGTGCACGCCCGCCGCGTAATTCCACATCCGGTCGAGGTGGGTGAGGCGCGCGCCGGCTGCGCGCGCGGCGTCATGTAGCCGGCCGTCGGCGTGGCGGTGCGAGCCGTTCAGGATCGTTTCGGGCGGCGTGCCCCAGTCGGCGTGCCAATGGTCCTTCACCCGCTCGATGGAGCCGTTGATGCCGCCGGCGGCAACCACCACGGCCTCGCCCTGCGCCTCGAACGGAGCGCCCTGCGCTTCGAGGGCGCCCGCACAGCCGGTGACCCGGCCGTTCGTCGTCACCAGGCGCTCGACGCGATGGCCGAAACGCAGATCGAGTCGCGCTCGCTGCGGGTGGGCCTGCAGGTGTGCGATCAGCACCATTGCGAGGCGTTGCCCGGTACCCCAGACGAGGTGGAAGCGCGGCACCGAGTTGCCGCGCACGAACTCGCCGCGCTCGACCCAGTGCGGCACCGGGAAGAAGCCGATGCCGCGCGACTTCAACCAGTGGTAGCCGCGCGGCGTGCACTGGTGCACGTAGTACTCGGCCCAGCGCTGCGGCCAGGTTTCGTCGTCGCCGAACTGCGCGAAGCTCTTCCAGTCGCCGAGCGCGAGATCGACGCTGTCCGCGAACTTCGCGCGCCGTTGCTCCGGCGTGTCGACGAAGAACATGCCGCCGAAGCTTTCCCTGGCGAGGCCGCCGAAGTTCTCCTCGGTGTCCCGGTCCAGCAGCAGCACCTGGCGCCCGGCCTCGAGCAGTTCGAGCGCGCAGACGACGCCAGCGAGACCGCCGCCGATGATCACCACTTCGCCCTTCAGCATGCCGCGCCCGACCGGGAGGCGGTGGCCATCTCAGCCCGTGATGCGGCGAAGCAGGGCGCGCGCCACCATGCGCAGCTTCTGGCGCAGGGGCAGGCGCTTCAGGTTTGTCTTGACCGCCCCTTGCGTGAACGCGGTGCGCTTCGAGTAGTCGATCATCACGTCGACGATGACTGGCTGGCCGGCGGCGGCGAGGCGGTGCGCTTGCGCGATGGACGCCGCCAGCGCGGCATCGTTGTCGATGCGCAGGTAGCCCGCGCCGGTGGCCATGGCGATGCCCTCGAGCCTGAGCGGCGGCAATTCCGCGCAGGGCTTGCGGTTGTAGGGAATTTCCTGCGCCTGCGCGATCTGCGAAAGCTCGCCGTCGTGGAAGACCCAGTAGCACACCCCGAGCCCCTGCGCGACGCCGGTGGCGATCTCCATGCAGGTCATGGCGAAGGCGCCGTCGCCGACGATGGCGTTCACGTGCCGGCCCGGATGCACGAGGGCGGCGCCGAGCGCGGCCGGCACGGCGTAGCCCATCGAGTTGAAGTCGGTGGGCAGGATCACGCTGCCTGCGGTGCGCACCGGGTACAGTTCCGCGGTGAGGTAGGTGTGGTTGCCGTCGTCGATCACGGTGATGGCGTCGGGCGGGGTGCCCGCCGAGAGCGCGTCGAAGAAACGCTGCGCATTGACGCGGCCCTTCGGATCGTGCGCCAGCCACGTGTCCCGGTAGGCGGCCTTGTCCCTGACGATGGCCGCCGCGACGCCGGCATCGTCGGCGCGGCCGAGGCCGCCGTTGCGAAGCGCAAGGAGCAGCGCGGCGAGCACGGTTTCCGCATCGCCCTCGAGCGTGATCTTCGCCGGATAGTTGCGGTTGAAAACCTTCGGGTTGATGTCCACGTGCACCAGCGCCTCGGGCACGGTGACGCCGAAGCTGCCGGTGGCGATCTCGGCGAAGCGGGTGCCCACGGCGAGCATCGCGTCGCACTCGGCGAAGGCGTTTCGCGCGGCGGGCACCGCCGCCGGGCCGAAGCCGAAGCCGGCATGCAGGGGGTGCGTGGCGGGAAAGGTCGACAGGCCCTGCAGGGTCGTCGCCACCGGCGCCTGCAGGAACTCGGCGATCGCCGTCAGTTCCGCGAGCGCGCCGCGCGCGCCCCAGCCGACGAAGAGGCCCGGGCGCTTCGCCGCGAGCAGCAGCTTCGCCGCCGCCAGGATCGCGGCCTCGTCCTGGATGCGGGGCGGCTCGGGCGGCACGTAGGTAGCGGGCGCGCCGACCTCGCCGGGCATCAGCAGCAGGTTGACCGGAAGCTCCACGAACACCGGGCCGGGTTCGCCCGAAACCGCGATGCGGTGCGCCTCGTAGATCATCGGCTGCACCTCGGCATGGGTCTTCGGATGGAAGGTCGCCTTGGTGATGCCGCGCATGAACGCATGCAGGTCGAGTTCGTGCAGCTGATAGCCATAGGGCAGGTCGGTGCGGATGCCGCCGGAGAGCACCAGCATCGGGATGCCGTCGAGCAGGGCCTCGGCAATGCCGCTCGCCGCATGGGTCAGCCCGGCCGCCGGCACCACCGCCAGCGTGCCGACGCTGGTCGAGAGCCGGCTCACCGCATCGGCCATGTAGGCGCCGGAGAGCTCGTGGGTGACCAGCACCGGGCGCACCGACTCGGAGGCGTTCAGCTCGTCGTACAGCTCGGTGGTGTGCACCCCGGGAATGCCGAAGGTGTAGCGCACGCCAAGTTCCTCCAGCGCGCGCACCGCAAGCCAGGACGCGGTCCGTTTCATGGTCCGATTCTACGGCGGCCGGGAAAAAGGGTCAGAGCCCTTATTGATTGAGGCGGTGCCAGAAAAAGGGGTCAGACCCCATTTTCGTTGGCGTGGTCGCAATGCATGGTTGGGTTCATTGAAAAAGGGGTCTGACCCCTTTTTCAGTCGAGGCGCCCGGAGAAAAGGGCTCTGCCCCCTTTTTCGGTACCATCCGGCCTTCGATATTGCAGGAGCATGCAAGGTGATCGTCGTCTGCCTCGACATGGAAGGCGTGCTGGTTCCGGAGATCTGGATCGAGGTCTCGAAGCGCACCGGTATCGCCGCGCTCGCGCGCACCACGCGCGACGAACCGGACTACGACAAACTGATGCGCTATCGCCTCGCGCTGCTCGACGAGCACGGGCTCAAGCTGCCGGACTTGCAGGCGGTGATCAAGGACATGGGTCCGATGCCGGGCGCGCGCGAGTTCCTCGACGGCCTGCGCGCGTGCTACCAGCTGGTGATCCTGTCGGACACCTTCTACGAGTTCGCCCAGCCGCTGATGCTGCAACTGGGCTGGCCGACGCTCTTTTGCCACCGGCTCGAGACCGACGCCGCCGGGCGCGTGACCAACTACCATTTGCGCATGCCCGACCCGAAGCGCCATGCGGTGGAAGCGCTGCGCGGGCTGAACTTCCGCACCATCGCCGCGGGCGATTCCTTCAACGACGTCTCGATGCTGAAGACCGCGGATGCAGGCATCTTCTTCTGTCCGCCGCAGGCCATCGCGGCGCAGTTCCCGCAGTTCCCGGTGACCCGGGACTACGCGGCGCTGCGCGCCGCGATCGACGCCGCCGCGGCGCCGGATCCGGGCCATTAGTAACCTATATGTTACTGTAAGGCGGTTTACGGCGCCAGGCGCGGCGTCAGCACCACGCGCCAGGGGCGTCGCGCCGAGGGTACGACCCGCCCTGCCGCATCCAGCGGCACGCGCGTGAGCGCCACCACGTCGAGCACGTTGCCGCCGATGACGTCGAGCGCCCCGGCGCGCAACTCGACCACGAGGTCGCAATGCCAGGGGCCGCGCCGGATCGAGGCGAAGTCCGGGATCGTGGCGACGAAGGCTGCGCGTCGCGGCGCGCACAGCAGGTCGCCGACGGCGGGCGCCTGCACGCGCGCATCGCGCGCCGAGAAGTGCGCATCCGGCGGCGCGCTGAGTGCATGCTCGATGTAGTCCCAGTGCAGCACGCCGGGCGCGAACGCCGCGGCCGGCACGCCCGCGCCCTGCACCAGCCAGGAGATGAAGGCGGCGGACCAGGGACGCAACTCGCCCTGCGCGCCGACGATGGGTCGCGCGCTAACCGCGTACCAGTACAGCAGCACGCGGGTCAGCATGGCCGGCTGCACCTCGTGGGCATGCGGCGCGCCGGCCGGAAACTCGAGGACCGCCTCGTCCTCGCGCACCACCGGGCGGCCGAACAGCCCCCATTCCTGGCGCGCGAGGAACACCATGCGCGCGCGCGCGTCGGGGACGTCGAAGTTCGGCGTGACGCCCGGCGCCGCGAGGCGCGGCGGCGGCTTGGGCGCGGGCACGGTGGTGCAGCCCGCGGCGGCGAGCAGCGCGAGGCAGGCGAGGGCGCGCGCGAACATCGAGGTTCGCCCCCGCACGCCCCGCGAACTCAGCCCTTCAACTGCAGCGACTTGTATTCGAGGAACTCCTCGAGTCCGTAGACCCCGGCCTCGCGGCCGTGGCCGGACTGCTTGAACCCGCCGAAGGGCGCGTTCATGTTGAAGGCACCGCCGTTGACGTCCACCTGCCCGGCGCGCAGCCTGCGCGCCACCTTGCGCGCGCGCTCCTCGTCCTTCGACCAGACCGCGCCGGCGAGCCCGTAGGCGGTGCCGTTGGCGATGCGGATCGCGTCCTCGTCGTCCTTGTAGGTGACGATCGAAAGCACCGGCCCGAACACTTCCTCCTGCTCGAGCGTCGATCCCGGCTTGACCTTGCCGAAGACCGTCGGCTTGACGTAGTAGCCCCCGGGGAGGCCCTCGGGCGCGTCCGCGCCGCCGGCCAGCAGTTCGGCGCCTTCCGCCACGCCCTGCTTGATGAAGCCGCGCACCCGCTCGAGTTGCGCCGCCGAGGTGAGCGGCCCGAGGCGCGTGGTTTCCAGCATCGGGTCGCCGAGCGTGAAGCCGGCGGCGATCTCGGCGGCGATCTTCGCGGCCTCGGCGTATTTCGATTCCGGCACCAGCATGCGCGTGAGCGCGGTGCAGGTCTGGCCGGAATTCAGGTAGCAGCCGTTCACCGTGCCCTTCACCGCGGCGGCGAGGTCGGCGTCGTCGAGGATCACCGAGGCGCTCTTGCCGCCGAGTTCCAGCGCGACGCGCTTGACGGTCTGCGCGGCGAGTTCCGAGATGCGCTTGCCGGCGCGCGTCGAGCCGGTGAAGGAGATCATGTCGACGTCCGGGTGGCTGACGATGGCCTCGCCGATCTCCGGCCCGAAGCCCGTGACGAGGTTCAGCACGCCGGCGGGCAGGCCGGCGGCCTCGGCCACTTCGGCGAGCACGAAGGCGTTGAACGGCGCGACTTCGGAGGGCTTCAGCACCACGGTGCAGCCCGCGGCCAGCGCCGGCGCCACCTTGAGCGCGATCTGGTGCAGGGGGTAGTTCCACGGGGTGATCGCGCCGACCACGCCGACGGCCTCGCGCATGACGAGCGAATTGCCGACCTGCGATTCGAACGCGAAGTCCTTCACCAGCTTCGCGTAGTTGGCGAAGTTCATGATCGGCAGCGCCGCCTGGATGCGCGCCGCCATCTTCACCGGCATGCCGACTTCCTGCGCGATCAGCTTGGCGAGTTCATCGGCGCGCGCCTTCAGTCCCGCGGAGATCTTCTCGAGCACGGCGGCGCGCTCGGCCACCGGCGTGCGGCTCCAGCCCTCGAGCGCGCCGCGCGCCGCGGCCACCGCGGCGTCGGCATCCTTTGCCCCGCCCGCGGGCACGCTGCCCATGACTTCGCCGGTGCCGGCGTTGTGAACGTCGATCGATTTGGTGGTCGAGGGCGCGACCCAGCGCCCGCCGATGAAGAATTTGTCTCGCTTGAGCATGGTGGTCCCCGGTGGTGGGGCGCGCCGCGCACGGCGCGCCGGATGCAGGAAGCCCGATTTTACCGGGTTCGCCCCGCCGCGGCGGTTTCGCCCCGTGCGCCTTGGCGCAGCGTGGTGCGGCCGCTAGAGTGCGGTCTTTCCAACCTGATCTTGCAAGGGGAATTCCATGGGTCAACTCGACGGACGCGTTGCCATCGTCACCGGTTCCGGACGCGGCATCGGCCAGCAGATCGCATTCCGGCTCGCGCGCGATGGCGCCGCGGTGGTGATCAACGACATCGACGAGGCGCCGGCGCGCGAGACGGTCGAGGCCATCGTCAAGGGCGGCGGTCGCGCGGTGGCCTGCGCGGGCGACGTCTCGGCGGCGGATTTCGGCGAGCGCATCGTGAAGACGGCGGTGGACGAACTCGGCGGCTGCCACATCGTGGTCAACAACGCCGGCTTCACCTGGGACAGCGTGATCCAGAAGATGACGGACGAGCAGTGGTACACGATCCTGGACGTGCACCTGACCGCGCCGTTTCGCATCCTGCGCGCCTTCCAGCAGCACTTTCGCAGCGTGGTGGACGCCGAGCGCAAGGCGGGCAAGCGCATCGTGCGAAAGGTGGTCAACATCTCGTCCACCTCCGGCGTAAACGGCAACGCCGGGCAGGCGAACTATTCCTCCGCGAAGGCGGGCATCGTCGGCCTGAGCAAGTGCCTGGCGAAGGAATGGGGCCGCTACGACGTGACGGTGAACGCGGTGGCCTTCGGCTACATCCAGACCCGGCTCACCACGCCGCTGCAGGAAGGCGAGGGCGGCGAGATCGAGGTGCAGGGCCGCACCGTGAAGGTCGGCATCCAGGGCGGACGCATCGCGGCGATGAACCAGATGATCCCGCTCGGCCGCGGCGGGCTGCCCGAAGAGGCCGCGGGCTCGGTGTACCTGTTCTGCAGCCCGGACAGCGACTACGTGTCCGGCCAGTGCCTGCTGGTGACGGGCGGACTCTGAGGCGACGACCCGACGCGGCGCTCCGATCTCTGAATCCGATGGATGCGCGCGTCGCGGCTATACTCACGGATCCCCGGAACAGAGGTCAGGACGAGATGACAAGACGTGGCAAGGCGGTATTGGCGCGGACGCTGAATGCGCCGGTGGTGGTCGAGGAGATCGAGTTCGCGGCCCCGAAGCGCGGCGAGGTTGCGGTGAAGATCGCCGCGGTGGGCGTGTGCCACTCGGACCTCTCGGCCACAAACGGCACCATCCCGATGCAGTTGCCGCTGATCCTCGGCCACGAGGCGGCCGGCGAGGTGATCGAGGTCGGCGAAGGCGTCACCGACCTCGCCGTGGGCGACCACGTGGTCTCCAACTGGATCTACATGTGCGGGCGCTGCCACTACTGCAACGTCGGCCGGCCGGTGCTGTGCAACCTGCAGGGCAAGGCGCTCACCACGCTGCCCGACGGCACGCTGCGCACGACGGACAAGTCGGGCACGCAGGTCTCCATCTTTTCCGGCTGCGGCGTCATGGCGGAGTACGCCGTGGTGCATGCGGACAACCTGGTGAAGATCGATCCCACCCTGCCGCTGGATCGCGCGGCGCTGGTCGGCTGCGCGGTGACCACCGGCGTCGGCGCGGTGTTCAACACCGCGAAGGTCGAGCCCGGCACCGTGGTGGCGGTGTGGGGATGCGGCGGCGTCGGCCTGAACGCCATCCAGGGCGCGGTGATCGCCGGGGCGCGGCAGGTGATCGCGATCGACACCAGCGAATCCAAGCTGGCGTACGCGAAGACCTTCGGCGCGACCGACACGCTGCTTGCCAAGCCGGGCGAGGACCTCACCAAGACGCTGAAGAAGATGACCGGCGGCGGGCCGGACTACGCCTTCGAGTGCGTCGGCAGCGGCGAGCTGGCCGCGGCGGCCTTCAAGGCGGTGCGCAAGGGCGGCATGGCGGTGGTGGTGGGCGTGGCCAAGGCGAGCGATTCCACCTCGGTGCGCACCATGACGCTGCCCTTCGAGGAAAAGACGCTCACCGGCAGCTTTTTCGGCTCGGCGCGGCCGCGCGACGATTTTCCGCGCATGCTCGCGCTGTACTCCGCCGGCAAGCTGAAACTCGACGAACTCATCACCCGGCGCTACAGCATCGATGAAGCGCCGCAGGCTTTCGCCGACCTCGAATCGGGACGCAACGCCCGCGGGGTGATCGTATTCTGAGCCGATGAGCGCAGGTCCGGAGACGACTCCGGCCAATCCAGGCGGCAGCAAGCCCGCGCGCATCCTGGTCGTCGACGACCAGCGCGCGAACGTCGAGATCGCCGCGCAACTGCTGCGCGTGCGCGGCTATGAGGTCGAGGTCGCGCTCTCGGGCGAGGCCGCGCTCGAGTGCGTGCGCAACGCCGCGCCCGACCTGATGGTGATGGACATCATCATGCCGGGGCTGGACGGCTACGAAGTCTGCCGCCGGCTGCGCGCCGACCCGGCCACTGCGCTGCTGCCGATCGTGCTGGTCACCTCACTCGACCCGCAGGCCGAACGGGTGCGCGGCATCGAGGCGGGGGCGGACGACTTCCTCTCCAAGCCGGTCAACTGGCCCGAGCTCTTCGCCCGAGTGCGCGCGCTCTTGCGCATCAAGGCGCTGCAGGACGAGGTGCGCCGGCAGGCCGAGCAGTTGCGCCAGTGGAACGCGCGGCTCGAGGACCGGGTGCGCGAGCAGGTCACCGCGATCGAGCGGCTCGGGCGCATGAAGCGCTTCTTCGCCGCGCCGGTGGCCGAGGCCATCATCGCCGGCGGCGAGGAGATGCTGCGCCCGCACAGGCGCGACATCACCGCCGTGTTCCTCGACCTGCGCGGCTTCACCGCGTTCACCGACCGCGCCGACCCGGCCGAGGTGATGGACCTGCTGGGGGCGTACCACGTCTCGGTGGGCCGCATCGTCGATGCCTACCGCGGCACGCTCGAGCATTTCGCCGGCGACGGCGTGATGATCTTCTTCAACGACCCGGTGCCGGTGGACCGTCCCGGCGAGCAGGGCGTGCGCATGGCGCTCGAACTGCAGAAAGCCTACGCCCCGATCGCCGAGGCCTGGGCCGGGCGCGGGCATGCCGTGGGCCTGGGCATCGGCATCGCCCACGGGGCGACCACCATGGGCGTGATCGGTTTCGAGAGCCGCTGGGAGTACGCCGCGATCGGCAACGTGCCGAACCTCTCGGCGCGCCTGTGCGGCGCGGCCCGCGCCGGGGAAGTCATCATCGACAGCGCCACCTATCGCGAGGTGGCCGAGCTGATGCGGGCCGAACCCGTGGGCCCGCTTACGTTGCGCGGCTTCAGCAACCCGGTCAACGCCTGGCGGGTCCTCGGCCCGGTCTGACGAAGTTTTGCCCGGGGGGCTGCGCGAGCGGGGCGGTTTCGCCTAGACTGCCCGGTCATGTCTGAACGCACGCAGCCTGTCGTTAAGGGCCGGGCACCGGATCGCGCACCGGAGCCCGCGCGCGCGCGCGGCGCCGATCCCGAGTCGATCGGCAAGTACCGCATCCTGCGCCTGCTCGGCAGGGGCGCGACCGGTTCGGTCTACCTTGCCGATGACCCGTTCTCGGAGCGCGATGTCGCCATCAAGGTGATGGAGGACATGCCCGGCGCCGACGACGAGGAAGTGCGCCGGCAGCACCGCTTCTTCCAGACCGAGGCCGCCCTGGCAGGGCGCCTGCGGCACCCGCACATCACCAGCATCCTCGATGCCGGCGTGGACGGCGACACCCGCTATCTTGTGATGGAGTACATCGAGGGCACCAGCCTGATGCCCTGCTGCGATCCGGCGAGCCTGCTGCCGGTCGAGCGCATCGTCGAGATCGGCTTCAAGTGCTGCAAGGCGCTCGAATACGCGAACCAGGCCGGCGTGGTGCACCGTGACATCAAGCCCGGCAACATCATGCTGCTCCCGGACTTCGACATCCGCATCGCGGATTTCGGCGCCGCGATGTTCGACCGCGCCGAGACCACGCAGGTGAGCGGCGTCGGCTCGCCCGCCTACATGTCGCCCGAGCAGATCCAGAGCGAGACGCTGAACTTCCAGACCGACATCTTTTCCCTCGGCGGCGTGCTCTACCACCTGCTCACCGGCCGGCGGCCGTTCAGCGGCGCCAACGCCGTGGAGCTGATGCAGGACATCGTCAGCGGCACGCCACCGCCGCCCTCCAGCCTGCGCAAGGAAGTGCCCGCGGCGCTCGACGCCATCGTGCTGCGCGCGCTGGCGAAGTCGCGCGAGCAGCGCTACCCGAGCTGGGAGGAAATGGCGGAGGAACTGCAGGCGCTGCTGGAGAAGGAGTCCGGCGATGAACTCGGCCTCACCGAGGCCGAGCGCTTCCATGCCATGCACCGGCTGGCTTTCTTTCGCAGCTTTGGCGACGTCGAACTGTGGGAGGTGGTGCGGCGCGCCACCTGGACGCGTTTCGAGGCCGGGGCGGTCCTGATCGAGGAGGGCGCCACGGACCCGAATTTTTGGGTGCTCGCCTCGGGCATGGCCAAGGTCACCGGCCAAGGGCAGTTGCTCAACGTCGTCAGCCCCGGGGAGAGCGTCGGCGAGATGGCGGTGATCCGGCGCGCCGGCCAGAAGCGCAGCGCGACGATCACGGCCATGCAGCCGAGTTGGGCGATCGGCCTGCGGCCCGAGGACCTGGACGCGATGTCGCCGGGTTGTCGCGCCCGTTTCAACGAGGCCTTCCTCGCCCTGCTGGTGGAGCGGATCTCGCTCGTCTCGGGGCGCCTGCTGCACGCCCTGCAGGAAAAAAAGATCGGGATTGTGTAACACTGCGGCTGCGGGCGAGGGGCCCGTCTACCGGGAGGTGTCGACATGAAACGCAGGACGATCCTGAAGGCGGCGCTCGGCGCCGGCCTGGCTGCAACCCTGCCCTCAAGCTTTGCCCAGGCCTGGCCGAACCGGCCGGTGCGGCTGGTGAACCCGTTCCCGCCCGGCGGGCCGCTCGACGTGCTCGGCCGCGTGCTCTCCGAGCCGCTGTCGAAAGCCTTCGGCCAGACCTTTCTGGTGGAGGCCAAGCCCGGCGCTGCCGGCAACATCGGCGCGGAATCCGTGGCGAAGGCCGATCCGGACGGCTACACGCTGCTGCTCGGCCTGTTCAGCATCATGGCCACCAACCCGCACCTGTATTCGAACCTGCGCTTCGATCCCCTGAAGGATTTCGTGCCGGTGGCGGCGATCGCCTCCTACGACGCGGTGGTGATCGTCCACCCTTCGGTGCCCGCGAACACGGTGGCCGAGCTGCTGGCCTACGCAAAAGCAAACCCGGGCAAGATCAATTACGCCTCGGCCGGCCGCGCCAGCCCCGGGCACGTGGTCACCGAGTACTTCCGGCTGAAGACCGGCATCAACGTGGTGCACGTGCCCTACAAGGGCAACGCGCCGGCGGTGCAGAGCGTGGTGGCGGGCGAGACGCAGATGATGATGACCCCGACCACCGGCGCGATCCCGCACGTGAAGGCCGGGCGCCTGAAGGCCTTGGCGGTGTTCCTGGAAGATCGCGTCGACGCGCTCCCCGGCGTGCCGAGCCTGGAGAGCCTCGGCATCAAGGGCTTCGACCAGAAGTCGCTGCCGTCCTGGTACGGGTTGTTCGCGCCGGCGGGCACGCCCGCCGAAATCGTCAACCGGCTCTCGGCGGAAACCATCAAGGCGCTGGGCGACCCGAAGGTGAAGGAGCGCATGGCGGCGGGGCGCTATGACATCATTGCCGGCGGCCCGGACGTGCTTACCGCGATGCTGAAGGACAGTCACGCGGCCTGGGGCCGCGTGATCAGGGAAACCGGCATCCGCGCCGAATAGGCATCCGGCCGCGGCGGCTGTGCGGATTCAGTCGTCGATGCGGCGGGCGATCTCGCCCGCCAGCAGCGCTTCCTCGTCGTCCCAGTCCAGGCTCGATTCGTCCCAGTCGGCGGCATCCTGCTCGAGCGGGAAGCGGTCGTTGTCGGCGCCGTACACATCGTCCAGGGTCATGGCCTCTCCTTGCTGCGCGGTGGATGGACAGGTCCATGCTGCACCCGGGCTTTTCGGGCCGATCGATGGATCAGAGGCGGGAAGCGCCCCCAGTTCCGGACCGCGGCCCCGGGGCGGGCGACGCGATCACGGCACGAGGTAGATCGGGCTGGACCATGCCACGTGGCCGTCTTCGAAGGTGGCGCAGACGTAGAGCGCGTGCTCGCGCCCCGGCGCGAGCTTGAGGTGCCGCTTGATCGACAGGCGCCGGCCGGCGTTCTCGTCGGGCAGGCGGAACACGCGCATGCGCCGCTTGATGCCGGCACCGGAATCGAGCACGCGATCCTGCAAGCCGATCTCCTTCACCGGGACGCTGGCCTTGACCAACGTGGTGTCGATCTCGAGCGTGCCCGCGGTGGCGTCCTTCAGCAGCACGTCCGCGCCGCCGAAGCCGCCCGTGGTGATCGCCTGCCAGCGCAGCTGTGTCGGCGAGGCCTGCACCAGCTTCTTGTCGAGGTTCCACAGGTTGATCGGCAGGGCGCGCTCGAAGGCGTTGCCCTCGAGGGTCGCGCCGCCGTCCCAGATGCTTTGCCGGCCGCGACCGCGATACTCGGAGCCTTCCCAGATCAACCGGATGCGCCGCCCGAGGTCGGCCTCGGCGTACGGGCGCACGGTTTCCAGCACCTGCATGTGGTCGCGCAGCTCGACGCGCTCGATCGGCACGCCGGCGGCGACCTCGAAGCTGAACGCCACCTCGCCGCCATCGCACTTCACGATGTCGCCCATCATCGCCTCGCCGACCGGCTGCGAGCGCGTGGCGCCGAGCTGCGGGTCTTCCTCGTAGCGCTCGACGTTCCGGCCGAAGCTCGCCCGCACCGCGAGGTGCACGCGGCTGCCGGTGGTGGCGTAATGATGCCGGCGGCGCAGCGCGTCGGCGAGCGCCTTGCGCGTGAGGTCCGTGGCGAGCAGGCAGGACAGCCCGCCGTAGGCGCCGAACAGCGAGGCGCCCGGGTGGCTCGCGCCATGGCGTCCCTTGTGTCCGTCGGAGTTGGCGAGGATGCCGACGCGGTAGCCCTGCTCGAAGGCGTCCTCGAGCAGCCATTCGAAAGTGCCCCAGTCGGAGTGGATCTCGACCGAGCGCTCGGTGCGCCCGTCGTGGCTCATGCGGATGTCGGCATAGCGTCCGCCGACGTGCGCGAACACCACGCAATCCTCCTTCTCCAGCGCGGTGAAGAGGTCCGCGGCGCTGTTGGCGTCGGTGGAGACATCCGACAGGTCCTCCACCAGCGCATGGTGCGAACGGTGGATCTGGCGGCCTTCGGTGAGGAACAGCACGTTGCGGTCGCCGCCCAGGCCGGTGTTGCCCGACCACTCGTAGCCCGGGAACATGATGAAGTGGCCGTCGCGGTTGAACTCCGCGCTCAGCGCGTTCAGGTGTTCCCAGAACGGCGTGGTGATCTGGAAGTCGTTGCCCTGGTGGCTCATGGCATCCAGGAACGCGGTGTCGCGCGCGAACACGAGCAACTCGCGCGCCGAGTTGGTGCCGATGGTTTCCTCGGACTGGCCGTGCAGGTCGGCCCAGTAGGGCAGCAGCGCGGCCTGTTCGACGACGCGCAGCGGGTTGGAGGCGCACAGGACCTGCCCCTTGGCGTCCAGCACCTCGATCGACAGATCGCCCGGCGCCTCGACCTTCAGGCCCTCGATGCGCTGCGCGAGCTGGCCCTCGCGCATCTCGAAGGACTTCGGCAGCCCGGTGACCGCGCCGTGCGCGCGCAGGCTGTAGCGGCCCTGCATGCGATGGCTCGGGTTGCCCCACTTGTCCTCGCCCTTGAAGCCGAGCGAGAAGGGTTCGCCGACGCGGCGCTCGGTCGGCAGGATCGCCTTCCAGCCGACCGGCGGGCCGGCGACGATCGCGATCTCGGGCTGCACCGGCAGTTCGACGTAGTTGTAGGTGGCGAAGGCATCGACCAGCACCTTGAACTCGAAGGTGGGCTCGCTGAAGGTCTGCAGGCGCATGCCGGGGCAGCCGCCGCGCGGATCGCCCAGGCGCACCGTGATGGTGTCGCCCTCGCGCAGGAAGCCGCGCTGCACGCGGATCAAGAGCGTCTTGTCCCAGGGGCGGACGTTGCCCTTCATGTCGTAGCGCAGTTCCAGCACCGCGCCGTTGGAGGCCTCGGCGGTGACGTAATTCCAGCCCGCCGGGTCGGTGAACTGCGTGCGCCCCATGTCGGAGGCGAAGCGGTGCACGATCTTCAGGCTGCCGGTGTCGTCGATGCCGAAGTAGCCGGCGGTGTAGACCAGCGTGAACGAGGCGAAGCTGCCGGCCTCGAAGGCGCCGGTCGGCGTCACCGTCGCGTGCCCGGCACGGTCGGCGAGGTAGGTGGAGTGGAAGGCGTTGTTGCGAAGCGGCGTGGCAGGCGAGGGCATGTGGGGGCTCGTCGGTAAGATCTGAAAGGCCGGCCCGCCCCGCGCGCGGAAGGGCCGGATCGGTATGTTGGCACGACCGGCTTGCCCGGTCCGGCCCTGTTTCGCTCTCTGCCTGCCCGGGTGGGGCGCCGGATCTGCCGTTACAGTAACATATATGTTACCAAACGGCCTGTGCCGGCGTCCGGCCGGGGTTCAGCGGCAGCCGAGCCGCCGCTGGCGGTCCTTGACCAGTGCAACGATGGTCTCGTTGACCGGCGCCTTCACGCCGACCTTCAGGCCCTCGCGCGGGATGGCGCCGTTGATGACGTCGATCTCCGACAGACGCTTCGCCATCAGGTCGAGCAGCACCGAGGGGCGCGCGTTCGGGATCTTCGAGCCGAAGTCGCGCACGTAGGCGACCGGGTCGGTGAAGCCGAGCTTCACGCCGCGCGCCTTCGCCACGTTGAAGGCCTCGGTGGCGCAGGCCGCGGAGACCGCGGCGAGGTCCGGGTCGGCCATGACTTCGCCCACCGTGTGTTCGGTCAGGCCGCAGGGCCCTGAGTAGGCGCAGTTGCAGATCAGCTTTTCCCACACCAACTGGTCGATGTCGTCGAACACCTTCACCTTGAAGCCGGCGTCGGTCCAGGTCTTCGCCACCTTTTCCAGCCGCGGCGTGCCCGGCCCGCCGAACTCGCCGAGCCGCACCAGTTCCATGCCGTTGTGGTGCGCGTGGCCCGGGCCTTTCATCGAGGCGCCGAAGCCGCCGACCACGCCGACCATCACCCGCTCGCGCCCGAGCACCTCGGCCGCGGTCTCCGGCCCGCCGAGGCCGTTCTGGATCGACAGCACGACAGTATTGGGGCCGAGCAGCGCGGCCTTGATCGATTCCGCCGCGCCGCGCACGTGCATCGCCTTGGTGGCGAGGATCACCAGGTCGCAGGGACCGACCTCGCTGGTTTGCGAGGTGGCGTTCACCTTGACGGTGCGATCGCCCGAGGCGCCCTCGAGCCGCAGGCCCTTGTTGCGCATCGCATCCACATGCTCGAGCCAGGCATCCACCGCCCAGACCTCGTTCCCCGCCGAGGCGAGCAGCCCCGCATACACGGAGCCCATCGCCCCGGTGCCGACAATCGCGATTTTCATAGACGACCCACAAAGCAGAAAAGAAAGAGGGGGAAAGGGGGTAACGGGGGAAAGGGGGGAACCCCCTTTCTCCTGTTCCGAGCCTGCCGCTTTTCGTTGTTCGAGGTCGTTACACGACCTCGAACAACCCCGCCGCGCCCATCCCGCCACCGACGCACATGGTCACGACGACGTACTTCACCCCGCGGCGCTTGCCCTCGATCAGCGCATGCCCGGTGAGCCGCGAGCCCGTCACGCCGTAGGGATGGCCGACCGCGATCGAGCCGCCGTTCACATTCAGGCGCTCATCCGGGATGCCGAGCTTGTCGCGGCAGTAGATCACCTGCACCGCGAAGGCCTCGTTCAGCTCCCACAGGCCGATGTCGCCGATCTTCAGCCCGGTGCGCTCGAGCAGCTTGGGGATCGCGAACACCGGGCCGATGCCCATCTCGTTCGGCTCGCAGCCGGCCACGGCGAAGCCGCGGAAGATGCCCATCGGCGCAAGGCCGCGTTTGGCTGCCGCCTTGTCGCTCATCAGCACGCAGGCCGAGGCGCCGTCGGAGAACTGGCTGGCGTTGCCCGCGGCGATGACGCCGCCCTCGATGGCCGGCTTGATCTGCGACACGCCCTCGTAGGCGGTGTCGTCGCGGATGCCCTCGTCGTACTGCGCGGTGACCTCTTTCATGGTCTCCTGGCTGGTCGCCTTGTCGACCACCTTCATCATGGTGGTGATCGGCACGATCTCGTCCCTGGTCTTGCCATCCTTGCGCGCCTTCGATGCGCGCTGCTGGCTGAGCACGCCGTAGCGATCCTGGTCCTCGCGCGAGATCTTGTATTTCTTCGAGACGTACTCCGCGGTCTGCAGCATGTTCCAGTAGATCTCGGGCTTGTTCTTGACCAGCCAGTCTTCCTTGCCGTGCAGCTTGTTGGCGTCGTTCTGCACCAGCGAGATCGACTCGACGCCGCCGGCGACGTAGATCGCATCCTCGCCGGCCATGATGCGCTGCCCGGCGAGCGCGATGGTCTGCAGGCCCGAGGAACAGAAGCGGTTCACGGTCATGCCGGAGACGGTCACCGGCAGGCCGGCGCGCAGCGCGATCTGGCGCGCGATGTTGCCGCCGGTGGCGCCTTCGGGCGTGGCGCAGCCCATGATCACGTCCTCGACTTCCTTGGGATCCACTTTTGCGCGCTCGAGCGCGGCCTTTACAACGTGGCCGCCCAGGGTGGCGCCGTGGGTCATGTTGAGGCTGCCGCGCCAACTCTTGCAAAGCGGGGTGCGGGCGGTGGAAACGATCACTGCATCGGTCATGTCGCGCTCCTCCTGGTCGGTTTACTTCTTTTCTGCGTCGTAGTCTGAAAAGCTCTTGCCCTCGGCGGCGAGGCGCTTCAAGAGCGGCGAAAGCTTCCACACACCGCCCTCGTAGCCAGCCTGGAAGCGGGTGATGGCGGCCACCACCTTGTCCAGCCCCACGGTGCTGGCGTAGAACATCGGCCCGCCGCGGAACATCGGAAAGCCGTAGCCGGTGAGGTACACCATGTCGATGTCGGAGGCGCGCAGTGCGATGCCTTCCTCGAGGATGTAGGCCGCCTCGTTCACCAGCGCGTAGATCAGGCGCTCGATGACTTCTCGGTCCTCGATCTTGCGTTGCGGCACCGAGGCTTCCTTGCGATACGCGGCGATGATGGCCTCGGCCTCGGGATCGACGATCGGCGTGCGGTTGCCCGCGTCGTAGCGATACCAGCCCTTGCCGTTCTTCTGGCCGTAGCGTCCCGCTTCGCAGATGCGGTCGCCGACCTTCGAATAGACGAAGTTCGGCCGCTCGATGTAGCGACGCTTGCGCACTTCCCAGCCGATGTCGAGGCCCGCCATGTCGCCCATGGTGAACGGTCCCATGGCGAGGCCCCAGGCCTTGCACGCGGCGTCCACCTGCTGAGGGCTCGCGCCCTCGTCGATCAGGAACAGGCTCTGCTGGCCGTATTTCTCCAGCATGCGGTTGCCGATGAAGCCATCGCACACGCCCGAGACCACCGGCAGCTTCTTGATGGTCTTGCCGAGCTTCAACGTGGTGGCGAGCACGTCCTTCGCCGTCGCCTTGCCGCGCACGATCTCCAGCAGGCGCATCACGTTCGCCGGCGAGAAGAAGTGCGTACCGATCACGTCCTGCGGCCGCTTGGTGACTGCGGCGATCGCGTCGACGTCGAGGGTGGAGGTGTTGGTGGCAAGGATCGCGCCGGGCTTCATGATGGCGTCGAGTTTCCTGAAAATCTCCTGCTTGACGTCCATGCGCTCGAACACCGCTTCGATGACGATGTCGGCATCCTTCGCGTCTTCCATCTTCAGCGAAGGCGTGAGCAGCGCCATGCGCTTGTCCGCTTCCTCCTGCTTCAGCCGCCCCCTGGACACGGTGCCGGCGTAATTCTTCTTCATGGTGGCGAAGCCGCGATCGAGCGCCTCCTGCTTGGTCTCGATGATGGTCACCGGGATGCCGACGTTGGCGAAGCTCATCGAGATGCCCCCGCCCATGGTGCCGGCGCCGATCACCGCAACGGTCTTCACCGGGCGCACCGGCGTGTCCGCGGGCACGTCGGGAATCTTCGTCGTCTGCCGCTCGGCGAAGAACATGTGGCGCAGCGCCTTCGATTCCACGCCGTTCACCAGGATCTCGAAGCGGCGGCGCTCTTCCTTGCGGCCCTCGTCGAAGGGCAGCGTGGCCGCGGCTTCTGCACAGGCGACGATCTCCAGCGGCGCGGGGTAGTTCTTCGAGGCCTTGGCGACTTCGGCGCGCGCGGCTTCGAAGAATGCCTTCGGGTCGCCCTCGAGCTTCGCCTTCATGTCGCGGATACGCCGCGGGCCCTTGCCGTCGGCCACCAGCTTCTTCGCGTAGGCGATCGCGCCCTCGAGCAGGTCGCCGGTGACGATTTCGTCGATGAGGCCGTACTCCTTGCCCTTCTCGGACGGGATCGGCTCGCCGGTGGTCATCATCTTCACGGCGACCGCCATCGGCACCACGCGCGGCAGGCGCTGCGTGCCGCCCGAGCCCGGCAGGATGCCGAGCTTCACTTCGGGCAGCGCAAGCTGCGCCTTGGGTGCGGCGACCCGATAATGGCAGCCGAGCGCAAGTTCGAGCCCCCCGCCCATGGCGAAACCGCCGATCGCGGCCACCATGGGCTTGGGGAAGGCGTCCTGCGCCTCGTTGATGCCGGGCAGGCTCGGCTCCATGCTGCTCTTCGGCGTGTTGAACTCGCGGATGTCGGCGCCGCCGGAGAAGGCCTTGGCCGAGCCGATCACCACCACCGCCTTGACCGCGGCATCGGCCGCGGCCTGCTTCATGCCTTCGGTAATGCCGACGCGCAGCGCGTGGCCAAGGCCGTTGACCGGCGGATTGTTCAGGGTGATGACGGCAATGCCGTCTCGGACGGTGTAGGACGCTGCGTCGCTCATGCGCGAGTCTCCGAAGGTGGCTGAATGCGGGTGGGGCGCTGGTGTCAGGCCCGGCGGGAAGGCAAATTCTACCGAGAAAGGCCGGGCCCCTGCGTGCCGGCCGAATAGCGAAACGCGAGTCTGCGATACGGCGCGCCCCGGGCTGTTGCCTGCGCGGCGCATCTGGTAGAACTTCGCCCGGGCCGGCCCACAAGAGATGACACCATGAACGACCTGTCGATGACTGCCATGGACCTGATCGCCGCGGCCGAGCACCTGCAGCCGGACACCGTGGCGCTGCGCCGCGCGATCCACGCCGATCCGGAACTCGGACTCCAGACGCCGAAGACCCTCGCCAAGGTGCGCGCGGCGCTCGAGGACCTGCCGCTCGAATGGAAGACCGGCCCGTCGTGCACCGGGGCCATCGCCATCCTGCGCGGCGCAAAACCCGGACGCACCGTGCTCCTGCGCGGCGACATGGACGCGCTGCCGATGCCCGAGGACACCGGGCTGCCGTTCCGCTCGCAGGTGCCCGACACCATGCATGCCTGCGGCCACGACACCCATACCGCGATGCTCGCCTCGGCCGCGAGGCTGCTCTGCGCGCGGCGCGAGTCGCTTGCCGGCACGGTGCTCTTCATGTTCCAGCCCGGCGAGGAGGGCTGGCACGGCGCGAAAATGATGCTCGAGGACGGCCTGCTCGACGACCTGAAGCCTGAGGCGGCCTTCGCGCTGCACATCATCCCGAACCAGCCGGCAGGCCTGTTCGGCTCGAAGGCCGGCCCGATGCTGGCTTCGGCCGACGTGCTGCACGTGCTGGTGCGCGGCAAAGGCGGGCACGCCTCGATGCCGCACCATGGCAACGACCCGGTGCCGGTGGCCTGCGAGATCGTCAGCGCGCTGCAGGTGTTCGTCACCCGACGCATCGACATCTTCGACCCGGTGGTGATCACCGTGGCCAGCATCAAGTCCGGCTCCACCGACAACGTGATTCCCGAGACCGCGACGCTGCTCGGTACGGTGCGCGCGCTGTCGGAAGCATCGCGCGCCGCCGCGCACGCCGGCATCGCGCGCATCGCCGCGAACGTGGCGCGCGCGCACGAGTGCGAAGCCGAGGTGGAGATCGAAGCGGGCTTTCCGGTCACGGTCTGCGACGCGCAGGCCGTGGCGCACGCCGAGCGCGCGATCGCCGGAGTGTTCGGCGAGGGCTCGTTCCTCGCCATGGCCTCGCCCGTGATGGGCGCGGAGGATTTCTCCTATGTGCTGCAGCGCGTGCCCGGGGCGATGGTGTTCCTCGGCGTCTGTCCCGAAGGCGAGGACTGGCGCGGCGCCTGCCCCTGCCACTCGAACAAGATGGTGCTGAACGAGGCGGTGCTCGCGCGCGGCGTGGCGGCGCACTGCGCGATCGCCGAGCGCTTCCTCGAAAAAGGGTTCGGCGACTGAGCCTTCAGCGCGCCGGCGTCCCGGCGAACGCCGGGGCCTGGCCGGTGGCGATCCAGCCGCGCATCGCCTCGATCGCGGCCTTTTCCACGCCGATGAAGCCGTGCTGGGTGCGCGCCATGCAATCCGGGCCCTGCACCGGGCCGCCGCCGCGCACCGTGACGAGCGGCGCCTTCGTTTCCTTCGCGTAGTGCTGCGCATCGCGGTAAGCGGTGAAGCGGCAGGGATCGTCCTCGTGGTGCACCCACAGCAGCGGCACCTTCAGCAGCGACCAGTCGGCGTTCGACAGTCCCGGCCCGTTGCGCCCGGAAAGGAACACCGAGGCGGTGAGGATCACCCGGCGAAAGCGCTCCGGGAGCATGCGCGCGGCATGAAAGGCGCTCACCGAGCCTTCGCTGGTGCCGACCGCCGTCCACTCGAGCGCGCCGTGCTTCGCCTCGACCGCGTCGAGGATCGCGGCGAGGTCCTCGGCGTAACGCGGCGTCGCGCGAAAGCGCTGCGAGAACGCGCCCCATTCGTCGTCCGGGGCGTCGATCGACACCGTCAGGGTGTCCGCGTCCAACCAGTGCCGGCGGGAACGAATCAGGAAGTTGCCGCGCAGCTCGAACTTCGCCTCGCCGTCCTTGAGGCGCAGGCGCAAGATGCCGGGATGGCCGGCGAAAAGCGCGATGGCGCGCGTCGGTCGCGTCGCCCCGGGCAGGCGGTCGACCAGCGCGGCGATCGAGCGGTCCGGCAGGCGGGCCACCACCACCTCGCCCTCCGCGGCGAGCGCGCCGCTCGCAGGCAGCGCGAGCGTCGCGGCAAGCAGGCATCGGACGATCCGGCGCGCCATGCACATGGAGCCGGCATTGTGCCACCGGCCGCAATGCGCCAGAGCCCTTCGTTGACACTGCCGGAGGGCTTCGGTAATTTCATCCGCGCCGGCTCGCGAACGTCCCCGCCGGACCGACTCTGGAGAATGCCATGCACGGGCTGATGATGGACATGCCGCTGCTGATCAGCGACCTGATCCGCCACGCCGACCGCCACCACGGCGAGATCGAAATCGTCTCCCGGCGCGTCGAGGATGCCGCCGAGGGCGGCGAGAGAACGCTCGCGCGTAGCACGTATCGCGAGGCGCACGCCCGCGCGCGCCGGCTCGCCAACGCGCTGAAGCGCCTCGGCGTCCGCATGCACGACCGCGTCGGGACGCTCGCCTGGAACAGCACCCGGCATTTCGAGGTCTATTACGCGGTGGCCGGCTCGGGCGCGGTGATCCACACCATCAACCCGCGGCTGTTCCCCGAGCAGATCGCCTGGATTGCGAACCACGCCGAGGACAAGGCGCTGTTCTTCGACCTGACCTTCCTGCCGCTGGTGGAGAAGCTCGCGCCGCAGCTGAAGAGCGTGAAGCACTTCGTGCTGATGAGCGACCGGGGGCACCTGCCGGCGAAGACGACGATCCCGGGCCTGCTCTGCTATGAGGACCTGCTCGGCGCGGAGAACGATGCCTTCGACTGGCCGGGCTTCGACGAGCGCACCGCCGCCTGCCTGTGCTACACCTCGGGCACCACGGGAAATCCCAAGGGCGTGCTGTACTCGCATCGCAGCACCATCCTCCACGCCTACGGCGCCGCGCTGCCCGACGCCCTGAACCTGTCCTCGCGCGACGTGGTGCTGCCGGTGGTGCCGATGTTCCATGTGAACGCCTGGGGGCTGCCCTATTCCTGCGCGCTCACCGGCACCAAGCTGGTGTACCCGGCGCAGCACCTCGACGGCAAGAGCCTGCACACCCTGTTCGAGCAGGAGCGCGTGACCATGAGCGCCGGCGTGCCCACGGTCTGGCTCGGCCTGCTCAACTACATGAAGGAGGCAAAGGCGAAGTTCACGACGCTGCGTGCCGTGGTGATCGGCGGCTCGGCCTGCCCGCCGGCCATGATCCGTTCGTTCGAGGTGGACTTCGGCGTCGAAGTGCTGCACGCCTGGGGCATGACCGAAATGAGCCCGCTCGGCACCATCGGAACGCCCAAGGCCCGGCATCTCGCGCTCGATCGGGACGCGCAGCTGGCGCTGAAGAACAAGCAGGGTCGCACCATCTACGGCGTCGACATGAAGATCGTCGGCGAGGACGGCAAGGAACTGCCGCGCGACGGCAAGGCCTTCGGCGACCTGCTGGTGCGCGGGCCCTGGGTGACCAGCGGCTATTTTAAGGGCGAAGGCGGCGACATCCTGCGCGAGGGCTGGTTCCCGACCGGCGACGTGGCGACGCTGGACGCCGAGGGCTACATGCAGATCACCGACCGCTCGAAGGACGTAATCAAGTCGGGCGGCGAATGGATCAGCTCGATCGACCTCGAGAACATTGCGGTGGCGCATCCGGCGATTGCGGAGGCGGCGGTCATCGGCATCGCCCATCCGAAGTGGGACGAGCGGCCGATCGTGGTGGCGGTGAAGAAGCCGGGCCAGTCGGTGACGCGGGAGGAACTGCTCGCCTTCTACGAGGGCAAGATCGCCAAGTGGTGGATGCCGGAGGATGTGGTGTTCGTCGAGGAACTGCCGCATACGGCGACGGGAAAGTTGTCGAAGCTCACGTTGCGACAGAAGTTTGCGGACTACAAACTTCCGGCGTGATGTAATCAGCGCTGTGCGGCAAGGGGGGTCTGCAACCCCCCTTGGACCCCCTGGCCGATCGGGCGCGTTGCGCCCGATCCCTGATTGGATGAACGGTTTTTCGTTATGACATTCATCATTTCCGAAACGAAGGATCGGGTTGCGCGGATTGAGCTGGCGCGGCTCGACAAGAAGAATGCGTTGACGCTGGAGATGTATGCGGCGTTGGCGGATGCCATCGGTGCTGCCGAGGCTGACGCGAATGTTCGCGCGCTGCTGATCCACGGCACCTCGGGCTGCTTTACGGCCGGGAATGACCTGAAGGACTTCATGGAGCGGCCGCCGCATGGCGAGGAAGCGGCGACGTGGCGCTTCCTGCGGGCGATCTCGACGGCGACGAAACCGCTGGTGGCGGCGGTGGGCGGGCCGGCGGTGGGGATCGGCACGACGATGCTGCTGCATTGCGATCTCGTCTATGCGGCGCCGAACGCGCGCTTCCAGATGCCGTTCGTGCCGCTCGGGCTGGTGCCGGAGGCGGCTTCGAGCCTGTTGCTGCCACGGGTGGCAGGGTATCAGCGGGCGGCGGAACTGCTGCTGCTCGGCCAGCCGTTCGCGGTGGAGAAGGCGGTGGCGGCGGGGTTTGTCACGGAGGTGGTTCCGGAGGCGGATCTGCTCGAGTACGCGCGCGAGGCCGCGCTCGGGCTTGCGGCGCTGCCTGCGGCATCGCTGCGGCTGACCAAGCAATTGATGAAGGCGGCGATCGCGCCGGCGGTGGCCGAGCGCATGGAGGAAGAAGGCGGGTTGTTCCGCGAGCGGCTTGCCTCGCCCGAGGCGAAGGAGGCGATGAGCGCCTTCTTCGAGAAGCGCAAGCCGGATTTCTCGCGCTTTTCCTGATGCGCGATGTCCTGAAAAACACGATTCCCCTGGCAATCGGCGCCGCGATGGCCGTGCCTGCGGCGGCGCTCGCCGACCTGTATCGCTGGCGTGATCCGGAGACCGGCTCGACGCGCTTTTCGAACGTGGCCCCGCCCTGGCACGGGGACGGTGCGCGCACGCGTGGCCCGGCAGTCGAGGTGATCCCGAGGCCGAAACCGAACCCGCTCGCCGCGGCCCCGGCAACTGCCAACGGGACGTCCGGGCCCGCCAAGGCAGCCGCCGCGCCGCGCGCGCTGCCCGAGTTCGAAGGCCTGCGAAAAGCAGTGCTCGAACGACTCGCATCGGTGCCGTACCAGGCCACCGCCGAGGCAGGCCTGCGCGAGATGCAGGCGGCGATGGCCGCCTACCGGAACCTGGTCGGCCAGATGGACCGCGCCGATCCGGAAGGCGCCCAGGCGCGCCATGTGCTCGACCAGCCGGTGCTGCAGAAGATCAGCGAGGCGTTCGCCCGCCGCTTCGGCGCTGCAGGCGGGACGGCTGTTTCTGTGGCGCCGGCTGCCGCGACCGCTCCGGCGTCGTCGTCGGCAGCGCCTGCCACGGCTGCGCCCGCCACGCCGGCCGCCGCGGCCACGCGCCCGCGCTGACCGCCGCCGCCGGCGCCGTGGCGGAGATCGACACCGGGTTCATCGAGGCGAACGGCCAGCGCCTGCATTACGCGCGCGCGGGCGCGGGTCCGCGCATCGTCTTCCTGCACGGGTTCCCGCAGTTCTGGTTCTGCTGGCGGCACCAGCTTGCGGATTTCGGTCGCGACCACCTTGCGCTCGCGCCGGACCTGCGCGGCTACAACCTGTCCTCGAAACCCGGGGGGGTGGAGGCCTACGCCGCGCGCCATCTGGTCGAGGACGTGCGCTGCTTCGCGCGCGCCTTCGGCGAGGCCCCCTTCGTGCTGGTGGCCCACGACTGGGGCGGGGCGATTGCCTGGAACCTGGCGATCGAATCGCCCGAACTGCTCTCGCACCTGGTGATCGTCAATTCGCCGCATCCGTACACCTTCTGGCGCGCGCTCGCGCAGGATCCCGCGCAGCAGAAGGCGAGCGCCTACATGCTGCTCCTGCGCTCGGCGCGCGCCGAGGCGTTGTTGTTGGAGGACGGGTATGCGCGCCTGTGGAAGTTCGCCTTCGGCAACGGCGGCCCGGCGTTCACGCCCGCGGAGCGCGCGGCCTACCTCGAGGCCTGGTCGCAACCCGGTGCGCTCACCGCCAGCCTCAACTGGTACCGCGCCTCGCCGCTCTATCCGCCCGCCGAGGGCGACGCGGGCGCTGCGCGCTTCACGCTCGAGGCGAAGAACTTCATGGTGCGCGTGCCGACGCTGGTGGTGCACGGCGAGCGCGACACCGCGCTGCTGCCGGCGATCCTCGACGGGCTGGACGAATGCGTGCCGGACCTGCGCATCGAGCGGATCCCCGATGCGACGCACTGGGTGGCGGAAGAGAAGCCGGCCACGCTGAACGCCCTGATTCGCAGGTTCATCGGAGCAGGCGCACCCCAGCCCCTATAATCGGCCGCAGGGGAGGGTCACGATGCCGGAAGCGCTGTCGGTTTCGACACTCGAGAAACGCGTCGGGGAGGAGGTCGGGGTGTCGCCCTGGCTGATCGTCGACCAGGCAAAGATTGACCAGTTCGCGCACGCGACCGGCGACCTGCAATGGATCCATATCGATCCGGTGCGGGCGAAGGACGGGCCGTTCGGCGGCACCATCGCCCACGGCTTCCTGACGCTGTCGCTGCTGCCGAAGCTGATCGAGTCGACCTTCTCCTTCGCCGATCGCAGGATGGGCGTCAATTACGGCATGAACCGGTTGCGCTTCACTGCGCCACTGCCCGCCGGGAGCCGCGTGCGCGCGCGCTTCGTGCTCGGCGCCTTCGAACGCAAGGACGACATGATCCAGACCATCTGGAACGTCACCGTCGAGCGCGAGGGCGGCGACCGCCCGGTGCTGGTCGCGGAGTGGATCGGGAGGAGCTATCTGTGATTGGGGGTCGGATCCCTTTTCTCGGAGAAGAGATTCGAAGAAAAAGGGGTCTGACCCCTTTTTCAGGCACAGCATTCACGGAGAAAAGGGCTCTGACCCCCTCTGACTTTTCGAGCCAACCCATATGACCCAACGCTGGAAGAACAAGCCCGCGAACTCGAACTGGGGCGACTACGGCCCCGACGACCAGCGCGGCCGCATGAACGAGGTCACCCGCGAGAAGGTGCTCCAGGGCGTGGCCGAGGTGAAGGAAGGCCGCACCTTCTGCCTTTCGCTGCCGCTCGACTATCCCGGCGGCAACGTGCTCAATCCGCGCCGCAAGCCGCCGCGGCTCGCGCCGACGCTGCGCGACGGCGCGCGCGCGGGCGAGCAGAACTTCTGCTGGCCATTCGCCGCCGACAACCCGGACCACACCGACGTGGTCTGCGACGACGTGGTGCTGCTGACGCTGCAGTACTCGACGCAATGGGATTCCTTCGCCCACATCGGCAGCCGCTTCGACGCCGACGGCGACGGCACGCGCGAGACGGTGTTCTACAACGGCTTTCGCGCCGGCACCGACGTGCTGCCTGGCAAGGAGAACCCGGGCGCCGAGCCCTGGGCGAAGTACGAGGGCGCGCGCGCCGCGTCCCTCGGCATCCAGAACCTCGCCGAGCACGGCGCGCAGGGGCGCGGGGTGATGATCGACCTGCACGCGCACGTCGGGCGCGAGCGCAAGGCGATCGGCTACGACGCGCTCATGCGCGTGCTCGAGGCCGACAAGGTGGTGGTGGAGCGCGGCGACATGGTGTGCCTGTACACCGGCTTCGCCGACGTGATCTTCGAACTGAAGAAGAACCCGGATCCGAAGCTGCTCTCGGCCACCTGCAGCGGCCTGGACGGGCGCGACGGGAAACTGCTGCAGTGGGTGAGCGATTCCGGGCTCGCCTGCCTGATCGCCGACAACTACGCCGTGGAACTGATCCCGACCAGCCTGACGCAACCTGCGCCGCACGCCGCCATGCCCTTGCACGAGCATTGCCTGTTCAAGAACGGCATCCACCTTGGCGAGATGTGGTACCTCACCGAACTTGCCGGCTGGCTGCGCGCGGCGAAGCGCAGCCGCTTTCTGCTGACCGCGCCGCCGCTGCGCCTGCCCGGCGCCGTCGGCTCTCCCGCCACCCCGATCGCCACCGTCTGAAAAAGGGGTCAGACCCCTTTTTCATCGTTGCGCCCCCACAGGAATCCCCTCCCCATGCCGGATACTGAAAAGAAGGTCGTCATCGTCACCGGCGGATCGTCGGGCATCGGCGAAGCCTGCGCGCGCGAGTTCGCGCGCCGCGGCTGGCGCGTGGTGGTGAACTACTCGCGCAGCACCGCGCCGGCGGAGAAGGTGGCGCGCGAGTGCGGCGAGGCGATCGCGGTGAAGGCCGACGTCGCCGACGACGCGCAGTGCCGCGCGCTGGTCAAGGCGGCGCTCGACAAGTGGGGCCGGCTCGACGCGCTGGTGAACAACGCCGGCACCACCAGGTTCGTGGTGCATGCCGACCTCGAGGGCCTCTCGGCCGCGGACTTCCAGGCGATCTACGCCACCAACGTGATCGGCCCGTTCCAGATGTGCCGCGCGGCGGCGGCCGAGCTGAAGAAGGCGCGCGGGGCGGTGGTCAACATTTCGTCCCTTGCCTCGATGCTCGGCACCGGCTCCTCGGTGGCCTACGCCGCCTCGAAGTCGGCGCTCAACACGGTGTCGATGTCGCTCGCGCGCAGCCTGGCGCCGGAAGTGCGCGTCAACGTGGTGGCGCCGGGCTTCGTCGAGACGCCCTGGCTGGTCTCGGGCTACGGCGAGCGCTACCCGAAGATCCGCGAAAGCTACGAGGCGATCGCGCCGCTGCGCCAGGTGGCGATGCCGGCGGACGTCGCGGCGACCGTGGCCTATCTGGTGGAATCCGCGCCGAACGTCACCGGCCAGATCCTGTATGTTGACTCCGGCGTGCACGTGGCCACGCCGCGCAAGGTTTGACGTGGCGCGCCGCGCCGCGCCGCAGCAGGCAATATAGTAACATATATGTTACCAAATACGCTTTCCCGGCGCGCCGTCGCCGTCCGCGATGTCTGACCAGTTCGACTACATCATCGTCGGCGCAGGCTCCGCGGGCTGCGTGCTCGCCAACCGGCTCACCGCCGACGGCCGCCACCGCGTGCTGCTGCTGGAAGCCGGCCCGCGCGACCGCAACCCGTGGATCCACGTGCCGCTCGGCTACGGCAAGCTGTTCGCGCGCAAGGACGTGAACTGGGCCTACGAATCCGAGCCCGAGCCGGCGCTCGACGGCCGGCGCGTGTTCACGCCGCGCGGCAAGGTGCTCGGCGGCTCCTCCTCGATCAACGGCCTGGTCTACATCCGCGGCCAGCGCGAGGATTTCGACGCCTGGGGCGCGCCGGGCTGGGGCTTCGACGACCTGCTGCCGTACTTCATCAAGTCCGAGGACCAGGGCCGCGGTGCGAACGAATTCCACGGCGTGGGCGGCCCGCTCGCGGTGCAGGACCAGCGCGACCCGCATGAACTGGCCGAGGCCTTCATGGGTTCGGCGCGCGCGCTCGGGATTCCGCAAAACGACGACTTCAACGGCGCCACCCAGGAAGGCACCGGCTATTACCAGGTGACTGCGCGCGACGGCCGGCGCTGCAGCACCGCGGTGGGCTACCTGCGGCCGGCCGAGAAGCGCGCCAACCTGCGGGTGGAAACCGGCGCGCTCGCCACGCGCATCACCTTTGAGGGCACGCGCGCGACCGGCGTCGAGTACCGCGTCGGCGGTCGCCTGCGAAGCGCGCGTGCCGCGCGCGAGGTGCTGGTCTGCGGCGGCGCGTTCAATTCGCCGCAGCTGCTGCAGCTCTCCGGGGTGGGCCCGCGCGCGCTGCTCAAGACGCATGGCATCCCCGTGGTGCACGATGCGCCGCAGGTGGGCGAGGCGCTGCAGGACCACCTGTATTGCCGCACCTTCTGGCGCTGCAACCGGCCGATCACGCTGAACGACGACATGGCGAGCCTGTGGCGCCAGATGGGCATCGGCCTGCGCTACCTGCTGTTCAAGCGCGGCCCGCTGACGGTGAGCGCGGGCTATGCCGCGGCCTTCATCCGCACCCGGCCCGAGCTGACGCGGCCCGATGCGCAGATCTACTTCATCAATTTCTCGACCATGAAGCGCGGCGGCCTGCTGCACCCGTTCTCCGGCTTCACCGCGTCGGTGTCGCAACTGCAGGCGGAATCGCGGGGTTCGGTGCACATCGCCTCGCCCGATCCCGCCGCCCCGCCGGCGATCCGCTACAACTACCTCGATTCCGAGGTGGATCGCCGCATGATGGTCGGCGGGCTCAAGTTCATCCGCAAGCTGGTGAACACCCAGCCGCTCGCGGGCTACGTGGCGGGCGAGGAGTACCCGGGGCCGCGCGTGCAGACCGACGAGGACTGGCTCGCCTTCTGCCGCGAGGCGGGCGACACGGTGTTCCACCCGACCTCGACCTGCCGGCTCGGCACGGATGCGGCCTCGGTGGTCGACCTGAGGCTTCGGGTGCGCGGGCTCGAGGGGCTGCGGGTGATCGATGCCTCGGTCATGCCGGCCGTGCCCTCCGGCAATATCAACGCGGCGGTGATCGCGGTGGCCGAGAAGGGCGCCGACCTGGTGCTCGAGGACGCTGCGGCGTGAGTTGTCAGGCCTTTCGCGCTGGCGCGACCAATGGGAGAATTCCATCCTACAGGAGAGCGCCATGGACCGTCGCACGCTTCTTGCAGCCCTCGCCGGCGCGCCGCTGGCGGCGATGGCCGCCCGTGTCTACGCGGCCCGGCCGACCAGCATGAAAGACATCGAACTGCTGCAGCAGAACTGGAGGAGTTTCCTGCCCGCGGGCGCCAAGGTGCCTGCCGCCACCGAGAAACTTTCCCTGTCGAAGGACGAATGGCGCAAGCGCCTCCCAGCGCCCGCCTACAACGTGCTGCGCGAGGAAGGCACCGAGCGCGCCGGCTCGAGCCCGCTCGACCGCGAGAAGCGCGAGGGCGTGTTCGCCTGCGCCGGCTGCGGGTTGCCGGTGTTCACCTCGGCGATGAAGTTCGACAGCGGCACCGGCTGGCCGAGCTTCTTCACCTTCATCCCCGGCGCCTTCGGCACCAAGACCGACTACAAGATCGTCTTCCCGCGCACCGAGTACCACTGCGCGCGCTGCGGCGGGCACCACGGCCACGTCTTCGACGACGGCCCGCCCCCCACCGGCAAGCGTTATTGCAACAACGGCCTCGCGCTGACCTTCATCCCCAAGGCCTGAACGGTCCGGGGAAATGGGGTCAGACCTTTTTTTTCGAGGGGGCGCCGCGGCTTGAGCAGGGGTCTGACCCCTTTTTCACGGTGTCTGGCAACTGTGGCCAATCGCTGCTGAAAAAGGTGAAAAAGGGGTCAGACCCCTTTTTTGGAGAGGAGAGGTGATGAAGCGAAACCGGCTCGGCGAAAGCGGCCTCGAAGTGACCGATATCTGCCTCGGCACCATGACCTGGGGCGAGCAGAACACCGAGGCCGAGGCGCACGCGCAACTCGACTGGGCGCTCGATCACGGCATCAACTTCATCGACACCGCCGAGATGTACCCGGTGCCGCCGAAGCGCGAGACCCAGGGCTCGACCGAGAAACTGCTCGGCAGCTGGCTGGCGAAGAACCGCCACCGGCGCGATGCCATCGTGCTCGCCTCGAAGATCGCCGGGCCCGGGCGCCGCGAATGGATCCGCAACGGCGAGAACCACATCTCCGCGAAGACGGTGCCCTGGGCGATCGACGACAGCCTGAAGCGGCTGCAGACCGACCACATCGACCTCTACCAGATCCACTGGCCGGAACGGAACGTGCCGGTGTTCGGCACCTGGCAGTTCGACGCCTCGAAGGAACGCGAGGCCGTGCCGATGCTCGAGCAGCTCGAGGCGATGGCGGCGGCGATCAAGTCCGGGAAGATCCGCGCCTGGGGCCTGTCGAACGAGACCGCCTACGGGCTGTGCACCTTCGTGCAGCTGGCGAAGACCCACGGCCTGCCGGCGCCGGCCTCGGTGCAGAACGGCTACAACCTCGTTTCGCGCATGTTCGACGGCGACCTTGCCGAGGCGAGCTTCCGGCTCAACGTGCCGCTGCTCGCCTACTCGCCGCTCGCCATGGGCATGCTCGCCGGCACCTACCGCAACGGCGCGAAGCCGGCGGAAGCCCGCCTCGCGAAGTTCCCGGACTTCGGCGAACGCTACAAGCGCCCCGCGGTGATCGCCGCGGCCGAGGCCTACTGCGCGCTCGCCGACCGGCACGGCCTGACGCCCGTGGCGCTGGCGCTCGCCTTCGTGCGCAGCCGCCCCTTCGTCGGCTCGACCATCGTCGGCGCGACCTCGGTGGCGCAACTCGACGAGCTTGCCTCTCACTTCGACCGGGTCCTGCCGGCCGAGGTGCTGGCCGCGGTCGAGGCGCTGAACCGGATCCACTTCAGCCCCTCCGCGCAGTAGGGCAACTGAGGAGAAACTGAGGGGAAACCGCGGAGAACCCGCGGCGGGATGGCCCCCGGGGCGCCGCTATAATCGACGCCCGATGTCATGGGATGCCGTCGCGCTCGTAGTCCTCGTCGCCGCGGCGTTCGCGTGGATCGACAGCCTGCGCGCGCGCGAGCGCGCGGTGGCCGCCGGGCGCGATGCCTGCAGGCGCTACAACATCCAGTTGCTCGATGACACGGTATCGATCGCCGGCCTTTCCCTTGCGCGCGACGAGGACGGCCGGCTGCGCCTGCGTCGCGAATACCGCTTCGAGTTCTCAGACACCGGCGACAACCGGCGCCACGGCACCATCATCATGCTGGGCAGTGCCATCGCCGACCTCGAACTCGAGCCCTACGTCCTGCGATGAGCCAATGGCTCCAGGGGCGCGTGCTCGAGAACCGGGCCTGGACCGGGTCGCTCTTCTCGCTGCGCGTCGAGGCCCCGCCGCTCGCCTTCGAGGCGGGCCAGTTCGTGCGCATCGCGCTCGACATCGACGGCGAGCGCGTCGCGCGCCCGTTCTCCTTCGTCAACCCGCCTTCGGATCCGGTGCAGGAGTTCTACGGCGTCACCGTGCCCGAGGGCCTGCTCTCGCCGCGGCTGGCGCGCCTTGCCGCCGGTGACACGCTGTGGATCGCCGGCAACCCTTCGGGCTTTCTGGTGCTCTCCGAAGTGCCGCCTGCGCCGGTGCTCTGGATGCTTTCGACCGGCACCGGGCTTGCGCCCTACCTGTCGATCCTGCGCGCGAGCGAGGTGTGGACGCGCTACCAGACCGTGGTGCTGGTGCACGCGGTGCGCCACGCCGCCGAGCTCACCTACCGCGAGCCGATCGAAACGCTGCGCGCGCAGCATGGCGCGCGAATGCGAGTCGTGTCCATCGTCAGCCGCGAGGCGGCGCCGCAGGCGCTCGCCGGGCGGATTCCCGCCGCGATCGCCGAGGGCCGGCTCGAGGCCGCCGCCGGTTGCGCGCTCGAGGCCGCGAGCGCGCAGGTGATGCTCTGCGGCAACCCGGACATGGTGCGCGACGCCATCGAGGTACTCAAGGCGCGCGGCCTGCGCAAGCACCGCCGTCGCAGCCCCGGCCAGATCACCGCGGAGGATTTCTGGTGAGCGCGACGAGCTTGCGATCCGGGGGGCTGCGGCGCGTGCTGCTGCTCGCCGCGGTGCTGCTCGTCTCCGGCTGCAGCGCGACCCAGTTCATGTACGAGAACGCCGGCACGCTGATCCGCTGGCGCGCCACCAGCTACCTCGACGTGCACGGCGAGCAGTCGCGCGAGCTCGACGCCCGCATCGCCGCCTTCCTCGCCTGGCACCGCGCCGGCGCGCTGCCGCAGTACCCGCCGATCGCGGAGGAGGCGGGCAAGCGCCTCGCGCGCGGGCTTTCGCGCGACGACCTCGACTGGGCCTGGGCCCGCGGCCGCGCGCAGCTCGGCGAAAGCCTGCGCCAGGCCGCCGTGCAGGTGGCGCCGCTGCTCGACCAGCTCGATGGCGGGCAGCTGACCCACCTCGAGCAGCGCATCGCCGAGGACAACCGCAAATTCGCCGAGGAGAATCTCGCGGGCAGCGAGGCGAAGCGCCGCGCCGAACGCGCGAAGCGCAACGTGAAGCGCCTGCAGGAATGGTTCGGCACGCTAAGCGCCGAGCAGCGCGAGCGGGTGCGCCTTTACAGCGAGCGCACGCCGCTCACCGATGCGCTGCGCGACGCGGACCGCCGCCGCCGGCAGGCGGAACTGCTCGCCATGCTGCGCAAGCGCGAGGCAATCAGGCGCCTTGCCGACTGGGCCGAAGGCTGGGACCGCGGGCGCGCGCCGGAGTACGAGGCGGTGAGCCGGGTGCAGCGCGCGGCGTTCTTCGAGTTGTTGCTCGAGATCGACCGGCTGCTCACGCCAGAGCAGCGCGCCGAGGCGGTGACCCGCCTGCGGGAATTCGCGCGGGATTTCGCTGCGCTGGCGCAGGGACCGGGCGCGGCCGAGCCGGGCAGGCGCTGAGCGCCACGGAGGCGCCTCAGGTGGCGTTGCCGCGCTGCCTCCTTTGCAGCGCCTCGAGCGCCCTGATCTGCAGTTCGATGCCGGCCATGTTCGGGTTGACCTCGAGCGCGCGGCGAAGAAAACGGAGCGCGTTCTCCAGGTGCTCGAGCTGGATCCAGTTCTGGCCGTTGCCCGAGAGCGCGCCGAAGTGCCGTGGATTGCGCTTGAACACCTCCTCGCAGTCCTGCGCCGACCTGCGGTACTCGCCCGCGAGAAAGAGCGCGGTGGCGCGCTTGTTCCAGCCCTCAGCAAAGTCCGGGCGCCTGCGGATCACGCCGGTGAAGATGGCGATCGCCTCGTCCTGCCGGCCGGCCTGCATCGCTTCGCTGCCCCGGTCCATCAGGCGATCGATCTCCGGGTCGCCCGAGCGGCTCCACAGGCGCCACAGACCCTGCTCGGCAAAGGCGCGCACGATCGGGCTGTCGTCGCGCAGGCGCAGGTGCAGCAGGTCGGCATCGTTCATCGTGCCGTGTTCGGCGACCCAGACGATGGCCTCGGCGCGCGTGGTGGCGTCCGCATCCGCGAGGCCGGCGAGGGCCTCTGCGCGCGAGCCCGGCGGCGCCGGGAATGCCGGCCCTCCGGCAAGCGTTAGCACGGTCGTGGCCAGCAACAGTCCAGCACGGAACGGCCGGGTGGCGGACAGGGTCATGGCACCATGCTAGCGCAGGCACCGGTCAATGGGGGACACATGAAATCCAGGATCTGTTGCGTTGCGCTGGCAGCGCTGACGACGATGACGAGCACGGGACTGTGGGCGGCGGGCGGGGATTCCGGCGCGGGCTCGGCGCCGGATGCTGCACTGATCGCCGTTGCCCAGGCGGAGGCGCGCAAGGACTGGGCGGGCGCGGCGCAGCTGATGAAAGCCGCGCTCGCGCGCGACGCGACGGTGGCCGAGTACCACAACCGCTACGCCTACGCCCTGCGCAAGGGCGCGTCGCCGGACATGAAACTGGTGTTCCACCATTACCGCGAGGCGCTGCGCCTGGAACCGAAGCACCGCGGCGCGCACGAGTACATCGGTGAGGCCTACCTGATGGCGGGCGACCTGCCCGGGGCGAAGCGCCACCTCGCCGAGCTCGACCGCCTGTGCTTCTTCGGTTGCGACGAGTACGACGAACTGAAAAAGGCGATCGCC
>DATCYZ010000022.1:0-17202 GCA_036526195.1 Burkholderiales bacterium
TCGATGCCGGTGGCGAGCACCACTTCGTCGAAGCCGGCGAGTTCGGCCTCGTCCGGGGCGCGGTTCAGCACGATCTTCGCGCCGGCGCGGCGCACGCGCTCGGCGTAGTAGGCCACCGACTCGCCGAACTCGCCCTTGCCGGGGATGCGCTTGGCGAGGTTGAACTGCCCGCCGAGTTCGGCGGCGCGATCGAACAGCGTCACCGAGTGGCCGCGTTCGGCCGCCACCGCGGCGCAGGACAGGCCGGCCGGCCCGCCGCCGACCACGGCGATGCGCTTTTGCGCCTTCACCGGGCGGTAGACGAGCTCGGTCTCGCGGCCCGCGCGCGGGTTCACCAGGCAGTTCGCGATCTGCCGGTCGAAGATGTGGTCCAGGCACGCCTGGTTGCAGGCAAAGCAGATGTTGATGCCGAGCCGGTCACCGGCCACCGCCTTGTTGGCGAACTCGGCGTCGGCGAGCATCGGCCGCGCGAGCGAGACCATGTCGGCATCGCCGCGCGCGAGCACCGCTTCGGCGACTTCGGGCGCGTTGATGCGGTTCGACGCCACCACCGGGATCTTCACCGCCTCCTTGATGCGGCGCGCCGCCCAGGCGAAGCCGGCGCGCGGCACCGCGTGCGCGATGGTCGGGATGCGCGCCTCGTGCCAGCCGATGCCGGTGTTGAGGAGGTCGGCGCCGGCGGCCTCGACGGCGCGCGCGACGACGACGGCCTCCTCGCCCGTGAGGCCGCCCTCGACGAGGTCGAGCGCCGAGACGCGGTACTGCAGGATGAAATCCCGCCCGACGGCCTTGCGCGTGCGCGCGACGATCTCGATCGCCATGCGCATGCGGTTCTCCAGCGTCCCGCCCCATTCGTCCTTGCGCTGGTTGGTGCGCAGGCAGAGGAACTGGGTGATCAGGTAGCCCTCCGAGCCCATGATCTCGACGCCGTCGTAGCCGGCTTCCTGCGCGAGTTGCGCGCCGCGCACGAAATCGGCGATCGTCGCCTCGACTTCCGCGCCCGAGAGTTCGCGCGGCGTCACCTTGTTGATCGGCGCGCGGATCGGCGAGGGGCCCACTGCGTTCGGATGCTTGCTGTAGCGCCCGCCGTGCAGCAGTTGCAGCAGGATCCGTCCGCCGGCGGCATGCACCTGCTCGGGGATGATGCGATGGCGGTCGCGGTCGGCGGCATCCATCATCGTCTCGCGGTCCGGCCCGAGGTTGCCCTCCATGTTCGGCGAGAACGCGCCGGTGACCATCAGCGCGGTGCCGCCCGCGGCACGCTCGGCATAGAACGCCGCCAGCCTCGGCGCGCCGTCCGGCGCGCCTTCCATGCCGGTGTGCATCGAGCCCATCATGATGCGGTTCGGCAGCGTCAGGTGCGCAACGCGAAGCGGCGCGGAAAGCAGCGGATAGGCGGCCATGCGGGAGGTCCGGAAGAAAAAGGGATCAGACCCCATTTTCCCGCAAAAAGGGGTCTAAGCCCTTATTTCACCATTTCGCTATCCCTTCAGGACGAAGACGGTGCCGAGCACCACCAGCACGCCGCCGGCGAGCGCGGCGGGGCCGAGGGTTTCGCCGAGCAGCAGGGCGCCCCAGACGACGCCGAAGGCGGGAATCAGGAAGGTGACGGTGAGCGCGCGCGCCGCGCCGAGGTCGGCGATCAGCCGGAAGTAGAGCAGGAACGCCACGGCGCTGCAGAGCAGGGCGAGCATCAGCACGCTGGCGCTCGCGAGCGGCGAGGGCAGGGCCTCGGGCAGGTTGGCGAGCGCGAAGGGCGCGAGCATCGCGGCCGCGGCCAGCTGGCTGCCGGCGGCGATGCCGCGCGCCGGCACGCCCTGCGCGAAGCGCTTGAGGTAGACGCCGGTGAGCGCGTAGCACACCGTCGCGCCGAGGCAGGCGGCCACCGCCCAGCCGAAAAGCGGGCCGTCGCCGCCGGTGCCGCCGCGCGCCACCAGCGCGACCCCGGCGATGCCGAGCGCGAGCCCGAGCGCGCGTCGAACCGTGATGCGCTCGCCGAGCCAGAGCGCGCCGAACACCACGCCGAAGAGCGGCGCCGCGGCATTCAGGATCGCCGAGAGCCCGGACTCGATGTGCAGCGCCGCGAAGGCGTAGAAAGTGAAGGGCAGCGCGCCGTTGATCGCGCCGATGACGAGGTACGCGCGCCGATGTTCGCGCCACTGCATCGACTGGCCGCTCAGGCGGAACCACAGCGCCAGCGCGAGGCCAGCGATGCCGACCCGCAGGAAACTGGTCAGGAACGCGCCGAACTCCGGCGCGCCCACGCGCAGGAACAGGAACGAGGCGCCCCAGATCGCGGCGAGCGCGACCAGGCGGCCGGTGTCGGCCGCGCTCATCCGCGCCGGCGCTTCTCGATCCCGAGCAGGGTCTTCTTGCGCGGCAGGCCCCAGGCATAGCCGCCGAGCCCGCCGTCGGCGCGCACCGCGCGGTGGCAGGGCACCGCAAGCGCCACCGGGTTCGCGGCGCAGGCGCTGCCGACCGCGCGCACCGCCTTGGGCCGGCCGATGCTGCGCGCAAGCTCGCCGTAGGTGCGGGTCTCGCCGCGCGGAATCGCGCGCAGCGCGTCCCAGACGCGGCGCTGGAACACCGTGCCGCGCACGTCGAGCGGCACGCGCACCAGCGCCTCGTCGCCCCGGACGAAGGCGAGCACCCGGCGTCGCACCGCGGCGAGCGCTGTGGCGTCCTCGGCGAGCGTGGCGCGGCCGAACTCCTCGGCGAGCGCGCGTCGCAGGGCGCGCGCGCTGCCGCCCAGCTTGACCGCGCAGACCCCGCGCGGCGTCGCGGCCACCAGCACCTGCCCGAGCGGGGAGGCGAAAGTGGTCCACGCGATCCGCAGGCCCGCGCCGCGCGCACGGTAGGCGCTTGCGTCCATGCCGAGGCGCGCCCCCGCCTTTTCGTAGAAGCGCGAGAGCGAGCCGTAGCCGGCCTCGAACACCGCGTCGGTGACGCGCGCGCCACGGCGCAATCCGGTCTTGGCCGCCTCCAGCCTGCGCGCCTCCTGGTAAGCGAGCGGCGAGACGCCGTAGGCATGCTTGAAGCGCCGCTGCAGGTGCCAGGGGCTCGCGCCGACGGCGCGCGCGAGTTCGGCCAGCGTCACCCGCTCGCCGTCGCGGGCGTCGAGGTACGCGCGGGCCTGGTCGAGGATTGCATCCATGGGCACAGGATAGGCGGCCCGCGCCCGTGCCGCTATCCGGATGTTGCGCGCGGCGCCAGCGCCTCGAGAAAGCGCTCGCGATCGACGTTGCCGCCGGAGGCGATCACGGCGTAGCGACGCCCCGGTTTCGCGCCTTCCTTGAGGAGCGCCGCGAGCGGCGCGGCGCCCGCGCCCTCGACCACATTGTGCGTGTCGTCGAACAGCATGCGCATCGCCGCCTTCACCTCGGTGTCGGTGACGCGCACGATGCGCTCGGCCCCGGCGCGGATGATGTCGAGCGCCGCCGGCACCGGCACGCGCACCGCCATGCCGTCGGCGAAGGTGTCCGCGCTGTCGGTTTCCACCACCCGGCCCGCCTCGAAGGAGCGCGCATAGGCGTCCGCATGCGTCGAGACCACGCCGACGATCTGCGTGGCGAGGCCGAGCGCGTCGCGCCAGGCGATCAGCCCGCAGATGCCGGAGCCGCAGCCGATCGGCACGTACACGGTGTCGAGGTCCTTCGCGGCGGAGAACAGTTCCAGTGCGTAGCTGCCCACGCCGGCCACCAGTTCCGGCATGAACGGCCCGACGAAGGCCAGCCCTTCTGACTTCGACAGTGCGCCGGCGTGCAGCCGCGCCTCGTCGAAATCGCGCCCGTGCTCGACGAGCTCCGCGCCCCAGGCGCGCATCGCGGCGTTCTTGCCGGGGCTGTTGCCGCGCGGCACGACGATCACGGTGCGCAGGCCGTGGCGGCGCGCGGCCCAGGGCAGGCTCTGGCCGTGGTTGCCGCGGGTGGCGCTGACGATGCCGGACAGTCCGGGCGCGCGCTTCACGAGTGCTTCGAGCAGCACGATGCCGCCGCGCACCTTGAAGGCCCCCGTCGGCGTGTGGTTTTCATGCTTGACCCAGACCTCGGCGCCGAGGCGTCCCGCGAGCAGCGGCCAGGGGTATTGCGGCGTCGGCGACATCACGGCATGCACCTGTCGGGCAGCCGCTTCGAGGGTCGCGCGCGTCAGGCGTTCCATGCGTTCTTTCTCGTCGTGTTGCGTCCGGGGCGGAGCAGCGGGGTGGATCCCGCGCAGTTCCGCGCTTTACGCGGGATGGCGACGAATATACTCCCGAGGTCCCTTCCGCGTCCCTCGCCCATCGAACAGGTGTCCGATCCGAAATTCCCTGCCGACGCCGCGCATCGAGTTCGGCCGCGAGGGGGAGGAGTTCTTCGTGCGCGACAACGGCATCGGCTTCGACATGGCCTGCGCCGGCAAGCTGTTCAAGCCCTTCGAGCGCCTGCACCGCGCCGGGGCGTTTCCCGGCACCGGCACCGGCATCGGCCTGGCGACGGTGGAGCGCATCATTCGCCGGCACCACGGCACGGTGCGCGCGACGGCGGTACCGGACGAGGGCGCGACCTTCTACTTCACCCTGCCGCAGTAAGGCGCTGCAGGCGGCGCCGCGGCGCAGGCCTGCGACCGCTTGTTGCTCAGGCCTTCGGCCGCTTGTCCACGACGCGCTTTGCCTTGCCGATGGAGCGCTCGACCGCGCCGAGCGCGGCAATGCGCACGTCGGCCGTGACGCCGATCATCGACTTCACGTTGTGCTTCAGCGTCGCCGCGGCCGCGGTGCGCTTCGCTTCCGGCAGGTCCGCCGCCGCGGGTGCGAGTTCCACCACCACGGTGAGGTGGTCGAGCGGGCCCTCCTTCGACAGTTCCAGCACGTAGTGCGGCGAAAGCTCGGCCTGCCGCAGGATCTGCTCCTCGACCTGCGACGGGAACACGTTCACGCCGCGGATGATCAGCATGTCGTCCGACCTGCCGGTGATCTTCTCCATGCGACGCATGCTGCGCGCGGTGCCCGGCAGGAGCCGGGTCAAATCGCGCGTGCGATAGCGGATCACCGGCAGCGCCTCCTTGGTGAGCGAGGTGAACACCAGTTCCCCGGTCTCGCCCTCGGGCAGCACCGCGCCGGTCTCGGGGTCGACGACCTCCGGGTAGAAATGGTCTTCCCAGATGGTCAGGCCATCCCTGGTCTCGATGCACTCCTGCGCCACGCCCGGCCCCATCACCTCCGACAGGCCGTAGAGGTCGATCGCCTCGAGCGAGGTGCGCGCCTCGATCTGCTTTCGCATCTCCTGGGTCCAGGGCTCGGCGCCGAAGATGCCGATGCGCAGCGAGCTCTTCTTCGGGTCCATCCCCTGGCGTTCCATCTCGTCGGCGATCGCGAGCATGTAGGACGGCGTCACCATGATGATCTCGGGCCTGAAATCCGCGATCAGCTGCACCTGGCGCTCGGTCATGCCGCCGCCCAGCGGCACCACGGCGAGGCCGAGGCGTTCCGCGCCGTAGTGCGCGCCCAGGCCGCCGGTGAACAGGCCGTAGCCGTAGGCGACGTGCACCTTGTCGCCGGGACGCGCGCCCGCGGCGCGGATCGAGCGCGCCATGACGTGGGTCCAGGTGTCGATGTCCTTCGCGGTATAGCCCACCACCGTCGGCTTGCCGGTGGTGCCGGAGGAGGCATGGATGCGCACCACCTTGTCCATCGGCACGGCGAACATGCCGAAGGGGTAGGTCTCGCGAAGATCCGCCTTCGCCATGAAGGGGAACTTCGCCAGGTCGGCGAGCGACCGGCAGTCGGCGGGCTTGACGCCGGCGGCATCGAACTTCCTTCGCGTGTGCGCCACGTTCTCGTAGGCATGCGCGAGCGACCATTGCAGGCGCTCGAGCTGCAGCGCGCGAAGTTCGGCGACGGGCGCCGTTTCGATGGCTTCGAGCGGAAAGGCCTTCATCTCGATCCTCCTGTTGCGGTCCCGCGTGCCGGACTCATCGACCGCGGAACGCGGGCTTGCGCTTTTCCTTGAAGGCGGTGACGCCCTCACGGAAATCCGCGGTCAGTCCGGCCTCGCGCTGCAGGTCGCGCTCGAGGTCGAGTTGCGCCGTCAGCGTGTTGCCCGGCGAGGCGGCGAGCGCCTGCTTGATCAGGCCGTAGGTGTGCGTCGGCCCGGCGGCGAGCCGCACCGCGAGCGATTGCGCCTCGACCGCGAGGCGCGCATCGTCGACGCACTTCCAGATGACGCCCCAGCGCTCGGCGTCCCCGGCCTCGAGTCGCTCGCCGAGCAGCGCGAGGCCGGCGGCGCGGGCGCGCCCGGCAAGCCGCGGCAGGAAGTACGTGCTGCCGGCATCCGGCACCAGGCCGATCTTCACGAAGGCCTGCAGGAAGTACGCCGAGCGCGCGGCGAGCACCAGGTCGCAGGCGAGCGCCAGGCTCGCGCCGGCGCCGGCCGCGGCGCCGTTGACCGCGGCGATCACCGGCTTGGGCAGCGCCTGCAGGCTGCGGATCATCGGGTTGTAGACCATGTCGAGCAGTACCGAAAGGTCCGGCGGCGGCGCCTCGGGGCGGACGTCGCGCTGGTTCAGGTCGGCGCCGGCGCAGAACGCGCGCCCGCTGCCGGTGAGCAGCACCACGCGCACCGCGGCGTCGGTGCCGGCGCGCTCGATCGCCGCGCGCAGGCCCTCGAGCAGCGGCGGGTTGAACGCGTTCAGCCTGTCGGGCCGGTTCAGCGTGATGCCGAGCACCCCGGCGTCGAGCGAAACGATCACTTCCGGCATGGCCACTCCCGCGTGCGATTCTGCAAAAGCATACATGAGACCCCGCATGAGAACCCCGCTCCATCTGCCGAAGTAGAATCGCCGGATGCCCGGACCGAAAGTCTATGCGCTCGACGGCATCACGCCGGTCATCGACGCGCTTGCCTACGTGCACCCGAGCGCGGTGCTGATCGGCGACGTGATCATCGGCCCGCGCGTCTATGTCGGGCCCGCGGCCTGCCTGCGCGGCGACTTCGGCCGCATCGTGATCGAGGCGGGCGCGAACATCCAGGACACCTGCGTGCTGCACGCCTTCCCGGACCGCGACCTCGTCGTCGGCGTCGACGGCCACATCGGCCACGGCGCGATCCTGCACGGCTGCATCGTCGAGCGGAACGCCCTCGTCGGCATCAATGCTGTGGTCAACGACAACGCGGTGGTGGGCGAGTCGGCCTTTGTCGCGGCGAGCGCCTTCGTCAAGGCGGGCTTCGTCATTCCGCCGCGCAGCCTGGTGGCGGGACTGCCGGCGCGCGTGGTGCGCGAACTCAGCCCCGCGGAACTCGCCTGGAAGGTCGAGGCGACGCGCGGCTACCAGGACCTCGCGGCGCGCTGCCTTGCCAGCATGACCGAAACCGACGCACTCAGCGTGCCCGAACCCGGGCGCGCGCGCATGCCCTCTTCCGGCGGCACGGTGCCGCTCGGCGAACTGAAGCGCAGGCAGGGCGGCTAGCTGCGACCTGAACCCCGCGCCGCGCCGCCCGGCGCGGCGCCGTTCCCGAAACCCGACCCAAGGAGACCCCGATGGCCTACCAGTTCCTGAACACCGAGCAACAGGGCCGCGTCGGCCTGGTCACGCTGAACCGGCCGAAGCAGATGAATGCGCTCAACCCCGGCTTGATGCAGGAACTCGGCCTCGCGCTGCAGGGCTTCGACGCCGACGACGGCGTCGGCGCCATCGTCATCACCGGCAACGAGAAGGCTTTCGCCGCCGGCGCCGACATCTCGGTGATGAAGGATTACGGCTACATGGATGCCTTCATGTCGAACTACATCACGCGCGACTGGGAGCACATCCGCTCGATCCGCAAGCCGGTGATCGCCGCGGTGGCCGGCTACGCGCTCGGCGGCGGCAACGAACTGGCGATGATGTGCGACATCATCATCGCGGCCGAGACCGCGAAGTTCGGCCAGCCCGAGATCAACCTCGGCATCATGCCGGGGGCCGGCGGCACCCAGCGCCTGCCGCGCTTCGTCGGCAAGTCGAAGGCCATGGACCTGTGCCTCACGGCGCGCATGATGGATGCCGCGGAAGCCGAGCGCGCCGGCCTGGTGTCGCGCGTGGTGCCGGCGGACAAGCTGATGGAAGAGGCGATGGCGGTGGCTGCGCGGATCGCCGGCTACTCGCTGCCGGTGGTGATGATGGTCAAGGAGTCGGTCAACCGGGCCTACGAAACCACGCTGTCGGAGGGCGTGCATTACGAGCGGCGCGTGTTCCATTCCATGTTCGCGCTGGACGACCAGAAGGAGGGCATGGCGGCCTTCGTCGAGAAGCGAAAGCCGGTCTTTCGCAACCGCTAGGCACGGCCCGGCGGGGCCGGCCCCGCCTGTTGCCGCCGCCGCCTAACAGGTACACTGGCCCGGACGAGGCCATTCACGGAGGGAGACCGCATGGACCGCATCTGGTTGAAGAGCTATCCGCCTGGCATCGCTGCGGACATCGATCCCGGGCAGTACAAGTCGCTCGGTGAACTGTTCGAAAAGGCGGTGGCCGAGTTCCGCGAGCGCCCGGCCTACTACTGCATGGGCAAGACGCTCAGCTTCGGCGAGGTCGATGCCATGTCGAAGGCGGTCGGCGCCTGGCTGCAGTCCAAGGGTCTCGCCAAGGGCGCGCGCGTCGCCATCATGATGCCGAACGTGCTGCAGTACCCGGTGGTGCTGTTCGGCGTGCTGCGCGCCGGCTATACCGTGGTGAACGTGAATCCGCTGTACACGCCGCGCGAACTCGAGCACCAGTTGAAGGACTCGGGGGCGGAGGCGATCTTCATCGTCGAGAACTTCGCCAGGACCCTGCAGGACGTGGTGGCGAAGACGCCGGTGAAGCACGTTGTGCTTACTGCGCTGGGCGACCTGCTCGGGCTGAAGGGGCTGCTGGTCAACTTCGTGGTGCGCAAGGTGAAGAAGATGGTGCCGGTGTACTCGCTGCCGGGGGCGCTGCAGTTCAACGACGTGATCGCCGAGGGCACGAACTTGCCGCTCAAGCCGGTCGACGTCGGCCACGACGACATCGCCTTCCTGCAGTACACCGGCGGCACCACCGGCGTGTCCAAGGGCGCGATGCTGCTGCACCGCAACGTGATCGCCAACCTGCTGCAGTCCGAGGCCTGGACCGGGCAGGTGCTGGGCGACGAGATGCCGGTCATCATCACCGCGCTGCCGCTGTACCACATCTTCTCGCTCACCATCAACGCGCTGCTCTACGCGAAGATCGGCGGGCTGAACATCCTGATCACCAACCCGCGCGACATCCCGGCCTTCGTCAAGGAACTGGGCAAGCACCGCTACACCACCATCACGGCGGTGAACACGCTGTTCAACGCGCTGCTGAACCACCCGGACTTCGCGAAGCTGGATTTCTCGCACGTCAAGCTGTGCATCGGCGGCGGCATGGCGGTGCAGAAGGCGGTGGCCGACCGCTGGAAGGCGGTGACCGGACACGTGCTGCTCGAGGGCTACGGCCTGACCGAGACCAGTCCCTCGGCGACCATGAATCCGCTCAACCTGACCGACTACAGCGGCACCATCGGTCTGCCGATCCCCTCCACGCTGGTGGCGATCCGCGACGACGAGGGCAAGGACTTGCCGCTCGGCGAGACCGGCGAGATCTGCATCAGCGGCCCGCAGGTGATGGCGGGCTACTGGCAGCGGCCGGAAGAGACCGCGCAGGTCATCATGAAGGACGGGTTCCTGCGCACCGGCGACATCGGCTACATGGACGAGCGGGGCTTCGTGCGCATCGTCGATCGCAAGAAGGACATGATCCTCGTCTCGGGCTTCAACGTCTTCCCGAACGAGGTCGAGCAGGTGGTGGCGATGCTGCCGGGGGTGCTCGAGTGCGCGGTGATCGGCGTGCCCGACGAGCATTCGGGCGAGGTGGTGAAGCTCTTCGTCGTGAAGAAGGACCCGGCGCTGACCGAGGCCCAGATCCACGAGCACTGCAAGAAGGAACTTACCAACTACAAGCGGCCGAAGCACATCGAGTTCCGCGCCGAGCTGCCGAAGACCAACGTCGGCAAGATCCTGCGGCGCGCGCTGCGCGACGAAAAGGTCGCGGCCTGAGCCGCAACGGCCCCGCCGGCGCCGGGTCGCGCGCCGGTGAGGGCTATTTGGTAACATATATGTTACTATTTGCGTCCGGGCGGCGTCCCCGGGGTTCGTCATCGCCTTGTCCAGCCCGCCCCAGTTGCTGAAGGGCCTCGCCTGGATCGGCCTCGCGATCCTGTGCTGGGGGCCGATGTTCTCGGTGGCCAAGCGCACGCTGCCGATCGTCGACGCCTTCGCGCTGAGTTCGATCCGCTACGTGATCGGTGGCGCCCTGTTCCTCGTGATCCTTGCGATGGTGGAGGGGCGCGAGGCGCTGCGCTACGGGCCGCGCCTCGCGCCGGCCATCGTCTTCGGCCTGATCGGTTTCGCCGGCTTCAACAGCTTCGTCTGGGTCGGCCTGAGCATGACCCGGCCGGAGCATGCCTCGATCATCATGGCCATCCAGACGCCGCTCACCGCGCTGGTGGTCTGGCTCACGCGCGGCCAGCGCCCGGCGACGTTCACGCTCGGCTGCATCGCTGTGGCGATCGCCGGGGTGCTGCTGGTGGTGACGCGCGGCGACCCGGCGCTCGCGCTCGCGGAACTCGGCGCCGGGGGCGAGCTCTTCGGCGACCTGCTGATCCTCGGCGGCGCGCTGTGCTGGGTGGCCTACACCTTCGGCGGCCCGGTGTTCGCCGGCTGGTCGCCGCTGCGCTTCACCGCGCTCACCTGCCTGCCGGGCGCGATCGGCCTGGTGATCTTCAACGTGGTGGCGGTGCAGGTGGGGATTGCCACCGTGCCGGACGCGGCGGCGCTTTCGCAGGCGGCGCTGCCGATCGTCTACTTCGCGCTCGGCACCGTGGTGCTCGGCGTGCTCGGCTTCAACAACGGCGTGAAGCACCTCGGCCCGCTCAACACCATGCTGATGCTGAACATCATCCCGGTGTCGGTGTTCGCCATCGAGGCCGGGCTCGGCCGCAGCTTCCAGGCCGTGGAACTCGCCGGCGCCGCGGTCGTGATCGGCGCGCTGGTGGCGAACAACCTGTACCTGCGCACGCGCCGGGCGCCGGGCGCCTGAGCGCTCAGGCCGTGCCGCGCCGGATCTCCTCCAGCACCGGCCGCAGGTAGCCGAGGAAGGCCTCCGGGTTCTCGCTCATCGGGAAGTGCCCGAGCCCCTTCATGATGGTGAGCTTCGCGCCGCGGATGCGCGCCGCGGCGGCCTCGGAGTCGCGCGGCGAGGCGGAGTAGTCGTACTCGCCGGTGAGCATCCACAGCGGGCAGGTGGCGGTGTCGATGGCGTCGATGCGCGCGCGGATGTCGCCCTCCACCTGGTAGAAGAACAGGTCCCCGGTGAACACGCCGGGCCCGCCCTGCATGTAGTGCCAGACGGTTTCCCAGCGGTGTTCCTCCGGGCTGAGCGGCGAGCACAGCCCCCAGGCCACCGCGCCGCAGACCTGCCCGCCGTGCACCTCGGGATGATTGAGCCACGCGGACTCGTAGTAGCGCTCGACGTAGGGCGAGGCCTGCAATCCGACCAGCGCGCGGAACGCCTTCGGGTGGCGCAGCGCGAGTTCGAGCACGATGCGCCCGCCGATCGAGCAGCCCATCACCACCGGGCGCTCGAGCCCGAGTTCGCGCGCCACCGTCATGATCTGGTCGGTGTAGCCGCCGGTGGTCAGGCGGTAGTCGTCCTTCTCCCAGCCCGCGGGCGGCGAGGACTTGCCGTGCCAGGGCATGTCGTAGGCGACGACGCGGAAGTGCCGCGTGATCTCCGGGTCGTTCAGCACCGCGCGGAACTGCCGCGCGTCAGAGCCCGCGGTGTGTAGGCACAGCAGCGGAATGCCCTGTCCGGCTTCCTCGAAGTAGACGCGGTGCGGCCGCCCCTCCAGCGTCAGGTGGGCATAGCGCCCTATGACCGGCTCGATGCGCGCGCTCACGGGCGCCGCCGTGGCGCCGCGAGCGCCAGCTTGAGCCAGAGCAGGCAGGCCGAGAGCACGCGCTGGTCGCCTTCGAACGCCACGTCGCCACGGCGCAGCAGGGCGAAGAGCTCGTGCCAGCCCGGGGCCGGCGCCTTCTGCCAAAAGCGTTCCCAGTGTTCCTTCTTCGCGCGGATCGCGAAGCGCCACGAGCGCTGCACGAATGGGCCTTCCTCGACCTTCTCGATCCGTCCTTCACGCACGGTGATCAGGTACTGCACCGGCGACACCTCGAGCATGAAGGTTTCGTTCATGTGACGCCCCCAGCGCACGATGGCCGGGTCAGCGTTCACCAGTTCGGCGAGTCTCTCGATCATGGGGCTTCCTTGTCCGGGGGCCGGGGTCAGCGCGGCACGAGCGCGAGGCGCTGCGCGCCCGCGGCCTCGATTGCCGCGCGCGCGGTGCGCATCGGGATGTACTCGCCCTTCGACCAGGCCGCGCTGAACGCCGCGTAATGCGGCGAGAGGGAATTGCCTGACTGGCCGCCGGAATGGATGAAGAGCGACTTCTCCGGGTCGGCGAGGTCGTAGATCGCGCGCAGGCTGGCCGCGTGCCGGTTCGCGAAGGGCTGGGCCTCGTCGAAGAAATTGTTGCGCCCGACGTTCACGGTGTAGGGGTCGCCCGCGCTCGGCACGTTGATGTCGAACCAGCGCGCGAGCAAGGCCTGGCGCCCGAGCGGGCGGTGCTCGTGGCGCGCGACGTGCGCGCTGCCCCATTTCCACAGGCCTATGTCCTCGCCGTAGCGCTTGCGCAGGTCGGCGAGCGCGGCTTCGAGCGTGAGCGCGAGTTGCTCGTCGCAGGTCTCGATGCCCCGGGTGCGCTTGTCGTCGCACCAGCGGCTCTGGCCGTCCCGGTCGGTGAGCACGTTGCCGAGGAACACGGCGCGCGCGCGCCAGTTGGGCCTGAAGGCCTCGCCGAGGTCGTCGGCGTAGATCGCGCGCGCGAGTTCGCGCCACCAGGCCGCGAGGATGAGCGGTTCGGCGCGCTCGGCGGCCATGGTGCCGTCCCAGGCGCCGAGCAGCAAAAGGGCTTTCCGCGCGGGTTCGCTGCGCGGGCGGGTGGCGAGCAGGCGGGGCAGCAGTTCGCGCGTTGCGAGCGAGACCGCGTCGGCCTGGATGCGGGCGAAACTCGGCACCGTGTGCTTCGGCAGCGCATCGAGCAGCGCCTCGATGCGCCGGGCGCGGTACGGCGGCTCCCATTCGCTGGTCAGGTGGTGCGCGTAGCCCGGCGCGGTGATCTTGTGGTTGGCCGTGACGATGGCGCCCGAGGCGGGGTTGTACTGCCGCGGCAGGGCATCGAAGGGCAGGAAGCCGTTCCAGTCGTAGCGCGCCAGCCAGCCCGGCGCGGGCGCGAGCCCCTTCAGGTCGTTCTCGGGCTTGCGCACCGGCACCTTGCCCGCGGCGACGAAGCCGATGTTGCCCTCGATGTCGGCGTACACCATGTTTTGCTGGGGCGCGTGGAAGTGGCGCGCGGCGGCGAGGAATTCCTCCCAGTTGCCGGCGCGCGCCAGTTGCGCGGCGCTCTCCAGCGTGCGGTCGTCTTCCGCCAGCGCGGTCCACGAGAAGGCGAGCACATGCCCGCGCGGCACCGCGTCGGCGGCGACGCGCGAGACGTCCGAGATCACCGGGCCGTGGCGCGAGACGCGGATCGAAAGCCGCTCCTCCGTGCCGCCCTTCACGCGGATCGTTTCCTCGATCCGCTTGAAGGCCTGCGGCCCCTCCGGCGTCAGGTAGCGCCCCGCGCCGTCGAGCTTTTCGATGAACAGGTCCTGCACGTCCGGCCCGGTGTTGGTGAAGCCCCAGGCGATGCGCGCGTTGCGCCCGAGCACCACGGCGGGCACGCCGGGCAGGGTGGCGCCGATGACGTCGAGCCCCGGCGCGTGCAGGTGCGCGAAGTACCAGATCGGCGGCGCCGACAGGCCGAGGTGCGGGTCGTTGGCGAGCAACGGCTTTCCCGAGGCGCTGCGCGCGCCGCTCACCACCCAGTTGTTCGAGCCGGCGGCGCCGGCGGTCCAGGTGTCGACCTGTTCGGCGATCGCCTGCGCGCCGGCGGCAAGGCGCACCGCATCCGTGCCCATCGCGCCGTAGAGTTCGCGCAGCTCCGGCAGCGGCTGCGCGGCATCGCCGGGATAGGGCGGCAGGAACTCGTGGATCTGCGCCACCGTGAGCGTCTTCGCCAGTTGCATGCGCAGGATCTCGTTGCGCCAGTTGCCGCCGAGGTCCCAAGCCATCATCTTCGTCCACGCGATCGAGTCGACCACGTTCCACGGCTCGGGTTTGGCGCCGGTGAGCCAGTACTCCGGCGGCAGCACCGGGTCGCTGGCGAGGAAGGCGTTGACGCCGGCGGCGTAGGCGGCCAGGGCGCTGCGGGTTTCGGCGCTGAGGACCGCGAGGCTGGCTTCGGCCGAGCGGCGCACGCCGAGCGTGCGCAGGAACCGATCGGTTTCCAGCGCCCCGGCGCCGAGCACCTCGGCAAGCCGCCCGGCGCCGATGCGACGGTTCATCTCCATCTGCCAGAGGCGGTCCTGCGCGTGCACGTAGCCGAGCGCGAAGACGGCGTCATTCGGCGACTGCGCGAAGATGTGCGGGATGCCCCAGGCGTCGCGCAGCACGTCGACCGGGCGCTCGAGGCCGGCGAGCCTGATCTCGCCTTCGGTGCGCGGCAGCGACTGGCGCAGCCAGCCGTAGGCCGCGGCGGCGACCACGGCAAGGGTGAGGACGAGGACGACCGCGATCCGCAACAGCCAGCGCATGGACAAAAGCATACCTTTCACGCCTCCTGTCCGCGAATGCGGCAGTGCGGCAAATCTGCTATAAGCAAACGGTTATATGCGATTCTGGAGGTTCTGCCTTGCTCTATAGCCTGTTTGAGGCGCAGCATGCCGCCCTTGAACCGATGCGCCTGTTCGCGGATGCCGCGCGCGGCTGGTTCGGCCATCCGTTCAGCCCGTTTGCCCATGTCCCGGGCGCGCGGCGGATGCATGCGGGCAGCGACCTGTTCCTGCGGGTGACGCAGCGCTATGGCAAGCCGGCGTGGGGCATCGATTCGGTGCCCATCGACGGCGTGGACGTGCCGGTACGCATCGAAACGCTGATCGACAAGCCCTTTTGCAGGCTGCTGCATTTCCGCCGCGAGACCGCGGCCCCGCGCAACGATCCGCGCGTGCTGCTGGTCGCGCCGCTCTCCGGGCATTACGCGACCCTGTTGCGCGACACCGTGCGCGCGCTGCTGCCCGCGCACGAAGTCTGGATCACCGACTGGTCGGATGCGCGCATGGTGCCGCTCAGCGAAGGCGCCTTCCACCTCGACGACTATGTCGACTATGTGCGCGAGTTCGTGCGGCACCTGTCGCCCGAACTGAACGTGATTTCGGTCTGCCAGCCCACCGTGCCGGTGCTGGCGGCGCTTTCGCTGATGGCGCAGGCGGGCGAGCCGGATGCGCCGCGCACCATGATCATGATGGGCGGCCCGATCGACGCGCGGCGCAGCCCGACCGCGGTGAACGGGCTGGCCACGCGCAAGCCGTTCTCGTGGTTCGAGCGCGAACTGATCCAGCGCGTGCCGGTGAAGTACCCGGGCTACATGCGCCGCGTCTACCCCGGGTTCCTGCAGCACTTCGGCTTCGCCGCGATGAATGCCGACCGCCACGTCGAGGCGCACCGGGACTACTTCCAGCAGCTGGTGAAGGGCGACGACGATTCCGCCGAGCGGCACCGCGACTTCTACGACGAGTACAACGCGGTGCTCGACCTGCCGGCCGAGTACTACCTCGACACCATCCGCACCGTGTTCCAGGACTTCGACCTGCCGCAGGGCCGCATGCGGGTGCGCGAGGAACGGGTGCAGCCGCAGGCGATCCGCGACACCGCGCTGCTGACCATCGAGGGCGAACTCGACGACATCTCCGGGTTCGGCCAGACCGAGGCGGCCCACCAGTTGTGCACCGGGATCGACGTGTCGCGGCGCGAGCACTACCGCGTGCCAAAAGCCGGTCACTACGGCATCTTCAGCGGCCGTCGCTGGCGCGAACTTGTCTGCCCGCGCGTCGCCGAGTTCATCCGCGCGCACGCGGCGTAAGAAAAAGCGGTCGAAAAAAGGGGTCTGACCCCTTTTCCGGGAGCGCAGCAGAAATTTGGTGACGTCCTTCTGGAAAAGGGGTCTGACCCCTTTTCCCGCCTAGCGAAACAGCGGGCGCTCGCCTTTCTCCTTTGACAGCATCATCCACAGGGCGAGGCCGGCGAAGACGGCGAACCAGGCGAGCGACCATTCGGCGATCGACAGGCCGAGGAAGCGCCACTTCACCTCTGCGCACTGGCCTGAGCCGGCGAAGAGTTTCTCGAGCGTGCGCATGAACGGCAAGGTCGCGAGCATGTAGGCAAGGTCCGGGCCGCAGGCCGGGACCTGGTCCGCCGGCAGGTGCTGCAGCCAGACCTGGCGACCCGCCGTCGCGAGGCCGCCGCCGGCGAACACCAGCGCCGCCACGCCCCAGCCGATGCGCGCGCTGCCCCAGGGCGCATGCGCCGCAGCCGCGGCGAACACCGCGAGGAGCCCGAAATAGAAGCCGCGTTGCACCAGGCACAGCGGACAAGGCTCCTGTCCCTGCGCGTACTGCAGGTAGTAGCCGAAGCCGAGCAGCGCCGCGCAGGCGAGGGCGCCGAGGATCGCGTTCTGACGCAATGCGGATCTCACGCCCGGGCCTCAGTCGGTCCCGGCCGTGGCTTCGGCATCCGCGTCCGCCTCGACCGGCGCCGCGCGACGGGAAGGCGGCTCGCTCACGCGCTGCTCGATCGCCCCGAAAACCGACTGCCCGTCCGCGTCCAGCATCTCGATGCGCACGGTGTCGCCATAGGCAAGGAAGGGCGTGACCGCCTCGCCGTCGGCGAGCAGTTCCTCGGCGCGCCGCTCGAAGAGGCACCCGGCGCCCTTCGAGCGGTCTCGGTTCGAGACCGTGCCCGAGCCGATGACGCTTCCCGCCGGCAACGGCCGCGTGCGCGCCGCATGCGCGATCAGGCGCGGAAAGTCGAACTTCATGTCCTTGCCCGCATCGGGCTCGCCGAGGAGCGTGCCGTTCACCCAGGCGCGCACCGGCCCGTGCAGGCGGCGTCCGTCCCAGGCGGCGCCGAGCTCGTCCGGCGTCACCGCCACCGGCGACATCGCCGAGGGCGGCTTGGCCTGCAGGAAGCCGAAGCCTTTCTCGAGTTCGTGCGGCACC
>DATCYZ010000023.1:0-32030 GCA_036526195.1 Burkholderiales bacterium
TTCGTGCGGCACCAGCGCGCGCAGGCTGACGTCGTTCAGCAGCAGGACCAGCCGTATCGTCGCGCCGGCCTTGTCGCGCTCGATGCCCGCGGGCACGTCGCCGGTGATCACCGCGAGTTCCATCTCGAGGTCGATGCCCCAGTCGGCATCGGCAACGACGATGTCCTCGCGCGGCCCGAGGAAGGGATCCGAGCAGCCCTGGTACATCAGCGGCTCCTTCTTCCACCAGTCGGGGAATTCCTTTGCCCCGCGGGAGCGGCGGATCAGCTCGGCATGGATCAGGTAGCTCGAGCCGTCGGCGAACTGGTGCGCGCGCGGCAGTGGCGCCATCAGGGCCTCGACGTCGAGTTCGAACGCCTGCGCGGGCGGGACCGCATTCAGGTCGACCGAGAGTTGCTCGAGTTGCGGCGCGAGGTAGTCCCAGTCGTCCAGCGCCGCCTGCAGCGTGGGTGCGATGTGATCGGCCTTCTGTGCGTGTTTCAGGTCGCGCGACACCACGATGAGGGTGCCGTCGCGGGTGCCGTCCTTCAGTGTAGCGAGCTTCATGCCACTCCCTTGTTGCGAGTTGCCGCCGGGACGATGCGTCCCGCAGCTTCGCCGAATCCGATGGTGGTGCAGCCGGCGCGCGCGCAGCGCGCGCGCATGACGAGTTCGTCGCCGTCCTCGGCGAAGGCGCGGGTTTCGCCGCCGGGCAGCGCGACCGGGCGCTTGCCGCCCTGCGCGAGTTCGATCAGCGCGCCCTGCGAGCTTTCTTCCGGCCCGGAGATGGTGCCCGAGCCGAGCAGGTCGCCGGTGCGCAGGTTGCAGCCGTTCGAGGCGTGGTGCGCGACGATCTGCGCCAGCGTCCAGTACGAGGTGGCGTAATTGCCGCGCGACAGGCGCTGCGCCGGGAGCTTCGACGCGCGCATTTTTTCCGAGGCGATCCACATCTCGACCTCGATGTCGAAGCCGCCCGCGGCCTGGTCGCCGGGGTCGCTCAGGTAGGGCAGCGGCGCCGGGTCGCCTTCGGGACGGCGGAACGCGGCCGTGCGATAGGGCGCGAGCGCCTCCAGCGTCACCACCCACGGCGAGACGGTGCTGGCGAAGCTCTTGGCGAGGAAGGGCCCGAGCGGCTGATACTCCCAGGCCTGCAGGTCGCGCGCCGACCAGTCGTTCAGCAGCACCACGCCGAAGACATGGTCGAGGGCGCGCGCGATCGGCAGGCTGCCGCCGAGCTTCGTGCCGGGGCCGACGATGAAGCCGAGTTCCACCTCGTAGTCCAGCCTGCGGCAGGGGCCGAAGCTCGGCGCAGCGGCGTCCGGCGCCTTCGTCTGCCCGCTCGGGCGCCGCACCGGTGTGCCCGAGACGACGATCGAGGAGGCGCGGCCGTGGTAGCCGATCGGCACCCATTTGTAGTTCGGCAGCAGCGGGTTGTCCGGCCGGAACATGCGCCCGATGTTGGTGGCGTGGAAGACCGAGGTATAGAAGTCGGTGTAGTCGCCGATTTCGACCGGCACGAAGAGCTCGGCGCGCGCCATGGGAACGAGGTGCTTGTCGAGGCGCTTCGCGCGCGCGGCGTCGCCCGTGCCCGCGGCGAACGCGCGAGAGAGGTCCCTGCGCAGCGCCTGCCACGCGGGGCGCCCGAGCGCCGCCAGCGCATTCAGCGTCGGCGCGGCGGCGGCCTTCGCCGCGGCGAGCGATTTCCCGGTGAGGCCGAGCGCGCGCGATGCCGCCGCGAGGTCGAGGATGCGATCGCCGATCGCCACGCCGCCGCGCGGCGCCTCCTGCGTCCCCTTGCGGCGGAAGATGCCGAAGGGCAGGTTCTGGATCGGGAAGTCGCCGCCTGCAGCGTTTGCCGAGGCGAGCCAGCTGCGTCGCGCCGGGTCGTGCGTCTCGTCGAGCTTCATGCCGGTCCGCCGGCCTTGGGAAAGCCCTGCCAGACCTTGTCGTAGGCCTGCTGCAGTTGCGGGGCATCCATGGCGAAGCGCGTCGGCCGGAAGACGTGGCGCGATTCCCACATGAAGGACAGCGTGTCCTGGATGCGCACCGGGTCCAGCGTTTCGTTCGAGCCCCGGTTGAAGGTGGCGACATCCGGGCCGTGCGCGGTCATGCAGTTGTGCAGCGACACCCCGCCGGGGAGGAAGCCCTCGGCCTTGCCGTCGTACACGCCGCGCACCAGACCCATCAGCTCGCTCATGAAGTTGCGGTGGAACCAGGGCGGACGAAACGAGTGCTCGGCCACCGCCCAGCGCGGCGGAAAGATGACGAAGTCGCAGTTCGCCACGCCGGGTTGCCCGGAGGGCGAAGTCAGCACCGTGAAGATCGACGGATCGGCATGGTCGAAGGTGACGGTGTTCACCGCCATGAAGAGGGCCAAGTCGTACTTGTACGGCACGCAGCGGCCGTGCCAGGCGACGACGTCGAGCGGCGAGTGGTCGTAGTCCGCCGCCCAGAGGCCGCCGAGGAAGCGCGTCACCACTTCGCACTTGCGGTCGCCGTCCTCGAAGGCGGCCACCGGGGCGAGGAAATCGCGCGGCTGCGCGAGGCCCTGCGAGCCGATCGGGCCGAGCTCGGGCAGGCGGAACTGCGCGCCGTAGTTCTCGCACAGGTAGCCGCGCACCGGGCCGTCGACGAGGTCGACGCGGAACTTCATGCCGCGCGGCACGACGGCGATCTCGCCCGGTGCCACCGCGAGCCGGCCGAGTTCGGTGGCGAGGAGGATGGCGCCCTGCTGCGGCACGAACATCAGCTCGGCGTCGGCGTCGCTGAAGTAGCGGTCCTTCATGGACTGGTTCGCGGCGTAGACGTGGGCGGCGATGCCGGCCTGCGCGCCGGGCTCGCCCGAGCCCGCGATCGTGGTGATGCCGTCGATGAAGTCGGTCGGCTTCACGGGCTGCGGGAACGGGTTCCAGCGCAGCCGGTTGGGCGGCGTCTCGACTTCGTTGAACGGGCCGCCGCGCCACAGGCCGTCGTCCATGCGGCGGAAGGGCGCATGCATCGCCGAGGGCCGCTGCCGGTACATCCACACCGCGAGGTTCTCGGCGCGCGGCGCGGTGAAGGCGGTCCCGGAGAGCACCTCCGGATACAGGCCGAGCGGGGTCTTCTGCGGCGAATTCTGGCCGACCGGCAGCGCGCCGGGCAGGGCTTCGCTCGAGAACAGGTTACCGAAGCCGTGCTGGTAGGACAGCGTGACTGCGGCGGCTGCAAGCGTGCCGTCTTGGACTTTTCCCATGGGACCTCCGGGGGTGTGCCTGCGTCGTCAGGGCGTATTTTCGCCCAAACCGCCGGGACGCGAGTTATCGGCTCGCGACCGGCCTGTCCTGCGCCGCGCGCGCGTCCGGCGCAAAGGCCGGCAGCTCGCGCAGCCGTTCGTAGGTGGCGGTGAAATCGGGCGCGGTGTCGGCGACCAGTTTCGTGAAATCCTCGATGACGAAATAGGTGTCCTGGAAGCGGTCGATGCGGTATTCGGTGCGCAGCAGCCGCTCGAGGTCGAAGGCGAGGCGCTGCGGCGCGGCGGATTCCAGGCTGTGCACCACTTCGCCGCCGGAAGACAGGATGCCGGCGCCGTAGATGCGCAGGCCCGCATCGGTGCGGATCAGGCCGAATTCCACCGTGTACCAGTACAGCCGCGCGAGCATGTCGAGCGCGTCGAGCCGCGCCGCCTTCAGGCCGCCGCGGCCGTAGGCCTCGAGGTAGTCGGCGTAGGCTGGATCCGCCAGCAGCGGCACATGGCCGAAGAAGTCGTGGAACACGTCCGGCTCGACGATGTAGTCGAACTCCTCGGGCTTGCGCAGCCACACCGTCACCGGGAAGCGGCGGTGGGCGAGGTGGTCGAAGAAGGCGAGGTCGGGGATCAGGCCCGGCACCGCGACCAGCGTCCAGCGCGTCGCGCGCTGTAATCGCTCGGACACCGCCTCGAAGCGCGGGATCTCCGCGTCAGTGCCGAAGCCCGCGAGGCACTCGAGGTGCCGGTCGAAGGCGCGCCCGGGCAGCAGCTTCATCTGCCGCGTGTACAGGCGGCGCCACAGTTTGTGCTGCGCCGGGGTATAGGCGTCCCAGTCCTGCGCGACCGAGAAATCCGTCGCCGCGGCCGAATAATCGCCCCGCAGGCCGGGGCCTGCGTTGCTGACGAATCCGGCTACGCCCTGGTCCACGGGGGCACACTTCAAAAAGGGGTCAGACCCCATTTCCGCAGGGGGCCGTACCCAAGAAAGGGGTCAGACCCCTTTTTCATGGATGACATTGCATTTTCCGAGACGGCGGATGGAAAAAGGGGTCTGACCCCTTTTTTCGTCGCACGCCTTCCCCGGAAATGGGGTCTGACCCCATTCCCAGTCACGCCGGCTTGAGCACGCCGCGGCGCACCTGGTCGAGTTCCATCGACTCGAACAGCGCCTTGAAGTTGCCCTCGCCGAAGCCCTCGTCGCCCTTTCGCTGGATGATCTCGAAGAAGATCGGGCCGATCATGGTCTTGGTGAAGATCTGCAGCAGCAGGCCGTTGGCGGGGGCGTCGGGCGCCTCGCTCAGGCTCGGGCCGCCGTCGACGAGGATGGCGCGCTTCTTCAGTTCGTCGATCGGCTCGCCGTGCCCCGGCAGGCGGGCATCGAGCATCTCGTAATAGGTGTCCGGCGTGTCGAGCAACTCGACGCTGGACGCGCGCAGGCCGTCTACAGTAACATATATGTTACCAGAATGCAGGGCGATGTGCTGGATGCCCTCGCCCTGGTAGGCGTCGAGGTATTCCTGGATCTGGCTCTTGTCGTCGGAGGACTCGTTGATCGGGATGCGGATCTTGCCGCAGGGGCTGGTCATGGCCTTGGACTTCAGGCCGGTCAGCTTGCCCTCGATGTCGAAGTAGCGGATCTCGCGAAAGCCGAACAGGCGCTCGTAGAACTCGGCCCATTCCTTCATGCGGCCGCGGTGCACGTTGTGCGTCAGGTGGTCGACGTACTGCAGTCCCGTGCCTTCGGGCGCGGGCGCCTCGCCGCGCCAGAAGGCCTCGTGGCCGGGCAGTGGACGGAAGTCGACGTCGTAGATGGTGTGGCCGTAGTCGTTCTCGGGATAGCGGTCGACCAGGTAGATGAGCGAGTCGCCGATGCCCTTGATCGCCGGGATGTTGAGTTCGCCCGGGCCCGCCGGGTTCTCCACGCCCCAGGCGCCGGCCTCGATCAGTTTCGCGTAGGCGCTGCGCGCGTCCTTCACGCGAAAGGCCATCGCGCAGACACTCGGCCCGTGGCGTCGCGCGAAATTCTGCGCGAACGAACGCGGCTCGGCGTTGATGATGAAGTTCACGCCGCCCTGCTTGTAGAGCGTGACGTCCTTGTGGCGGTGCGTCGCCACCGCCTGAAAGCCCATCTTGAGGAACAGTTCGCCGAGCGCCTTCGGATCGGGCGCGGCGTACTCGACGAACTCGAAGCCGTCGGTTTGCAGGGGGTTGTCCCAGAGGTCGGTCATGTTGGTCTCCCGGCACGGTACGCGGTACCTGCGCAGGATACCCCTCGCATTCAATGCATGCCGTGCAGGCCGGTGTCGAAGGCCTGCGCGTTGAGTTGCGACACGCGCGGATTCGCGGCAAACCGCAGTGCCAGTTGCTCGCGCAGGGCCGCGGGCGCGAAGGGCAGGCGCGCCGCCGCGGCGCCGAGCATCACCGTGCTGAGCAGCCGCGCATCGCCGAGGTCCGCGGCGCGTTGCGTGGCGTCGATCGCCTGCGTCGCGTGGCCGAGCGCGCGGAGCCCGGCAAGCGGGTCCGCGGGGTACTGGTGCAGGCCGCTGGAGACGACCGGCGGGACGGCGCGCGTGGTGTTGACGACAACGGCGCCATGCAAGGCAAGCCAGGGCGCCCAGCGCAGGGCCTCGGCGGGCTCGAGCGCGATCAACAGGTCGGCGCTGCCCTTCGCGATCTCGCAGGCGTGCACCTTCGTCGCGATGCGCACCTGGGAGCAGACCACCCCGCCGCGCTGCGACATGCCGGCGACCTCGGTCTTGGTCACGTCCAGTCCCGCGCCCAGCGCGGTGCGCGCGAGGATCTCGGCTGCGGTCATCACGCCCTGGCCGCCGATGCCGACCACGAGGATGTCGGCGTTCACGCGGGCACCGGTTCCGGGCGCGCATCCGGGCGGGCGATCGCGCCGCGCGCGCAGGCCTTCGCGCAGACCTCGCAGCCGGTGCACATCAGGGGATCGATCTTCACCCAGGCGAGGTCGACGGACTTGCCGGTTGCGCGCCGCTGCGTTTCGCGCCGCGTGACGAGGATCGCGGGGCACCCGACGTCGAGGCAGCTGGTGCAGCCGTTGCAGGCGGCGTCATCCACCCTGAGCGGCGCGCTGCGCTCGAAGTCGCCGCTGAACACGCAGGGACGGGTCGTGACGAGGACCGACGGGCCCTCGACGCGGATCTCCTCGCGCAGCGCGCGCGAGAACGCCGGCAGGTCGTAGGGGTCGATTCTCCGGATGCGCTCGCGTTTCACGCCGAGGGCCTCGACCAGTTTCGGGAAGTCGATGCGGCTCCCGGCCGGCGTGCCGTCGAACGCCCGGCCGTTGGCGGGATTGTTCTGCCCGCCGGTCATGGCGGTCGCGCGATTGTCGAGCAGCAGCACCGTGACGTTGGTGCCGTGGTAGGCGAGGTCGGCGAGACCCTGCATGCCCGAATGCAGGAAGGTCGAGTCGCCGATCACGGCGACCACCGGGCGTTTCGGTGTCGTGCCCTCGAGGCCGCGTGCGATCCCGCCGGCCACGCCGAGCGAGGCACCCATCGAGAACACGGTGTCGATGGCGTTCCACGGCCCGCAGGCGCCGAGCGTGTAGCAGCCGATGTCGCCGGAGACGATGGCGCCGCTGATGCGCGACAGCCAGAAGTACACGCCGAGGTACGGGCAGCCGGTGCACAGCGTCGGCGGGCGCGGAAACACGGCGGTGGCGTGCGCCGGTTCCGGCGCGGTGGCGCCGTCGCCGAGCAGCAGGGCCGCCGCGCGCCGGATCTCGGCCGCGCTGCGCTCGCCGCTCACCGGCAGCAGCGGACGCCCCTCGACGCGCAGGCCCGCGGCGCGCAGTTCGGTCTCGACCAGCGGCTCGACTTCCTCGACGACGAGCAGGGTTTCCACGCCTGCGGCGAACGCGCGGATCCGCTCCACGGGCAGCGGCCAGCTGAAGTCGAGCGACAGGATCGGCGCCTCGGGCAGTGCCTCGCGCGCCGCGTGATAGACCGCGGGCGTGACGACGAGGCCGAGCCGCGTGTCGCTGCCGGGGTCGGTCCGGTTCCAGGGGGCGGCCTCGGCTTCCCGGCGCAGCGCGGCGTTGCGCTTCGTCCGCGCGGCGAGCCGGCCGCCGACGTGGTTCGGCGTGACGATCCAGCGCGCGGCATCCTTGGCATAGGGCATGGGCGCAGGCTCGCGACGCGGGGCCTCGGGCACCCGCACCGTGCGCTTCACGTGGCAGACGCGTGTCGTCAGCCGCAGGATCACCGGCACCTGATGCCGCTCGGAAAGTTCGAACGCCGCCTGTGCCAGTTCGAACGCCGCCTGCGCGTCGGCCGCCTCGAGCACCGGCAGTTGCGCGAATCGACCCCAGTAGCGCGAGTCCTGCTCGTTCTGCGAGGAGGAGAAGCCGACATCGTCCGCCACCGCGATCACCAGGCCCGCATTGCAGCCGGTCAAGCCGAGCGACATCAGCGTGTCGGAGGCGACGTTCAGGCCGACGTGCTTCATGGTGCAGAGCGCGCGCCGCCCCGCGATCGATGCGCCAAGCGCGACTTCGAGCGCGACCTTCTCGTTGGTCGACCATTGCGTCGTCACCTCCGGGTAGCGCGCCAGCGTTTCGATGATCTCGGTCGAGGGCGTGCCGGGATAGCCGGCGGCAAGGACCAGACCGGCGCGCCAGGCGCCGAGGGCGACCGCCTCGTTGCCGGAGAGAAGCTGCAGGTCGACAGCCGGGGACAGGGCGTGCGCGAGGGCGGTCATGGTGGTTCCTCCACGACGCAGTGTAGGTACAGGGCGCGGCAATGAGGTTTCAAACATTGCCTTGATATCGACTATATGAGCAATATAATTGCTTCATTCATGATCGAGGTGACCATGCGTGGCTTGACCCTGGATCGCACCGACCGCCGGATCCTCGCCGCCCTGCAGGCCGACGGGCGCCTGACCAACCTTGAACTGGCCGAGCGGGTCGCGCTCTCGCCGGCGCCCTGCCTGCGGCGCGTGCGCGCGCTCGAGGCGGCCGGCGTCATCCGACAGACCGTGGCGCTCGTCGACCCGGCGAAGGTCGGGCTCGGCCTGCTCGCCTACGTCACGGTGAAGCTCGAGAAGAAAGGAAACATGCCGATCGCGTCGTTCTCCGCGGCGGTGCACGCGTGGCCCGAGGTGATGGCCTGCTACGCGATGACTGGCGACATGGACTACCTGCTGCGCGTGCATGTCGAGGACCTCGCGCACTACTCGCGCTTTCTGATGGAGAAGCTGCTCAAGCAGCCCGGCGTGATCGACGTGACGTCGAACTTCGTGCTGGAGCGGGTCAAGGACACCACCGCCCTGCCGCTGGACCATCTCGAGGGCTGATGCGTTAGCATCCTCCGTCCCGTGAGGAGAATGCGATGCGCACATTCGTACTGGTGCACGGTGCGTGGCATGGCGGCTGGTGCTGGAGCAGGGCGGCGCAACGGCTTCGCGCCGAGGGGCACGCGGTGTTCACGCCGACGCTCACCGGCGTAGGCGAGCGCGCGCACCTCGCAGGCACCGAGGTCAACCTCAGCCTGCACATCCGGGACCTGTGCAACGTCCTCGCCTGGGAGGATCTGACGCAGGTGGTGCTGGTGGGGCACTCCTACGGCGGCATGGTGATCACGGGCGCCGCGGACGCGATGCCCGAGCGCATTGCATCGCTCGTGTACCTGGATGCCTTCGTGCCGGAAGACGGCAAGGCCGTCTGGGATTACTTCCTGCCCGAGCGTCGCGTGGGCATGATGGAGGGCGCGCAGGCGAACGGCGGGCGCGTACCGCCGGTGCCCGGCGAGCGCTTCAACGTCAATCCGGCGGATCGCGCCTGGGTGGACGGCAAGTGCACGCCGATGGCGCTCGCCTGCTTCGTCGAGCGTATCAAGCTCACCGGCGCGCACGAAAAGGTGGCGCGGCACATGCACATCCTCGCCGAGGGCTGGGGGCCGTCGCCCTTCGTGGCGTTCAACGAGCGCCTGCGCAACGATTCGCGCTGGCAGACGGCGAGCCTCGCGTGCGGGCACGATGCGATGGTCGATGACCCGGAGGGGCTGACCAGGCTTCTGCTTGAGGCCTGAAAAAGGGGGGGGTGAAAAAGGGGTCAGACCCCTTTTTCGTCGAGGGCCTCACGTACTGCGGAAATATTCACTGAAGAAAGGGGTCTGACCCCTTTTTCACCCGGAGGAGACAGGCATGACTGGCAAGGCATTGATCGTCGGCGCGGGCAGCGGCATCAGCGCGGCCTTCGCGCGACTGCTGGCGAAGGACGGCTGCGCGGTGACGCTCGCGGCGCGCAGCACCGACAAGCTCGCGGCGCTGGCGAAAGAGACCGGGGCGCAGGTGCTTGCCTGCGACGCCGGATCGCCGGAGTCTGTGGCGGCGCTGTTCGCAGGCGTCGATCGCGCGCCCGGCGCGCTGGACCTCGTTCTGTACAACGCGAGCTACCGCACGCGTGGGCCGCTGGTCGAACTCGATCCCGCGGAGGTGGAGAAGACGCTGCGCATCTCCGCATTCGGCGGGTTTCTCGTCGCGCAGGCGGCGGCGAAGCGCATGGTCGCGCAGGGACAGGGCGCGTTGTTCTTCACCGGCGCCTCGGCGAGCGTCAAGGGCTACGCCCAGTCCGCGCCCTTCGCCATGGGCAAGTTCGCGCTGCGCGGGCTGGCCCAGTCGGTGGCGCGCGAACTTTCGCCCAAGGGCCTGCACGTGGCGCATTTCGTCATCGATGGCGGCGTGGCGAATGCCGGGCGCGGACGGCCCGCACCGGCCGACAAGCCCGACAGCCTGCTCGACCCGGATGCCATCGCCCAGACCTACCTCGCGGTGTTCAGGCAGCCGCGCAGCGCCTGGAGCCTGGAGGTGGAACTGCGGCCGTGGGTGGAGCGGTTCTGAGCAGGGCGCAGGAAAAGGGGTCAGACCCCTTTTCCACAGAAGGACGTACCCAAAAAAGGGGTCTGACCCCTTTCTTCACCGGTTTTCAGTTGCGGTAGCCGGGGTCCCTGGCTTCGATGGCGCGCACCAGCGAGGCGAAGACGGCCTCGCAGACCGCGGGTTCGCCGGGGCCGGATTCGCGCACGGTCTGGGCGAGCACCTCGGGACCCAGGGGGCGCATGGTGCCGGCGGCCGAGGCGGCGATCTGCACGTCGCAGGCGCGCTGCAGGGTCCACAGCCACATGAAGGCCTCGGGGATGCTGCCGCCCCAGGTGAGCAGGCCGTGGTTGCGCAGGATGGCGGCCTTCTTCTTGCCCAGGCTCGCGAGCAAGCGCTTTTGCTCGCCCTCGTCCACCGTCACGCCCTCGAAGTCGTGGTACGCCACCTGCCCGTGCAGCTGCGCGCCGTTGAACGAGTTGTGCGACAGGCCCGAGTCCAGGCAGGCGACCGCCATGCCGGTAGTGGTGTGGGTGTGCATCACGCAATGCGCCTCGTCGACGTTGCCGTGGATCGCGCTGTGGATGACGAAGCCGGCGCGGTTGATCGGGTGCGCGGTCGGACGCACCGGGTTGCCCTCGAGGTCGATGGCCACCAGGTTCGAGGCGGTCACTTCCCGGTAGTGCAGGCCGAAGGGGTTGATGAGGAACACCTTCTCCGGCCCGGGCACGCGCAGCGTGATGTGGTTGAAGATCATCTCGGTCCAGCCGAGGTGATCGAAGACGCGGTAGGCGGCAGCGAGCTGGACGCGCGCGGCGCGCTCGGCGTCGGTGATCGGAATGACGCGCTCGCTGCGCGTCTGCTTCGACATGACGATGCCCATGGAAAGTCTCCGGAGGTTCAAGCCGCGAACGCGGGCGGCGGCACGAAGCCGCCGAATTCGCGCTCGAGCAGTTGCGCGAATCGGATGGTGGTGTAGTCGGCGTACTGCGCGCCGACGATCTGCACGCCCACCGGCAGACCGTCCCTGGTCAGGCCGGCGGGCGCCACGGTGGAGGGCAGGAAGCACATGCCGGAGTAGCCGGCCCAGAACATCTGCGTGGTGGTGGGCTGCGGCCTGCCGTTGACGTCGATCATGCGTTCCCAGCGCTCGCCGCTCTGCATGTGCGGGAAGGCGGCGGTGGTCGCGGTCGGGCAGAGCAGCACGTCCCAGTCGCGAAAGAACGCCGCCCAGGCCAGCCGCATCCGGTGGCGCGTCTCGTTCAGCTGCGCCCATTCGCGCGGCGCCATGGTGGTGCCGCGGATGAACTCGGCGCGGTAGCTGCGGTCGCGCGCGGAAAGCTTCGGTCGTTCGGCCAGGAAGCGTTGGTATTGCGCATCCGCCTGCCGGCCCGAGGTGGCGAAGCGCAGCAGCTGGATGTAGACGCGGTGCGCCTCGTCGTGGTCGAAGTCGGGCCGCGCGCGATGGCTCACCTTCGCACCGCGCTTCGCGGCGAAACGTGCCACCTCGTTCACCACCTGCACCACCGAGGCGTCGACTTCCGCGGTCGGGTGGCTGGCGAGCACCGCAACGCGGAACTCGGAGAGCGACTTCTGCCGCGCCCGCGGCAGCGAAAGCCTCCAGCCTGCGCCGTCGATCGCGTCCGGCCCGGCAGTGACCGACATGGCGAGCGCGAGGTCATCGGCGCTGCGCGCAAGCGGCCCGATCACCGCGATGTCGGAGACCGCGACCAGGCCGCCGAGGTGCTGGCCCTGCGGCGACACGACCTGGTAGCTGGGCTTGTGGCCGTAGACGCCGCAGTAATGCGCCGGGTTGCGCACCGAGGCGCCGATGTCGCTGCCGTACTCCAGCCCGGTGAGGCCGGCGGCCAGCGCCGCGGCCGAGCCGCCCGAAGAGCCGCCCGGCGTGCGGCCGAGGTCCCACGGGTTGTTCGTCGTGCCGTAGACCGGGTTGAAGCTCTGCCAGTCGGCGAGCATCACCGGCACGTTCGATTTGCCGAAGACGTTCGCCCCGGCGGCGAGCAGGCGCTCGACCGCGAGCGCATTGGTGCGCGCGCGGTGCGTCCTGAACTCCGGCAGGCCCCAGGTGGTCGGCAGGCCGACCATGTCGAAGGACTCCTTCACCGTCATCGGCACGCCGAAAAGCGGCCCGGGCTTCGCGCCGCGCCGGCGCAGCTGCCGGTCGGCCTCGGCCGCGCGCTTGCGCGCCTGCGGCAGGCGCGTGGCGATGATGGCGTTGACCATCGGGTTGTGGCGCTTCACGCGCGCGAGGTAGTGCTCGAGCAGTTCTACGCAGCCAATCTTGCGCGCGCGCACCATGCGCGCGAGCTTGCTGGCGGAGGCAAAGGCGATGTCGGTCATGCGCGTTGACGTCCTGTCTGGATGCGGATGGGCAGCTTGCGAAAGCCGCGAAAGCGGATGCGCCGGTCGCGTTCCGGCGCGCCGTCGGCCTCGATCGCGGGAAAGCGCGCGAGCAGGCGGCTGAAGGCGACGCGGCCCTCCATGCGCGCGACATTCATGCCCGAGCAGGCATGGTCGCCCTGCCCGAAGGCGAGGTGGCGGTTGGGCTTGCGACCGACATCGAAGCGGCCGGGATCTGGAAACTGCGCCGGATCGTGGTTTGCCGCGCCGATGGCGAGGGTGATCGAGGTGCCCGCGGGCAGCGTCTTGCCGCCGATCTCCATGGGCGCGGTCAACCGCCGGTTGTTGATCTGGATCGGGCCCTCGTAGCGCAGCATCTCCTCGACCGCGCTCGGCACCAGTCCCGGATCGGCGGCGAGGCGCGCCATCTCGCCGGGATGGCGCAGCAGCAGCCACAGCCCGTTGCCGAGCAGGTTGGTGGTGGTCTCGTGGCCGGCGTTCAGCATGAAGATGCACTGGTGGTAGAGCTCGGTCTCGGTCAGCCGTTCGCCGTCCTGCTCGCCCTGGATGAGGCGGGTGAGCACGTCGGTCTCGTAGTCGCCGGGGCGCGCGCGGCGCGCGGCCACCAGCGTCTTCAGGTAGGCGAGGAACTCGGTGACCGCCCGGTTGCCGCGCTCGAGCATCTCCGGAGTCGGCGCGGGTTCCAGCCCGGAGAGGATGGCGATCGACCAGTCGCGCAAGGGGCCGCGATCCGCCTTCGGCATGTCGAGCAGGTTGCCGATGACCTCGACCGGGATCTGCGCGGCGAAGGCGTCGATGAAGTTCATGCGGCCGGCGTCCGCCATGCGATCGAGCAGGCCGTCCACCAGTCGCTCGACGTCGGCCTCCATGCGCGCGATCGCCTTCTGGTTGAGCGCGCCCATGATGATGCGCCGCACCCGCGTATGCAGCGGCGGGTCGTTGAACACGAGGCTGGTGGTGTGATGCTCGTACAGCGGCGAGTCGCCGAATTTCGGCTTGAACTCGACCTTCTTGTCGGAACTCGCGCGCGCGTCGCGGTAGACCGCGATGGCGTCGTCGTAGCGCGTCAGCAGGACCGTGCCCTGCATCGCGTGCACCGGGTCGTGCTCGCGCAGCGCGGCGTAGAAGGGGTAGGGGTCGTCCAGGAAGGCGGCGGGCGCGCGCGTCAGCTCGAATTCGCGCGCGACCGATCGCGGGTCAGACGCAGGCGGCGGCATGACAGGGGTCCGTGAGACGCATGCAACGATTATGCACGTGGCGGCGGCTTCGAGGCACGCAGTTCGCAGTTGTCGAATGCGTCCGGGTTGACCTGCCCACGGGGCGCACAGGACAATGCGCGCCCGTCCCCGCAGGTGCCCGCCCGTGACCCAACGTGTCCCCTACGCAACGTTCGAACCCGCCCTGCAGAAGCGTATCGAGGAACTCTGGGGCAAGCCGGTCAACCTGTACCGCAAGCTCGGCAACCATCCGGCGCTGGCCGCGGCCTGGACCGAGTTCGCGAATTCGATCCGCAATGAGAGCAATCTGCCGCGGCCGCTGCGCGAGCTGATGATCCTGCGCGGTGGCCAGATCGTGCGCTCGGAGTACGAGTGGGCGCAGCACCTGAAGATGGCGCGCAAGGCCGGGGTGCGCGAGGCGCAGATCGAAACGCTGGCGAACTGGCGCGAGTCGAAGGAGTTCGACGAGCGCGAGCGCGCCGCGCTGCTGCTCGCCGAGGCGGTGACGAACTGCAAGGTGACCGACGCGGTCTACGCGGAAGTCTCGAAGGTCTTCAACCACGAGCAGTATGTCGAACTCTCGCTCACCGCGGCGTTCTACGCCATGGTGGCGCGCATGCTCGACGCCATGCACATGGACCTGGACGAGGACGCCCGGGACTATTCGCCGAAACTGCCGTGACCCAGGCGCCGAAGCAGTACCGCTACTACGAGTTCGTGATGGCGGCGTTCGTCACCATCCTGGTGTGCTCCAACCTGATCGGGCCGGCGAAAATCACGCAGATCGATTTGCCGCTCATCGGCATGATGACCTTCGGCGCCGGGGTGCTGTTCTTCCCGATCTCCTACGTTTTCGGCGACATCCTCACCGAGGTCTACGGCTATTCTCGGGCGCGCCGCGTGATCTGGGCAGGCTTTGCGGCGCTCGGCTTCGCCGCCTTCATGGCGACCGTGGTGGTGGCCCTGCCGCCGGCACCTTTCTGGAAACACCAGGCGGCCTACGAGGTCGCCTTCGGCACTGCCTGGCGGGTGGCGGCCGCCTCGATGCTGGCGTACTTCTGCGGCGAGTTCGTCAATTCCTACGTGCTGGCGCGCATGAAGGTGATGACGAAGGGGCGCTGGCTGTGGTCGCGCACCATCGGCTCGACGATCTTCGGCGAGGCGGTGGACTCCGCGCTCTTCTACCCGCTCGCCTTCTGGGGCACCGGCATCATCCCGAACGAGGCGCTGCCCAAGGTGATGCTGGCGCAGTTCATCGCCAAGGTGGCGGTGGAGGTGGCCTTCACACCGGTCACCTACCGCATCGTCGGCTTCCTCAAGCGCGCCGAGGGCGAGGACTACTACGACCGGCGCACCAACTTCAACCCGTTCGCGATGAAGGCCTGAGGGCGGCCGGGCGCCGATTGCGCCAATATAGTAACGTATATGTTACCATAATATCGGAGCCGGCGCCCGCCCGGTCCTACTGGGCGAGTTCGCCGGCGCGCCAGGCCTCGAGCACCCGGCGCAACTGCCTGCGGGTGAGGCTCGGCACGTCGTCCATCAGCACCCGGCCCTCGACCTCGACGTAGTACTGCCCGACGATGCGCTCGCGTGCCTCGAGCCGCCAGACCAGCAGCCGGTGCCGGCCGATCGCCACTTCCGCCAGCAGGCGGTTCGCGGGGTCGAAGTACTGCTCGAACACCTTGCGGAAGGCCTCCTCGCCGAGCGCGCTGCGGTAGTCGCGCAGCACCTCGAAGCGGCGCCGCGGCGCGTTCGAGAGCAGCGCGGCGGACTCGACGTCGCCCGCCACCAGGCTCTGGTGCAGCCGCTTCGAGGTGTCCAGCGCGCTGACCGGCGCGTACACCTGCCCGGGTTCGAGCAGGTGGGCGGTCGGGCTGTGGGTGATGAGCCGGAAGCGCAGGGTCTCGCCGTCGCGCTCCAGCGTGCGCTCGGATTCCACCGCCTGCGCCGCGGGCGCGAACGCAAGAAGCGCCGCCGCGAGCGCAAGGACCGCTGCGACGCGCATGCTCAGGCGGCGGCGCGCGCCTGACCGGTGTCGCCGCTGCCGAGCGCGCCGAGCAGGGCCTCGCGCTTCGCGCGCGCGGCCTCGATGTTCCTCGCCTTGACGTGACCGAAGCCGCGAATCGACTCTGGCAGCGCTGCGATCTCCACCGCGCGCGCGAGCGTCTCGCGCGAGAGCGCGCCGAGCAGGGTCTCGACGGTCTGTTCGTACTCGCCGATCAGGGCGCGCTCGGTGCGGCGCTCCTCGCTGCCGCCGAAGGGGTCGAACGCGCCGCCGCGCAGGCCCTTGAACTTCGCCAGCAGGCCGAAGGCGGACATCATCCACGGCCCGAACTTCATCTTGCGCGGCACGCCAGTGACCGGGTCGCGCTTCGCCAGCAGCGGCGGGGCGAGGTGGAAGGTGAGGCGCGGGCTGCCCTCGAATACGCCGGCCAGCCGGCGCGCGAAATTGCCGTCGCTGTACAGCCGGGCGACTTCGTACTCATCCTTGTAGGCGAGCAGCTTGGCGTAGGCGCGCGCCACCGTCTCGGTGAGCTTGGTGCTCCCGGTCTTTTCTTCCTCGGCGCGGCGCACGCGCTCGACCAGCGCCCGGTAGCGCGCGGCGTAGGCGGCGTCCTGGTAGTCGGTGAGCAGCTTGACGCGTCGCTCGATGATCTCCTCCAGGCTGCGCGCGGGGCGCTCTTCCAGGGAGATCACGGCCGCCGGCGTGGCGGCGCGCTCGACGGCCGCCATGTCGTGGGCGGCGTAGCGGCCCCAGGCAAAGGCGCGCCGGTTCGCTTCCACGGCAACGCCGTTCAGCTCGATGGCGCGCTCGATCGCCGCCTGCGATACCGGCACCAGCCCCTTCTGCCAGGCGAGGCCGAGCATGAACATGTTGGTGGCGATGGCATCGCCGAGCAGCGCAAGCGCGAGCGCGCTGGCGTTGAGGAAGTCGACGCGGCCTTCGCCCGTGCCCGTGGCGATCGCCTCGCGCATGCGGCCCTCGGGCCAGATCCAGTCGGGCTGGTGGGTGAAGTCCGCGGTCGGGGTCTCGGCGGCATTGACCACCGCCCGGGTGCGCCCGGGCTGCAGCCGGGCCAGCCCGTCGGTGCTCGCCGTGGTGACGATGTCGCAGCCGATTACCGCGTCCGCGCCGCCCACCGAAATGCGCGCGGCGTGCAGCTGCTCCGGCCGGTCGGCGATGCGCACGAAGGACATCACCGCGCCATTCTTCTGCGCGAGGCCGGCCATGTCGAGGACGGTGACGCCGCGGCCTTCGAGGTGCGCCGCCATGCCGAGCAGTTGGCCGATGGTGACCACGCCGGTGCCGCCGATGCCGGTGACGAGGATCGAGAACGGTTGCGTGGTTTCGGGCAGCACCGGGGCCGGAAGCTCGGGCACCACGGCGTCGCTGCGCGCGCCGGCGCCCTTGCGCAGGCGCCCGCCTTCGACCGTGACGAAGCTCGGGCAGAAGCCCTTCACGCAGGAGAAATCCTTGTTGCAGGCCGACTGGTTGATGCGCCGCTTGCGGCCGAACTCGGTTTCCAGCGGCTCGACGGCGACGCAGTTCGACTTCTCGCCGCAGTCGCCGCAACCCTCGCAGACCGCCGCGTTGATGAAGGCGCGCAGGTCCGGGTCGGGGAAGGTGCCACGCTTGCGCCGGCGGCGCTTCTCGGCGGCGCAGGTCTGGTCGTAGATCAGCGCGGTGACGCCGGGCACCTCGCGCAACTCGCGCTGGATCAGGTCGAGTTCGTCGCGGTGCTTCACCGGCACGCCGGCGATCAGGCTGCCGCCGGGATAGCGTTCGGGCTGGTCGGTCACCAGCACGATGCGCTCCACCCCTTCGGCCGCCACCTGCCGGGCAATCATCTCGGGCGACAGTGGTCCGTCGTGCGCCTGGCCGCCGGTCATCGCCACGGCGTCGTTGAACAGGATCTTGTAGGTGATCGGCGCCTTCGCCGCCACCGCGGCGCGGATCGCCAGCAGGCCCGAGTGGTAATAGGTGCCGTCGCCGAGGTTGGCGAACACGTGCTTCTCCTCGGTGAAGGGGAACTGCCCGCACCAGGCCACGCCTTCGCCGCCCATGTGCGAGAAGGTGGCGGTGCGCCGCTCCGGCATCCACTGCGCCATGTAGTGGCAGCCGATGCCGGCCAGCGCGCGGCTGCCTTCGGGCACGTTGGTCGAGGTGTTGTGCGGGCACCCGGCGCAGAAGTAGGGGATGCGCTGGATCGGCAGGACCTTGCCGGCCTTCGTCACCGCGTCCTTGGCGTCGAGGAAGGCAAGCCGCTCGCGCATCGCCTCCGAGGTGTGGAAGCGGCCGATGCGCTCGGCCAGCACGCGCGCGACGATGGCCGGGCTGAGCTCGCCGGTGGTCGGCAGCAGCATGCGCGCCTGCGGCAGGTCCCATTCGCCGTGCGCGTCGAACTTGCCGACGATGCGCGGGCGCAGCGTGTCGGGCAGGTTGTAGAGTTGCTCCTTCAACTGGTACTCGACCAGCTGGCGCTTTTCCTCGATGACGATGACTTCCTCGACGCCCTTGCAGAAGGCGGCGATGGCGCTTGGCTCCAGCGGCCAGGGCATGCCGACCTTGAACAGCTTGACGCCGATGCGCGCGGCTTCGGCCGCGTCGATGCCGAGGTCGTCCAGCGCCTGGCGCACGTCGTTGTAGGCCTTGCCGGTGGTGATGATGCCGAGGCGCGCCTTGGGGGCATCCCAGACGGTGCGGTTCAGGCCGTTGGCGCGCGCATAGGCGATCGCCGCGAACAGCTTGTGGTGGTACAGGCGCTGCTCCTGCTCGATGAAGCCGAGGAACTCCGGCCAGCGGCCCGAGAGCCCGCCCTGCGGCATCTCGAAATCCTGCGGCAGCACGATGGACACCTGTTCCGGGCCGACCTGTGCGGAGGCGGAGCTTTCGACGATGTCGGTGACGCACTTGAAACCGACCCAGCAGCCGGAGTAGCGGCTCATGGCGAAGCCGTGCAGGCCGAAATCGAGGATCTCCTGCACGTTCGAGGGCGACAGCACCGGCATGCCGACCGCCTTGAAGACGAAGTCCGACTGCGCCGCCTGCGTCGAGGATTTCGCGCCGTGGTCGTCGCCGGCGAGCGCGATCACGCCGCCGTGCTTCGAGCTGCCCGCGCCATTGGCGTGGCGAAAGACGTCGCCGCTGCGGTCGACGCCGGGACCCTTGCCATACCAGATGCCGAACACGCCGTCGTACTTGGCGCCGGGGAAGAAATTCAGTTGCTGCGAGCCCCAGAGAGCGGTGGCGGCGAGGTCTTCGTTTACCCCGGGCTGGAAGCGGATGTGGTGTTTCTCGAGCAGGGCGCGCTCGCGCCCGAGGGTCTGGTCGTAGCCGCCAAGCGGTGAGCCGCGGTAGCCGGAAATGTAGCCGGCGGTGTTCAGGCCGGCGGCAAGGTCGCGCCGCCGCTGCATGAGCGGCAACCTGACCAGCGCCTGCGTGCCGGTGAGGAACACGCGGCCAAGTTCGAGATCGTATTTGTCTTCGAGGGAAACCCGCGCGAGGGCGGCGGCATCAACCGGAGCGTTCATCTGCAAATCTCCACAGAAATCGTGTTCGTGTGGGGCGCCCCGCGGCAGGGTGGTGCAGCACGGGCGCCGACTGCGCACGGGATTGTGTCCCGCAGCGCAGCCTTCAGGCTAGCAGAATTTCACCCTTTGCCGAACATGGCATTCGGCAGGAAGGTGACGATCTCCGGGAACACGTAGAAGAGCGCGATCACGCCGAGGTCCGCGACCACGAAGGGCCAGACGCCGCGGAAGATGTCCTGCAACGGGATGTCGGGTCGCACGCCGTTCACCACGTAGCAGTTCAGCCCCACCGGTGGCGTCACCAGGCAGATCTCGACCAGCTTGACGATGATGATGCCGAACCAGATCGGGTCGTAGCCGAGCTTGACGATGGCCGGGTAGACCACCGGCAGCGTCAGCATCAGCATGCCGATGCCGTCGAGGAACATGCCGAGCACGAAGTACACCGCGAGGATGGCGATGAAGATCACCACACGCGGCACGTCGAGGCCCACCACCCAGGCGGCGAACGACTCCGGCAGTCCGGAAAAGCCGAGGAAGCGCACGAAGATCAGGATCGAGTAGATGATGGTGAAGATCATCACCGTCAGCTTCGCCGTCTCGGAGAGCGCGTCGCGGAAGTTGGTCCACGTCATCTCGCGTTTCTGCATCGCCATGAAGAGGATGATCATCGCGCCCACGGCGCCGGTCTCGGTCGGCGTCATCCAGCCGAGGTAGATCCCGCCCATGACGATGCCGATCACCAGGATCACGCCCGTGGTGCCCTTAAGCGCGACGACGCGCTCGCGCAGCGTGGTGCGGTTCTCGACCGGCGGGGCGAGGCTCGGGTTGAGCCAGACGCGGAAGAAAATGACGCCGGCATAGACAGCGGCGGTGATCAGTCCGGGGATGAAGCCGGCGATCAGCAGCCGGCCCACCGATTGCTCGACGATGATGCCGTAGATCACCAGGATCGCCGAGGGCGGGATCAGGCTGGCAAGCGTGCCGGCGACGGCCACCGAGGCGGCGGCGAGGCGCCGGTCGTAGCCGGCAGCGAGCATCTCGGGGATCGCGATGCGCGCAAACACCGCCGCGCTTGCGGTCGAGGCGCCGGAGACCGCGGCAAAGCCGGCGCAGGAAAACACCGTGCCCACGCCGAGCCCGCCAGGGATGTGCGACAGCCACGCCTTGGCGGCGTCGAACAGCCCCTTGGTGATGCCGGCGTAGAAGGCGAGGTAGCCGATGAGGATGAACATCGGCAGCACCGAAAGCGTGTAATGCACCGATTCCGCGTGCGGCACCACACCCGAGACGCCGATGCCGACGTTCCAGCCGCGCATCAGGATCAGGCCGATGACGCCGACCGCAGCGGCGGCGTAGGCGACGCGCACGCCGATGACCACCAGCACGCCGATGGCGGCGAGTCCGACCCAGCCGGCGGTCAACGGATCCATGAGTGCGTGGCCTTTTTCATTCGTTCGGGGCGGCGTGGCCTTCCCCGGGGCGCGGCGGCACGGCCACGGGCACGGCGTAGGGATCACGCACGAGTCGCAGGTAGCCGGCGAAATTCAGCGCCAGCCGCAGCCACAGGAAGGACAGGCCGATCGGCGCAAGCAGCTTGGAGGGCCAGGTGCGCAGTTCGGCATCGATGGTGGTGTCGCCGATGCGCCAGGCGCGCAGGAAATGGTCGAAGGTGCCGCTGATCAGGATGCCGATGACGAGCAGCGCGACCAGCGTGGCGACGGCCTCGGCACCCCAGAGCCAGCGCCCGCGCAACTGCGCCACCATGAGGTCCATGCGGATGTGCCCGCCGAGGCGCTGGCAGTACGCCGCACCGAGGAACGCGAACGCGGCCATCGACAACTCGGTCAGGTCGAGGAAGCCGTAGATCGAGGCGTTGAACGCGGTGCGCAGGATGGCCTCCGCGCACACGAACAGCATCATCGCGAAGATCACCGCCGCGGCGACGTAGTTCAGGTAGTCCTCGATGTGGGCGTACCACCGGTCGAGGCGCGCGAGCGCCCCGTCGGCAGCCGCCGCGTCCTGCGGTGCCTGGCTCATGTGAAAAGCCGCGGGCTTACTTGCCCGAGGCCTTCTTCGCCGTGGCGAGGATCAGGTTGAGCAGTTCCTGCGCCGGCACGCCCTTGGCGCTCGTGTCCTTCACCCACTTGTCCCACACCGGCTTGCCGCCGATCGCGCGGAAGCGGTCGAGTTCCGCGTCCGAGTAGGTGATCGGGGTGAGCTTCTTGCGGAACAGCGGCAGGTTCTTCTCGTCCGCCGCCTTGTAGGCCTTCTTCAGCGCCTCGTAGGCCGCCGGCTTCGTGTCCTGGATGATCTGGCGGTACTGCGGCGGCAGGTTGTTCCAGGCGGTCTGCGAGAACACCAGCGGGCAGTTCACCGCGCCCGGCGAGAGGTTCTCGGTGAACCACTTGCTGATCTCATCGAGCTTGAAGGCCGCATGCGCGTAGGAGAACGGGAACGAGGCGGCGTCCACCGTGCCGCGATCGAGCGAGGTGTAGACCTCGGAGGCGGTCACGGTCGTCGGCGTGGCGCCCAGCGCCCGCATCGCCTCGCCCAACCCGCCGAGCGCGCGCACGCGCTTGCCCTTCCAGTCCTCGAGCTTCTTCGGGGGGTCGCCCACGCCCATGAACTCGTACTGCGGCAGCAGCGCGCCCATGATCAGCACGGCATTCCAGCGCTGCATTTCCTTCTGGATGTACGGGTGCTGGTAGACGGCCTCGTACACCGTTTGCGCGATGTCGAGGTTGTCCAGCGGCAGGAACGGCAGGTCCAGCACCGTCATTGCGAGGTTCTTGCCCGGGTGGTACGAGGAGCAGAACAGCGCCCCTTCGAGCGCGCCGATCTTGATGTTGTCCAGGTTCTCGCGTTCGGGCGAGAGCTGGTTGGCGTAGGCGATCTTGATCGCGAAGTTGCCGCCGGTGCGCTTCGCGGCCTCGGCAGACATCAGTTCGACGCCGCGTGTGAAGGCGCGCGTGTTGCCCCAGACGGAAATGTTCCAGGACACCTTCGGACCCTTCACGTCCTGCGCGATCGTGGGGCCGGAAACCAGTGTGGCGGCGGCAAGCGCGACGCCTGTCATGAGTGCTTTCATCCTCTCCTCCTGAGATTGGGCTGCCGCCGGATAATAGCCTGATCCGGGCGGAACGGCATTCCATTCGTTTCTGCAATGAGGCAGATCACGCGCGATGCCGCGCGCCACGCTGGTCAGGCGGTTGCGCGCGCCTTGATCCGCGGTTTCGGCGAGGTTTTCGGCGCGCGTTCTTCGGCGATGACCGGATTCACCGGCCGGTCCCAGTAGGGTTCCGGCCCGAACGACTCGGCGAGGAAGTCGATGAAGGCGCGGGTCTTGGCCGGCAGCAGGCGCCGGTGCGGATAGACCGCGTAGATCGCGACGTCGGTGTCGAAGGTGTAGCCCGGAAACAGCGCGACCAGCGAGCCGTCCTCGAGGTGGCGTCGCACGTCCCAAGTCGATTTCAGCGCAAGCCCGAGTCCGGCCACGGCCCAGTCGCGCAGCACGCTCCAGTGGTCGCAGGCATGGCGGCCCGACACGCGCACCGATCCGGATTCGCCCTGCGGATCGCGATACTCGATCACGAACGAGAAATCGTGCTCCGAGGTGGTCATCAGGAACTCATGCTGCACGAGTTCCGCCGGGGTGCGCGGCGTGCCGTGGCGCGCGAGGTAGGCGGGGCTTGCGCAGACCACGCGCCGGTTCGGCGCGAGCTTGCGCGCGGCAAGCGATGAATCCTCGAGTTCGGCGATGCGGATGGCGACGTCGTAGCCTTCCTCTATCAGGCTCACCGCCCGGTCCGACAGGCTCAGCGCGAGCCGCACCAGGGGGTAGCGCTGGACGAACGCCGGCACCAGCGGGGCCACGTGCTGGTGACCGAAGGAGGCGGGAATCGCCACGCGCAGCACGCCGCGCGGTTCCGAGCGACCGGCCGCTGCGGTGGCGTCGGCCTCGTCGATCTCGGCAAGGATGCGATTGCACGCGTCGAAGTACGCTGCGCCCTCGTCGGTCAGGTGGAGGCGCCGGGTCGTGCGGTTGACGAGTCGCACGCCGAGGCGCGACTCGAGCGCGGCCAGCGTGCGGCTGACCACGGCGGGCGAGGAGCCGAGTTCCCGGGCGGCGGCGGACAGACTGCCGGCGGAGACCACCCGGGTGAACACCCGCATTTCTTCCAAATGTGCGGCCATTTTTGCGAAATCCGCAAAAGTGTTTCAAGTAACCACTATATTCTCAACGAGGGTGCAAAGCCATACTATTGTTGCAACGCAATATTTGAACGCGCCCGCCGCGGTCTCCTCCTCCCTCCTCCTCCGCGGCGGGGTTACGTCCCGCTCCGAATCTGCCTCACCGGCGAAACGGAGCGGGACCGCGCCTTACCCCCAAGTCTGATTCCCGGCATCCCTGCGGGACCCGTACCTGCGATTCAGGCGTCCAGCCAGTCCTGCAGGGCGCGGGCGATTTCCCGCGGCCGTTCGACCAGGGCCATGTGCCCGCATGCGGGCACCACCACCAGTTTCGCGCCCGCAATGGCCTGCGCCATCTCCGCGTGGCGATCGGGCGGGGTCAGCAGGTCATGCTCGCCGCACAGCACCAGCGTCGGGCAGGCGATGGCGCCCAGACCCGGACGCGAATCCGCGCGCCCGATGATCGCGCGTTGCTGGCGCCCGAAGGCCTCGGCGCCCACGGCATGCGCCATCTTGCGGATGAGCGTAGTGAGCACCGGGTCGTCGATGCGCGGGGCGTCGAGCAAGAGCGGCATGAGCCGGTCGGCGACAGTATCGAATCGGCCCGCGTCGGCGATGCGCATGAGCGCGTGGCGCCGTTCCGTGGCTTCCTCGGTGTCGGGGCGCGCCTGGGTGTCGATCAGCGCGAGGCGCGCAACGCGTGCCGGCGCCTGCCGCATGATCTCGAGCGCCACGTAGCCGCCCATCGACTGCCCGGCCAGCGCGAAGGGTTCCGCGGGCGCGCCCGCCAGCACGCGCGCGGCCATCGCGGCGATCGAGTCGTCCTGCGTCAGGTCCGGCAGATGCGGCGGGGTCACCGGGCCGAGCGCGTCGATCACGCGCTGCCAGACTTCGCCCGTATTCAGCAGGCCCGGCAGCAGGACGAGCGGGGCCGGCATGCGCGCCTCAGTCCGCGATCTCGCGCCACATCTCGCGGTCGCGCCGCGCGGTCCAGATGCGGGGATGCTTGATGCCGCGCGCCTCGTCGTAGGCGCGCGAGACGTCGAAGGTCATGCAGTGCTCGTAGATCGGATAGGCGCCGTAAACCGGGTCCATCCTGCGTCGCGCCATGGCGTAGACCTGCTTGAGCGTCTTGCCGGCCTTGACGCCGCGCACCGCCACTGCGTACAGACCGCGCACGAAATCCTGCGTGTAGCGGATCGCCTTTTCGCAGGCGGCGGGTGTGGTGAGCGCCGGGCCGCGGCCCGGCACCAGCATGCGCGGCTTGAGCGCGCGCAGCGTCTGCAGCGTGGCCGGCCATTCCTCGAGGTGCGCGTCGCCGGTGTAGATGCCGGCCTCGTACTCGACGAGGTCGCCGGAGAACAGCACGCGCTGCGAAGGCACCCAGACGATGGTGTCGCCGCCGGTGTGCCCCGGCCCCGCGTGAGTGATCTTCACTTCGAGCGCGCCGAGCATCACCGTCATCTCGCCGCGGAAGGTGAGGGTGGGCCAGGTGAGTCCGGGAATCGACTCGGCGCCGCGGAACAGCCGCGGAAAGCGCCCAATCTCGCTCGCCATGTCCTGCTTGCCGCGCTCGCGGATCAGGCCGAGCGTGGCCTGGCTGGCGATGATCTGCTGCGCCTTGTAGGCCGAGGCCCCGAGCACGCGCACCGCGTGGTAGTGCGACAGCACCACGTACTTGATCGGCTTCTTCGTCACCTTGCGGATGCGGCGGATCACCTCGCGCGCCATGCGCGGCGTGGCCTGCGCGTCGATCACCATGACGGCGTCGTCGCCGACGATGACACCGGTGTTCGGGTCGCCTTCGGCGGTGAAGGCGTAGCAGTTTGCCGAGAGCTTCTGGAAGCGCGTCTTCTTCGGCTTGAGGTCGGCTTGCGAGGCGAAGGTGGCCATGGGTCGATCCGTCTTTGCGGTGCGCGGAAGGCCGCAATGATGGACGAGATCGGCGCGCATTGCGAGTGCGGCCCCGCGCGTTCGCGCGCCCGGGGCACGGGACCGGTTGACAAGGCTTAACAGCACGCGGGTCGTGCAGCGCCCGGTGTCTCCTTACAATGTCGCGGGTAGCCGGCGCGGCTCCGCGTCGCGGCGCGACGGTGGGGACTGGGGGATAATCGCCCGGACGCAGGCTCGTGGAGGCCATGATGGGTCGTCCTGAAAAATTCCGCATCGGGGATCTGCTCGTCTCGGAGCGGGTGATCTCGCAGGAACAGCTCAAGTTCGGGCTCGAGGAGCAAAAGCGCAGCGGGCGCAAGCTCGGGCGCGTGCTCGTCGAGCAGGGCTATGCCACGGACGAGCAGATCTGCGAGGCGATCTCGCGCCAGCTGAACATCCCGTACGTCAACCTGAAGTTCTACAACTTCAACCTCGACACGGTGCACAAGCTCCAGGAAACGCAGGCGCGGCGTTTTCGCGCCCTCGTGCTGGAGCAGCGCCGTGACGGCTACCTCGTCGCGATGGCGGATCCGAGCGACCTGTTCGGGTTCGATGAGCTCTCGCGCATCCTCAAGAGCGACATCCAGACCGCCGTTGTCAGCGAGACGCTGCTGTTGCAGACCATTGACCGGCTGTACCGGCGCACCGAGGAGATCTCCGGCCTCGCCAAGGAGCTGGAGCGTGACCTTGGCGACGACTACGTCGACTTCGGGCAGCTTGGCGCCGGTCTGGGCGCTGAGGAAGCGCCGGTCGTCAAGCTCCTGCAGACCGTGTTCGAGGACGCCGTCCAGGTCAACGCCTCGGACGTCCACGTCGAGCCGCAGGAAGGGCGCGTACAGATCCGGTTTCGCATCGACGGCGTGCTGTTGCTGCAGACGGAAGCCGATATCCGCATCGGCCCGGCGCTGGTGCAGCGCCTGAAGCTGATGGCAGGGCTCGACATCTCCGAACGACGCTTGCCGCAGGACGGCCGCCTGAACGTCGCGGTGCGCGACCAGAAGATCGACGTGCGCATGTCGACCATGCCGACGCAGTTCGGCGAATCCGTGGTGCTGCGATTGCTGAACAGGAAGGCGACGCTTGCGCGCCTCGATTCCATCGGCATGCCGGCGGAAATGCTGGAGCGCTTCCGGGAGATCCTGCATCGCTCGGCGGGGATGATCCTGGTGACCGGGCCCACCGGCAGCGGCAAGACCACGACCCTGTACGCGGCCCTTTCGGAATTGAACACGGTCGAGCGCAAGATCCTGACGGTCGAGGATCCGGTGGAATACCGGCTGCCCGGCATCAACCAGGTCCAGGTCAACGAAAAGATCGAACTCACGTTCGCGCGGGTGCTGCGTTCAACCTTGCGCCAGGACCCCGACGTGATCCTGGTCGGCGAGATTCGCGACGAGGAAACCGCGCAGATCGGCTTGCGCGCAGCGCTCACGGGTCACTTGGTGCTGTCCACGCTGCACACCAAGGATGCGGCGAGTTCGCCGCTCCGGCTTGTCGACATGGGCGTGGCGGCCTACATGGTCGCGACCTCGGTTCATGCGGTGATCGCCCAACGCCTGGTGCGCCTGATCTGCGAAACCTGCGTCGAGGACAGCGACCTCGAGGACCATGAGTTGCGCTGGCTGCTGAGCACGGTCGGCGAGGAGGTTGCGCGCGGGCAGCGCTTCCGGCGCGGCCGCGGCTGCTCGCATTGCAACGGCACCGGCTACGCGGGCCGCACAGGGGTGTACGAGATGCTCGAGATGACCACCGATCTCGCCCGCGCAGCGAACCGCGCGGACCCCAATGCGTTCATCGACATGGCGCGCTTGCACCTCAAGGGTCATACGCTGACCGATCACGCGGTGCAGCTGGCAATCGGCGGCCGGACCACGGTTTCCGAGGTGATCAAGGTCGCCACCCAGGTGGAAGAGTTGTAATGCCGTTTTTCAGCTACCGCGGACGGGGGCTGCGAGGCGAGCTGATCACCGGCACGCTCGAGGGCGCGGACCAGGGCGCGGTCGCGACGCAACTGATGAACACCGGGGTCACGCCGGTCGAGATCCGCCCGACCGGCGGGCGCGGCGAGATCGTTTTGCCAGACTGGCTGGACAAGATGACGGCGCCGCCAATCACGCTGGTGGACACCATGCTCTTCTCCCGCCAGATGTTCACCTTGCTCAAGTCCGGCGTGCCGATCCTCCAGGCGCTGGCAGGGCTCGCACAGTCGACGCAGAATCGCTCGCTGCGGGATGTGATTTCCGACCTCCGCGGCAGCCTGGATGCGGGCCGCGAGCTTTCGGTTGCAATGCGCCGCCATCCCAAGGTGTTCTCGCACTTTTACGTCAGCGTCGTGCGTGTCGGTGAAACGACCGGACAGCTCGACGAATCGTTCAACCGGCTTTTCTTCTATCTCGAGTTCGAGAAGGATGTTCGCGAGCGCATCAAGACGGCGGTGCGTTACCCGATGATCGTGGTCGGCGCCATCGTGGTGGCGATCGCCATCGTGAACTTTGCGGTCATCCCGGCGTTCGCGAAGATTTTCGAAGCCAGCAAGGTGCCGCTGCCGCTGTTGACGCGGATGCTGGTTGCAAGCTCCAACTTCTTCGTGTCGTACTGGTACCTGATCATCGCGGCGATCGCGTTCTCGATTTCCGCATTCATCCTCTGGACCGGCACCGACAGCGGCAGGCTGATCTGGGATCGACTGAAGCTACGCCTTCCCCTTGCGGGGCCGATCATCCTGAAGGCAACGCTTGCCCGCTTCGCGCGCGCCTTCGCGCTCGCGTCGCGGGCCGGGGTGCCCATCGTGCAAGGACTGACCGTGGTCGCGAGCGTGGTCGACAATGCGCACCTCGCGGCACGCATCGAGCAGATGCGCGAGGGCGTGGAGCGCGGCGAAAGCATCCTGCGCACCGCCGTGACCACAGGTGTATTTACCCCGGTGGTCCTGCAGATGATCGCGGTGGGTGAGGAGACCGGGGAGCTCGATGACCTGCTTGGAGAGGTCGCGGACATGTACGAGCGCGAGGTCGACTACGAGATCAAGAACCTTGCCTCGAATATCGAGCCGATCATCACCGTCGCGCTCGGCATCATGGTGCTCATCCTCGCGCTTGGCGTATTCCTGCCGATTTGGGAGATGGGCAAGGTGATGTTGAAGAGGTAAGGGCGTCGCCGGGAAGGTCTCGGCACAGAACTTCCATGTACGGTCGCCGATCCCTGACGCGCCTCGAACTTGCGGCCTACGTGGCGATCGCGGCTGTCCTGGTGGCGGTGCTTGCGGACCGCATGCTCGACCTGTTCGAGGAGGCGGAGCACGCGATGGTGCAGGCGACGCTCAGCCGCCTGTACGCTGGCGTCAACCTCAGGCTGGCGGAATCGATCGTCCGCGGAGAGCCGGTGGATCCTGCCGACTGGATGCGACGTGATCCGGTGGCGTTGGCGCGTATCGGTTTGCCGAACCATGCAGGCTCGCTCAAGCCGGCCGAGCAGGCGCGGCAGGCGCCCGGGAGCTGGTGGTTCGATGGGGGAAGGAATGAACTGGTCTACCTTCCCCGGTTCACGCGAACGTTGCGTCTGGGGAGCGGCGAATCGACCCTCCGGTTCCGTGTCGAATCCACCACCGTGCCGGGATCCATCGGCTTTCGCGTCGTTCCGGTCCTGCCATATCGCTGGGGCGAGGAAACGTGACGCAAATCACGTGTTTTATCGAGTATCGAGGCGAGCCCATTGCTTTTGTTCACAGTTTCGGGTTGCGTTGCCATCGAATATGGTGGCAGAATTGAACGAATGGATAAAGGCTCCCGGTGCCAGCGAAGGATTCGCGTGGGTCGGTGGCTTGACAAAATGGCGTTCAGGATCAACAGGAGGTTTCAACCATGAAACGCGTGGCGCAAAAGGGCTTCACCCTGATCGAACTCATCGTCGTAATCGTCATTCTCGGAATCCTGTCCGCGGTGGCGGTGCCGCAGTTCGTCGACTTCCGGACCTCCGCCCGGCAGGCGGTGGCGGACGGCGCGTGTGGCGCCATGCAGTCCGCGGCGGTGCTTCGCTACGCTTCGACGCGCACGACCAGCACCATCAGCGCCATTCAAGGCGCAGTGATTACGTCTGGCGGCGTGACGCTGGGCGGCACTTGCGCTACGCCGACCGCGACGGTTGACTCCGTGTCCCACGACTGCGCCGCGATCAATGCCACTCTGTGCGGGTGAGGTTTCGGACGGCCTGATTGCTTGACCGGTGTGGCTGCGCCCTACCGGGCCGGCGCCGGCAGGCGAATCGAAAGGAGGGGCCTCGCGGCCCCTCTTTTTTTTCTCGCGCTGGCGGCGGCTTCGATTGGCTCCGTGCATGCAAGCCCCGCGTTGTGGCTTGCGACCGTCATCGCATTGACGGCTTGTGCGGCCTGCTGGGAAGCGAGGCCGATCCCGCGTTCCGTCACGAGCGCCGCCGTCGCCGCATTCGTCCTCTGGCTGGTGCTCGGTAACCTGCTTTGGCACGAAGCCTATACCCCCGCGGCCACGTTCAACGCGACGATTCTTGCGGCAGGTTATGTCGTGGGCGTTCGTGTGTCGAATGAGGCATGGCCCGCGCTCTGTGTAGCGAGCTTGGTTGCATTCGCCCTTGGCGTACTTTGGGCGCTTTTACAGGTCCTAGTGCAGGGCTTCACGCGCGCGAGCGCGGGATTCGAGACACCAGGCACGCTGTCGATCTTTCTGGTGATGGCGCTCGTGCCGGCCTGCGTGGCGTCGGCTGAATCGGATGCGCGCTGGCGCTATGCCGCCGTGATATTGCTCGCGGCGGGGGTTGCCGCGGCGGCAAGTCGAGCCGGATACATTGCGCTTGGGACCGGACTGTTGGCAGTTATTGCCGCACGACGGAGTGCGCGCCTGGATCCCATTATTACGCGCCGGCTTGTGGGCATTGCGGGGGGATTGGTTGTTGGTTTCTGGGTGGTTGCCGTAGGGCAGCAGATATCGGGCTCTCGGGGAGAGAGGGTGATTGATCCATCCATTTCCGAGAGGCTTACTGTGATTGCAGAGAAATCCGGGGCATCACGCCTTGAACTGTACTCGGTCGCGCGGCGCGCAGTGCCGGATCATCCGGTGCTTGGGTCGGGCTACCTTACTTTCGAACGCTTGCTGGAAGCGAACCGTTATCAAGTGCTGAGTTACGCGAACGAAAGCACCTCATTCGCGCACAATGATTACCTGCAGATCATTCTCGAAACAGGTCTGGTCGGACTGGCATTTTTTTGGGCGCTACTTTGCGCTCCGGTACACGCAGCATGGCGCGTCCTTGCCCCGAAGTCATCCGACTGCACGAACTGGATTCCCGCTCTATCTGCGCTTGGAGTGATTGCCGCACTTGCAGTCCACGCGTTGTTCGACTACCCGTTCTACGTCCCGGTCTGCTTGGCAGGGTTCGGGATTGCGGCCGGCGTGCTGGATCGCGCGCAGGCTGGCGCCGTCAGGTCGGGTAGCGCGCACGATGGCCTCGTTGCGATTGGCCCACGGTGGCGAACGATTGCACGATTCGCCGTGATCGTCCCGCTTGTCGTGCTGCTTCTCGCGCCGGTGCTTGCCGAGGCCGCCGCGGCCTGGGCGAATCGCAACTGGCGCACCGCCCGCGTGCTCGAGGCAGCGACCTGGTTCGAGGTGGCGCGTCGCGTGGAACCCCGCGACTGGCGCTATCATTGGTATGCGGGCCAGTTCTGGTTCGCGCAGGCGCTGCAGGGCCGCAAGCCCGACGCGGCTGCGCGCGCCGATGCGGCCTTCGCGGACGCACAGCGCGCGGATCCCGGTGAGGTGCGCGCGCTGATTGCCCGCATCGCCTGCCAGCGTGAACTGGCCGCGCTGTTGCCTGTGCCCGCAGACCCGACCACGCTGCGACGGTGGATGGCGCAGGCGGTGGCGATGGCGCCCTTGAGCGCCGATGTCCGCCTGGAGGAATTGCGCGTGCTCCGGTTCGTCGGCGCCGCAGCCGAGGCCCGGTCAGCCGCCGCAAGAATGTTGAACGTTTTTCCGAATTTGCCGGAGGCGCGCGAGCGTTGGATCCGTACGCTTCTGGAGGAAAGGGGATGATCGGCACACGCCCAAGGCGCGCCGCGCACGGATTCTCGATCACCGAGCTGGTCATTGTCATCGTGATCCTCGGCATCCTGGCGGCGCTCGCCTTGCCTCTCCTGAACACCAGCGAAACGCAGATCGGCTGGTTCCAGGAACAGGTCCGGGCCGCGGTCCGCTATGCGCAGAAGCAGGCAATTGCCCAGCGTCGCACGGTCCACGTCTGCGTCTCCGCCTCGGCGCTCAGTCTCGGTTACAACGCGGGTTGCGCGACCCCGGTTCTCTCCCTTTCAACCGGGGCCGCCTACTCGATCTCCACCCCCTCCGGCGTGACGCTGAGTTCCAGCCCGACCACGTTCACGTTCAACCCCCTCGGGCAGGCAAGTGCCGCGGCGACGGTCTCTGTATCGGGGGGCACCATCACCGTTCTTGCAGAGACCGGCTATGTCCAGTAGGCGTCAGCGCGGCCTGACAATCATCGAACTGGTGGTGTTCATCGTCGTCCTGAGCGTCGGACTGGTCGGCATCATGGTCCTGTTCAACCAGGTCACCCGTGCCAGCCCCGACCCCGTGGTCCGCAAGCAGGCACTCGCCCTCGCGCAGTCGGTGATGGAGGAAGTGATGCTGCGCGGGTTCACCTATTGCGATCCGGACGATGCGGCGGTGTTTACCGCG
>DATCYZ010000024.1:0-2370 GCA_036526195.1 Burkholderiales bacterium
CGAGGTGACGCTCGATGCCGACTGGCAGGACGGCTACAAGCGCCAGATGGAGTTCTACCAGTGGCTCCTGCGGCGCCAGGGCCTTGCGGTAGCGAAGCGCGGCTGGTTCGTCTACGCCAACGGCCGGCGCGACCTCGAGGCGTTCGGCAACCGCCTGGAATTCCGCGTGAAGATGATCCCCTACGCGGGCGACGACGCCTGGGTGGAGCAGACGCTCACGGCCATCCGCGAGAACCTGCACGCGCCGCAGCCGCCCGCGCCCGCGCGGGACTGCGAGTACTGCGCCTTCGCCGGGAAGTGGAGCCGCGCCTAGGCGTACTTCGCCGCCGCCTCGCGCAGCTGCTTCGCCGCGCGCTCGCGCAACTCGGGCGGCGCGAGCACCTCGGCCTCCGGCCCGTACTTGAGCACCTCCATCAGCAGCTCCTGGTCGTTCGCGTAAGGCACTTCCAGCACGTAGCTCCCGTCCGCCTCGGTGCGCGCCTTTTGCTTGGAGTGCCAGCGCTGCGCCGACACCCAGCGCGCCGCGAGCGGCGTGAAGCGAATCGTCGCCCACTCCACCTTGCGCCCGGCGAAGATGCCGTAGCCCGAGGAGAGGTACTCCTCGAGCTCGGCCTTCGGCACCTCCTTCGCGCGCTCATCGAGCATCGCCGCCTCGCGGAACGCATCCACCGAGAAACTGCGCAGGTCGTTCCTCAGGTGGCACCAGGCATCCAGGTACCAGTTGTCGCGGTAGTAGACGAGGCTCTGCGGCGAGAGGCCGCGCTCGGTGAGCGCACCGTTGACGCGGTTGAAGTGCTTCACGCGCAGCCGCCGGCGCCGCATGAGCGCCCCCGCCACCACGCCGAATTGCCCCGCCTCCGAGCGGCGCCGCCCGATGGGAATGAGGCGGATGCGGTTTTCCAGCTCCTTCCAGCTATGGTCGCCCGCGCCGAGGATCCCGCGCAGCCGGTCCAGGAGCGGCTCCACGTGCGGACCCAGGACTTCGCGATCCAGGCCCTTCAGCACCTGGTACATCGTGAGGAGCGCGTGCGTCTCCTCCGCGGAAAACCACAGGCCGGGAAGCTCATAGCGCGGGCCGGCGAGCGGCTTGCCGAACCTGTAGCCGTTCGTGTCGCGGTCGTACTCGATGGGGGCGTTGAGGCGCTCGCGCATGTAGGCGAGGTCGCGCTTGAGCTGGGCCCGGGAGATGCCGAGCGCTTCCTGCAGCTTCACGAACGGCGTGACGGGGCTCGCCCGGAGCAGGCGGTCGATCCTGTAGAAACGCTCGGTACGGTCCATTCACCCCCTCCTGCGTCCGGCCTTGCCTCGCGGCTATTATCTGCGCATGCAAGCCATTCCCACGCAGTGCATCTTCTGCCGCCCCGGCCGCGAGATCATCGCCGAAAACGCGTCCGCCATCGCCGTCTACGACCGGTTTCCCGTCTCGCCGGGCCACGCCCTCATCATTCCCCGGCGCCACGCGGAGACGGTCTGGGACCTCTCGGACACCGAGTACGCGGACTGCTTCCAGCTGGCGCGCGCGATCCGGCCCATCCTCGAGCAGCGCTTCTCGCCCGACGGGTTCAACGTCGGCGCCAACTGCGGCGAGGCCGCCGGGCAGTCGGTCTGGCACGCCCACATCCACGTGATCCCGCGCTACAAGGGCGACGTGCCGAACCCGAAGGGCGGGGTGCGGAACGTGATTCCCCTCAAGGCGAACTACTGTGCGCCGTTCGGCGCTAAGGCCGCCGCCGGTACGCCTCATCGAACAGGCGCTCGAGCTTGCGGTTCGTGCCGCGGATGCGGTCGACGACCGCTTTCGCCCAGTCGAAGTACTCGCGTCGGCGCTCGAGCGGCCATTCGTGCGGCGGCGAGTCGGCGACGTCGCGCACGTTGCAGATCTTGTCGGCGAGCTTGACGAGCTTCGCGCGCCGCGAGATCTCGGCCGCGTGCTCGACCTGCAGGCGCTTGCGCTCGGCCTTGGGCAGGGTCTTGTCGTCGGTCACTTCCATCACCACCGCGGCGACGGTCCTGCCGAAGCGCTCCTTCAGCTCCTCGAGCGTCGTCTCGGTGTCTTCGATCGTGTCGTGCAGCACCGCGGCGGCGAGCAGCGCGGGGTCGGAAAGGCCAGCCTCCACCGAGAGCACGCGCGCGAGCGCGATCGGGTGGTTGATGTAGGGCGAAGCCTCGAGGTCCTTGCGCCGCTGGCGGCGGTGCTTGTAGGCGGCGAAGGCCACCGCATCAACGAGAAGCTTCGTCCGGTCCGGTGTCATGTTCTAGACGAGCCTGTAGCGTTTCCTCACGACGTGCGCGCCGAAATCCGCGCGCATGACCTTGCTGTACTGCTTCACCTTGTCCCCGCTCCAATCCTTCCCACGCCTCTTGTCATAC
>DATCYZ010000025.1:0-28305 GCA_036526195.1 Burkholderiales bacterium
TTCGGACGCGACAGATTGCGCTTGATCAGACAAAAATCAACCTCTTCTCTGGTAAACAACACCGCCAAACAGCGGCAAGAAACGACCGGGCATTGTCCATGATCTGACGCCCTGCCTCTTGAGCTGCCAAGCCAGCACAAGGCCAATGCTTACGCTTGGGACTATCATGCCGGGTTGGCCCGAAAAGGGCTCATACCCATTTTCAGAGCTGAGCTTTTTGTGAATACCACCGACGAAGGCGCCTACCTGGCCAAAGCCCTGCAAACCCCTTGCATCAGCATTCGTGGGGCGCGAACGCACAACCTCAAAAACATTGATCTGGACATTGCCCGCAACCAGCTGGTGGTGATCACTGGACTGAGCGGCTCAGGCAAGTCCAGCCTGGCATTTGACACCCTCTACGCCGAGGGGCAGCGCCGCTATGTTGAAAGCCTGTCGACTTACGCGCGCCAGTTTTTGCAGCTGATGGACAAGCCCGATGTCGACATGATCGAGGGGCTGTCGCCCGCCATCTCGATTGAGCAAAAAGCCACCAGCCACAACCCTCGCTCAACCGTGGGCACGGTCACCGAGATCCACGATTACCTGCGCCTGCTGTACGCGCGCGCCGGCCAGCCGCATTGCCCGGTGCACGGCCTGCCGCTTGCCGCCCAGTCGGTCTCGCAGATGGTCGACGCGGCGCTCGCGCTGCCGGCGGAAACGCGCCTGTCGATCCTTGCGCCGCTGGTCTCCGAGCGCAAGGGCGAGCGCGACGATGTCTTCGCCGCGCTGCGCGCGCAGGGGTTCACGCGCGTGCGCCTGGACGGGACGCTGGTCGACCTCGATGCCGCGCCGCGCCTCGAGCGCCACGCGCGCCACTCGATCGACGTGCTGGTGGACCGGCTGCGCGTGCGGCCGGCCGCGCGCCAGCGGCTCGCGGAATCCTTCGAAACCGCGCTGCGCCAGGGCGAGGGCCGCGCCATCGCGCTCGAGGCCGACACCGGTGTCGAGCACCTGTTCTCCTCGCGCTTTGCCTGCCCGAGTTGCGGCGCCTCGCTGCCCGAACTCGAGCCGCGCCTGTTTTCCTTCAACAGCCCGCTGGGCGCCTGCGCCGGCTGCGACGGGCTGGGCACGGTCGAGCGCTTCGACGCGCGCCGCGTGGTCGCGCACCCGGCGCTCAGCCTCGCCGGCGGCGCGATTCGCGGCTGGGACCGGCGCAACCACTTCTACCATTCGATGCTGCTCTCGCTCGCGGCGCATTACGGCTTCGACATCGAGCAGCCCTGGGAGGCGCTCGACGACGAGATCCAGGAACGCGTGCTGCACGGCTCGGGGGAGGAGGCGATCGCCTTCAGCTACCCGAACGCGCGCGGCCGGCACACCGTGAAGCGCCATCCCTTCGAGGGCGTGATCCCCGGCCTCGAGCGGCGCTGGCGCGAAACCGACACCGCCGTGGTGCGCGAGGAACTCGCGCGCCTGCGCACCCGCCACGCCTGCCCGGCGTGCCATGGCGCGCGCCTGCGCAGCGAGGCCCTGCACGTGAAGATCGGCGACACGCCGATCCATGCCCTGTCCGCCCTGCCGATGCGCCAGTCGCTGGCGTTCTTTCGCACACTGGCGCTCGAGGGCGCGCGCGCGCAGGTGGCCGATCGCATCGTGCGCGAGATCACCGGCCGGCTGGAGTTCCTCGTCAACGTCGGACTCGACTACCTCTCGCTCGACCGTCCGGCGGAAACGCTCTCCGGCGGCGAGGCGCAGCGCATCCGCCTCGCCAGCCAGATCGGCTCCGGCCTCACCGGCGTCATGTACGTGCTCGACGAGCCCTCGATCGGCCTGCACCCGCGCGACAACGCGCGCCTGATCGGCACGCTGAAGCGCCTGCGCGACCTCGGCAACACCGTCATCGTCGTCGAGCACGACGAGGAAACGATCCGCGCCGCGGACTGGGTGATCGACATGGGGCCGGGCGCGGGGGAGGCCGGCGGCGAGGTGGTGGCCGCCGGCACGCCCGAGGCCATCATCGCCGACCCGGACTCGCTCACCGGCGGCTACCTTTCCGGGCGCCTGACCATCGAGGTCCCGCGTACCCGCCACCGGCCGGTGGCGCGCCGCGTGCTGCGCGTGCTCGGCGCGCGCGGCCACAACCTCGCGGGCATCGACCTCGAGGTGCCGCTCGGCCTCTTTGTCTGCGTCACCGGCGTGTCCGGTTCGGGCAAGTCGACCCTGGTGAACGACACGCTCTACGCCGCGGTCGCGCGCGCGCTCTACGGGGCCTCCGCCGAACCCGCGCCGCACGACGCCATCGAAGGCCTCGGCCAGCTCGACAAGGTGGTCAGCGTCGACCAGAGCCCGATCGGGCGCACGCCGCGCTCCAACCCCGCGACCTACACCGGCCTCTTCACCCCGATCCGCGAACTGTTCGCCGGCGTGCCCGAGGCGCGCAGCCGCGGCTACGATGCCGGGCGCTTCTCGTTCAATGTCAAGGGCGGACGTTGCGAAGCCTGCCAGGGCGACGGCGTGACCCGCGTGGAAATGCACTTCCTGCCCGACGTCTACGTGCCCTGCGACGTCTGCGCCGGCCGGCGCTACAACCGCGAAACGCTGGACGTCCTCTACAAGGGCCGCTCGATCCACGACGTGCTGCAGATGTCGGTGAGCGAGGCGGCGGCGTTCTTTGCCGCGGTGCCGGCGATCGCGCGCAAGCTGCGCACGCTCTCCGAAGTCGGGCTCGCCTACCTGCGCCTCGGGCAGTCGGCGACCACACTCTCGGGCGGCGAGGCGCAGCGCGTCAAGCTGTCGCTGGAGCTTTCGAAGCGCGACACTGGCCGCACGCTCTACGTGCTCGACGAGCCCACCACCGGCCTGCACTTCCACGACATCCGCCTGCTGCTCGAGGTGCTGAACCGGCTGCGCGATGCGGGCAACACGGTGGTGGTCATCGAGCATCACCTAGACGTCATCAAGACGGCGGACTGGGTGATCGACCTCGGCCCCGAGGGTGGCGAAGGCGGCGGCCGCCTCGTCGCCGCCGGGACGCCCGAGCGCGTCGCGCGCACCGCCGGCAGCCACACCGGGCAATGCCTCAAGGCCCTGCTGACGCCCCCGGTTTCCAACCGCGCGTGAACGCCACGGCGCCTGACCGTCGATTGGCAGGGCCTCGGGCCCTCGTTCCGCGCCGGCCCGGGGCATTTCGCTCCGCCACGGCGGTTTGCAGATCGCGGGGGTTGAGGCCAGAATCGACCCATGTCCTCCGGCCGGGTTTATCGTTTTGCACCGACGCCCGAACACCCCGCCCGGCACCTGTTCGTCTTCCTGCATGGTTGCGGCGCCACGGCGCGCTCGATGATCCCGATCGCCTTCCAGTTCCAGGCGCGCTTTCCGAGCGCGGCCCTGCTGGTGCCGAGCGGCTTCGACCCCGGCGCGCGCGGCGGCGCGGCGCAGGACTGGTACCCCACGCGCGGCCTGAACTTCGACAACCACCGTGCGCGGGTCGATGCGATGCTGCCCGACCTCGAGGACCTGGTGCGGCGCGAACAGACCAGCCTCGGGCTTTCCTTCACCCGCACCGTGCTGGTCGGCTTCTCGCAGGGCGGCACGGTGGCGCTCGAGGCGGTCAAGGCGCGACCGCGGCTTGCCGGCGCGGTGGTGGCGTATGCCTCGCGCTTCGCCAGCCTGCCGGAATGCGGCGCGCGCATCGACGCGCGCATCCATCTGGTGCACGGTGCCTACGACTCGGTAGTCTCGCGCGTACACGCCGAGCGCGCCGCGCGCGTGCTCGCCGCGCTGCACGTTCCCGTGACGCTCGACATCGTCGATGACCTCGGCCATGCGCTCTCGCATCGCGCCATCTGCCTCGGTTCCTTGCGACTGCTGCAGGGCATCTACGAAGGACGACGCGCGACGCTGCACTGAGGGCGCGAACCGGGTCGCGCCTGAGGCGCGCCCCTACACGAATCCGTCAGATGCCCGATAAGACCGGATGAGCCCGACGCTGTCCGTTTACAGCGTGTATCTGTCCCTCGCGATCGGCGCGCTGAATGCGCGAGCTGGAATCGTTCTCCTACTCGATCTCGCACGACCTGCGCGCGCCGCTGCGCCATATCGCCGGCTACACCCGGCTGCTGGCCGACGACCCGACGGTGCGCGCGCAGGCGGAAACCACGGAACTCGCGACCCGCGCGGCGGCGGCCGCCACCCGGCTCGGCACCCTGATCGACGAACTGCTCGAATACTCGCGCCTCGCGCGAAAACCCATTGCGCTCGCCGACGTGGCGCTCGGCCCGCTGGTCGCCTCCATCATCGAGGAGTTGCGCGCCCAGCGGGGTTCGCGCACGGTGCGCTGGACGGTGGGCGAACTGCCCGCGGTGCGCGGCGACCCGACGCTGGTGCGCCTGGTCGTGCAGAACGTGCTCGACAACGCGCTCAAGTACACGCGCCGCCGCGCGGCCGCGGAGATCCGCGTCAGCGCGAGCGCGCGCGACGGTCGCGTCACGCTGCGCGTCGCGGACAACGGCATCGGCTTCGACATGGCCTACGCCGGCAAGCTGTTCGGCGTGTTCCAGCGCCTGCACACCGACGTGGAGTTCGAGGGCACCGGCATCGGCCTCGCCCATGTAAAGCGCATCATCGAGCGCCACGGCGGCACGCTTGGCGCCGAGGCGATGCCCGGCGCGGGCGCGACGTTCTGGTTCGAACTCGAAGCGGCCTGAGGCCTTCGGCGTCAGGTCAGCGCGCCGCGCGCGGTGATCGGCCAGAGCGCCTCGACCTTTCCGCCGCGCACGCAGACATACCAGTCGTACAGGTTGATGGTCGGGTCGCAATGCCCCGGCACCAGGTACAGCTTCTCGCCAAGCGCCGGCGCCGCGGCGCCCTCGGCGATCTCGACGAAGCCGTGCTCGTCGGAGGCGAGCACGTAGTTGAGTCCCGGGCGCTCCCACACCATCGGCATGCCGGTATCGACGCTCGAAGCCTTCAGCCCGGCGTCGAGGATCGCCGTGCCCGGGTTCGGCCGGCTCATCACCGTGGCCAGCACGAACAGCGAATGCTCGAAGCGCGGCAGCGGCGCGGCCCACTCGTTCTTCGCGTAATCGTGGTCCATGAAGGCGTACGAGCCGGGCTGGATCTCGTCGTAGACGCCGGACTCGACCTCGAACATGAAGGTGCCGCTGCCGGCGCCGGTGACGCGCGGGCAATCGATGCCGGCGGCCTCGATCATGCGCCGCGTGCGGTTCGCCGCGCCCGCCGCGTGCTCGATCAGCGCGCGCCGCTCGGCCATGGTGCGCACGTGCTGCGCGCGACCGTTGTAGGCCTGCAGGCCGGAAAAGCGCAGGTTCGGCGCTGCCTCGATCGCGCGCGCCAGTTCGAGCGCCGGCTCGCCCGGCTGCACGCCGCAGCGCTTCATGCCGACCTCGAGCTCGACGTAGACCTCGAGCGTCACCTTTGCGCGCGCCGCGGCCGATTGCAGGTCCGCCACGTTGCCCGCGTCGTCCACGCACACCCCGATCGTCGCCCGCTTCGCGAGGCGCGCAAGGCGCGCGATCTTCACCGCCCCGACCACCTCGTTGGAGACCAGCACGTCCTTGATGCCGCCCTCGACCATGGCCTCGGCTTCCGAAACCTTCTGGCAGCACTGCCCGACGGCGCCGAGCGCCGCCTGTCGCAGCGCGACCTCGGGGCACTTGTGCGTCTTGGCGTGCGGGCGCACCCGCACGCCGCGACCAGCCACCGACGCCATCATGCATTCGAGGTTGCGCTCGAAGGCATCGAGATCGAGCACCAACGCCGGGGTGTCGACCTCGGCGAGCGGCATGCCGACCACGGCAGGCGCGGGGCGGCTCATGCCCGGGCCGCGCGTTGCGCGCGCTCGCGCAGCCCGTACCAGACGATGGCCGCGGCGATGATCGCGACCAGCGGCAGCGCCATCAGGTTGACGCGATCCCAGCCCGCGGCCGTGACCGTCATGCCGGAAGTGAACGAGGAAATGACCATCACGACGAAAATCATCTGATCGTTGAATCCCTGTGCCTTGGCCCGCTCTTCGGGCCGGTAGGTGCCGGTGAGCAGCGTGGTGCCGCCAATGTAGAGGAAATTCCAGCCCACGCCGAGCAGCACCAGCGACAGCCAGAACTGCTCCACGCCGATGCCGGAGAGCGCAACGCCGATCGCGGCGAAATTGAGCAGCGCGCCGACGAACATCACCGGCAGCACGCGAAAGCGCCGGATCAGCATCCCCGTGAAGAACGAGGGCGCGAACATGGCCACCACGTGCGACGAAATCACGAAGGCCGCATCGCCGTAGGGGTGGCCGCACACGCCCATCGCGATCGGCGTCGACACCATGAGGAAGTTCATCACGCCGTAGCCCAGCGCCCCGGCGAGCACCGCGACGATGTAGGCGGGCTGCGCGGCAATCTCGCGCATCGGCCGGCCGCTCTCGGTCTGCTCGGCCACGGTCGGGTCCGGAATGCGGATCATGCGGATCAGCGCCAGGGTGACCAGCGCAAAAAAGATCAGCGCGAGGTAGGCGCCCATGAACTTCGGCGCGAGCGAATCGATGGTCAGCCGGCTCGTGGTAGGTCCGAGGATGCCGCCCACCAGCCCGCCGGCCAGCACCAGCGAGATCGCCGTGGCGCGAAAGTCCGGGCTCGCGACATCCGCCGCGGCGAAGCGGTAGTACTGTCCGTAGGCGTTGTAGACGCCGAACACCAGGGTGCCGAAGCACAGCAGCCAGAAACTCTGCAGCGCGATCGCCCCGGCGCAGATCAGCGCGCCGACGATGCCCCAGGCGGTGCCGGCGGACAGGCCGCGCTTTCGCCCGACGCGCTTCATGTGAAGCGACGCCGGCATCGTGGCGATCGCCCCGCCCAGCACCCAGAAGGTCACCGGCAGCGTCGCGAGGCCCGCCCAGGGGGCGAGCGCGAGGCCGGCCAGCCCGTTGATGGCGATCAGCGTCGAATTGTTGGTGAACAGCATCGCCTGGCAGGCGGCGAGCACGGCGACGTTGCGGCGGGTACTGTTCATCTATACAGTAGTGGCGGGATGGCTTGAACGAGAGAGCGGCGATTCTACCGGCCCGGTCGATGAAACCTGCCAGCAGGAACGAAACAGGACGCGCAAGGCCCGTCCTCGCCATCGGCACGACGCCGCGCGGCGAGGCGCTGCGCGGCGCACGCTCTGCGCTGCAGGGACGCTTCGAGTCCGTGGCGCGCGAAAAGGTGGATGACGGCTGGACCCCGGACGACACGCCGCCGCCCGCGCTCGTCACGCGCGTCACCATCGAGCGCGCGCGCTCGATCCTCAGCACCAACGAGTCCCCGGACATCCCCTTCGAGGTGTCGATCAACCCGTACCGCGGCTGCGAGCACGGCTGCATCTACTGCTACGCGCGGCCGAGCCATGCGTACCTCGACCTTTCACCGGGGCTGGATTTCGAGTCGCGCCTGTTCGCCAAGACCAATGCCGCAGACCTGCTGCGCGAGGCGCTCGCGAAGCCCGGCTATGTGCCCAGACCCATCGCCTTCGGCACCAACACCGACTGCTACCAGCCGATCGAGCGACGCCACCGCGTGATGCGCGAACTGCTCGAGGTGCTCGCCGCCTGCGACCATCCGCTGTCGATCGTCACCAAGTCCGCGCTGGTCGAGCGCGACCTAGATCTGCTCGCGCCGATGGCGGTGAAGAACCTCGTCAAGGTGTTCGTCTCGATCAACACGCTGGACCGCACGCTCGCGCGCAGGCTCGAGCCGCGCGCCGCGAGCCCGCAGCGGCGGCTCGACACGCTGCGCGCGCTGCACCGCGCCGGCGTGCCGGCCGGCGTCATGGTGGCGCCGGTGATCCCGGCCCTTACCGACAAGTCGATCGAGGAGGTGGTCGAGGCGGCGGCCGCCGCCGGCGCCACCACCGCCGGCGTCATCGTCATGCGCCTGCCGAATGAGGTGAAGCCGCTGTTCACCGCATGGCTCGCGGCGAACTACCCGCTGCGCGCCGAGCACGTCATGAACGTGGTGCGTCAGCTGCGCGGCGGGCGCGAGAACGACCCGCGCTTCGGCACCCGCATGACCGGCACCGGCAACCATGCCGAACTGATCCGCAGGCGCTTCGACCTCGCCTGCCGGCGCTTCGGGCTGAACGAGGAGCGGCGCGGGCAGGGGGCACTCGATACCGGTCTGTTCAGGCCGCCGGTGGCGGGCGGGCAGATGGCGTTGTTCTGAACGGCGCGGCTACTTCAGCAGCGTCATGCCGACGCCCGTGGCCTGCCGGTCGAACGTTACCACCTGATCGCACCCCGCGCTGATTGCCGAGCAGGCCACCAGGCAGTCGGCGAAATCCGCCTTTCCCGTCTCGAACAGGCGCAGCGCCTTCCACGCGGTTTCCGCGTCCTGCACCATCAGTTGCCGGGTGCCCAGGAGCCTGCCCACGATGTTCACCACGTCCTGCCGGGTCGCGCCGTAAAGACTCTCGCTGACCCAGACCACCTCGGCGAGCACCACCAGTCCGACGAATCCCGGGGACTCCGGGCTGCATTCACGCTCGATGAACGCGGTTGCGCGCGCCGACTGCACCCGGTCGTCCTGCGCGATGTAGCGCACCAGGACGTTCGTGTCGATGCCGATCACCGTCCCGCGCCGCGCGCCCGGATGGTGGCCTTCATGTCCTCGAGGCTGACCGGGTGGCGCTGCTTGCGCAGCAAGCCCTTGAGCGAGCGCACGTCGTCGATCACCGGCTTGATGGCGAACTCGCCCTCGCGCGTCTCGACGAACTCGACCTGGTCGCCCGCGCTCAGGCCGAGCCGGCGGCGAACGTCCACCGGGATGGTGACTTGCCCCTTGCTGGTCAGGGTGGCGGCGGACATCCGAGATCCTTACTTTTTTTCAATTCCTTACTTTATTCCATTCTTGTTTCCGCTTCAAGCGCCCCGCAGGACCCCCGCCAGCAGCGGGAACAGGAACGCGGTCGCGAGGCCGTTCAGGCCCATCGCCAGCCCCGCGAACGCGCCCATCGTCTCGGACACCTGGAAGGCCCGCGCGGTGCCGATGCCGTGCGCCGCGACGCCGACGGCGAAGCCGCGCACCGCATGGTCGTCGATGCGCAGCAGGTTCAGCGTGCCGCGCGCCAGCACCGCACCGAGGATGCCGGTGCTCACCACCAGCACCGCGGTGAGCGAAGGCAGGCCGCCGAGCTTTTCCGCCACGCCCATGGCGATCGGCGTGGTCACCGATTTCGGCGCGAGCGAGAGCAGGGTCTCGCGGCTCGCGCCGAGCAGCCAGCCGATACCGACCGCAGACACCGCGGCGGTGAGCGAGCCGGCTAGCAGCGCGCCGCCGAGCGGCAGCAGGTTCTTCTTCAGGGTGTCGAGGTTCGCGTAGAGCGGCACCGCGAGCGCCACCGTCGCCGGCCCGAGCAGGAAATGCACGAACTGCGCGCCCTCGAAATAGGTGGCGTAGGGCGTGTCGGTGAACCACAGCAACGCCACCAGCACCGAGACCGAGATCGCCACCGGGTTCGCGAGCGGGTGCATGCCTGCCTTGCGGTACAGCCAGAACGCCGCCTGGTAAGCGAGCAGCGTCACGGTCAGGCCGAGCAGCGGCGTGGCCGAGAGGTAGACCCAGATCTCGGTGAACTTTCCGCTCATCGCCGCAGCCACTTCATGACCAGCGCCGCGACGGCGATGGTGATCACGGTGCTCGCCACCAGCGCCACTGCGATCGGCAGCCATTCGGCGCCCAGCCGCTTGAAGTGGAGCATCACGCCGACGCCGGCCGGCACGAACAGCAGCGACAGGTGCGAGAGCAGCTCCTGGCAGGTGTTGCGCAGCCAGGCGGGCGCCTCGCCGCGCAGCACCAGGGCGACGAACAAAAACCCCATGCCGACCACCGCGCCCGGCACCGGCAGGCCGACGAGCAGCACCAGCGCCTCGCCGATCAGCTGGAAAACGAGCAGCAGGGTGATCGCGCCGAGCATCGCGGCATCATAGCAATCCGCGAAACACCCGCCCCGCCCCATGCCGCCCTGCTAGGCTGCCCGCATGTCCACTGACGCCCCGCCTGCGCCGCCGCGCCCGGCCATGCACCGGCTGGTCGGCGCGCCGATCCTGCCGACGCTCGGTCGCCTCGCGGGGCCGCCCGCCTTCCTCGCCATCTTCCAGACCGCGGTGTCGATCGCCGACACCTACTATGTCGGGCAACTCGGCACCACGGCGCTCGCCGGACTCGCGCTGGTGTTCCCGGTGCTGATGCTGCTGCAGATGGTCTCGGCCGGCGCGATGGGCGGCGGCGTGTCTTCGGCGATCGCGCGCGCGCTCGGCGCGGGCGAGGTGCACGCCGCGCGCGCGCTGGTCGCGCATGCGCTGGTGATCGCGCTCGGCATGGGCCTCGCGTTCACCGCGCTGTTCCTCGGCGGCGGGCCTGCGCTGTACCGCGCGCTCGGCGGTACCGACACGGTGCTCGCGCAGGCGCTCGCCTATTCGAACGTGATCTTCGCCGGCGCGATCCTGGTGTGGCTGTCGAACACGCTGGCCAGCGTGCTGCGCGGCAGCGGCAACACGCTGGTGCCTTCGGCGGCGCTGGTCGGCGCGGCGCTGGTGCACCTGCCGCTGTCGGGTGCGCTGGTGCTCGGCTGGTGGGGCCTGCCGCGCCTCGGCATCGCCGGCGCGGGCATCGCCTACATCGTCGCCTTCGCCTGCGCGAGCGCTGCGATGGCGGCGTACATCTGGAAAAGCCCGTTGCGCCCGGCGCGCGAGGACTGCGCGCTCCAGTGGCGTCGCTTCCGCGACATCCTGCGCGTTGGCGCCATCTCCTCGGTCTCGGCGATCCAGACCGTGCTCACCGCGGTGATCGTCACCGGCTTCATCGGCCGCTACGGCACCGCGGCGCTCGCCGGCTACGGCGTCGGCGTGCGGCTCGAACTGCTGCAGGTGCCGCTGGTGTTCTCCATCGGGCAGGCGATGGTGCCGATGGTCGGCACCCACATCGGCGCCGGGCAGGCGGCGCGCGCCAAGGCGATCGCCTGGACCGGCGCGGCCATCGCCGGCTGCATCAGCCTGACCATCGGGCTTGCGGTGGCGCTGTTTCCGGAGGCCTGGATCCACCTCTTCTCGCGCGACGCCGAGGTGGTGGCCGCGGGACGGCAGTACCTGAGGATCGTCGCGCCCTTCTACGCCTTCCTCGGCCTCGCCATCGTGCTGTACTTCGCCTCGCAGGGCGCCGGCCACGTGCTGCGTCCGGTGCTCGCCGGCACGGTGCGGCTCGTGCTGGTGGTCGGTGGCGCCTTCATCGCCCTCGCGCTGGACGCCCCGCTGTGGGTGCTCTACGCGCTGATTGCCCTGGGCCTCGCGGTGTTCGGCGGCCTTACCGCGTTCGCGGTGCATCGCACCGACTGGGCGGTGCGCTGACGTAGCGCGGGTTCGTCGAAAGCGACTCGAGGAAGGCCACCAGGTCCGCAGCGTCCGCCGCGGACAGCTTCAGCGGCCGCAGGATGCGCTCGCCGTCGGCATGCAGGCGATCCTCGTTCAGTTCCGAGTAATGCTTCACCACGTCAGCGAGCGTGGCGTGCGAGCCGGCGTGCATGTAAGGCCGCGTGTGCGCAGCCTCGCGCAGGCCCGGCACCTTGAACTCGCCGAAATTTCGCGGTTGCGCCTCGACGAACTTCGTCTTGTCGGCCGTGCTGCGGGCGGGGTCGTCGTTCCACGCGCCGAGCAGGTTGTGCGCATCCGCCCGCAGGCGCGCGAGCCCCGCGTGGCGGCCGGCATCCACGCCGCCGCCCGGGATGAAGAAGGGCACGCCGATGTCGGCGAACTCGCCGGTGGTGAAGGCGGGGCCGAAGTGGCACACGCTGCAGCGCCCGTGGCCGACGAAGGTCTTCAGGCCGCGCTGTGCCGCCGCCGGGTAGCGCGTCATCGCCGCGGCGTCGCCGCGTTCGAGCGCATCGCGGAATTCGTCGAAACGCGTGCGCGGCGAGACGAGGGTCTCGACGAAGGCCGCGATCGCCTTGGCCACGTTCACCATCACCGCGTGGTCCTCGGCCGTGGGCGCGCCGAAGACGCGCGCATACCGGCAGTTGAATTCCGCGTCCTCGCGCATCAGGCGCGCGACGTGCGCCGCCCCGCCGCCCATCTCCACGGGATGCTCCAGCGGCCGGATGACGAAGGCCCACAGGCTGTCCGAGCCCCCGCCCCAGCCCCACCAGCGCGCAAGGCCGGTGTTCCAGAGGCCCGTGGTGTTGCGATGCAGGTCGCCCGGCGGCGGCGGGCGGCCGCGGTCGCCGAGCCAGGTGCGGCGCGGCGCGTCGGTCCAGGCCTTGTCCGGGTCGTGGCAGCGGCCGCAGGCGGTGCCGCCGGATGCAGACAGGCGCTTCGAGCGGAACAGGACCTCGCCGAACTCGATCGCCGCAGGCTGGCCCGAGACCCGGTTCGAGGGGTCGCGCGGCACCGCCATCGGCCAGGGTCCGTGGCGCAGGATCGCGGCGCGCTCGGCGGCGTCGAACGACACTTCCGCGACCGCCGGCAGCGCCGCGCAGGCGAGGCCGAGCGCGAAGACCCCCCTATAAAGCAACATATATGTTACCAAATGCCGTGTTGCGGCGCCCCACCGCTCAATCGACCTCCAGGTCGAGCGTCAGGCGCTCGCGACCGCCCGCCGTATCGACCTCGACCAGGAACTGCCACGCGCCGGGCATGTGGAAGAGGAAGCCCTCGGCGCGCCAGGTGCCGTCCGCGCGGCGTGTCGCCACCGCCCGCGTGTTCATGCCGTGCCTGTGCGCAGGCATCCAGGCGTCGAACCGCACGGTGGCCGGGGCCGCGCCGGTTCTCGCGCAGACCTTCGCCTCCAGCACGAATTCCGCACCGACGCCCGGCCTCAAGGGTTGCAGCGCCAGCCACGCGACGTGGTTCGCGGACTCGGCGCGCTGCCACTGCGCGCCCGGCGCCTCGCAGGCCAGCGCCGGCAGCGCGGCAACGAGGCCGAGCGCGAGCGCCGCCCACACGGTTCAGTCGCCCTTCTTGTCGAAGGCGCGGCCGATCACCTCTTCGCCGTTCTTCCAGGCGATGCGCTCGGCCACCGCCGGCGGCAGGTCGGCGAGCCACTGCCGCGACCACTTCGCGTGATCGCCGATGTAGTGCCAGCGCTCCGGCGTGAAGGTGTCGGTGCCGACCATGAAGCGGTCCGGGAACTCGAGGAAGGCCTTGCGCCACTCGGCGTCCACCTTGCCGCCCTGCCCGTGGTCGGTGCGAAACGCGAGGTCGGCCCAGAGATTGCGGTGCTTGCGCAGCATCGCGCGCACCTTCTCCGGCGAGTCGAACCCCGAGTGCGCCCACAGAATGCGCGCCTGCGGCCACTGCTTGAACAAACGCTCGACCGCGTCCGCGTCCGAGTGTGCATGCAGCATGAGCCCGTACTGCTTCGCCAGTTCGACCATGCGGCGCGGCACCGGCAGTTCGGCGTCCGCGCCGTACAGGTGGAACTCGCCGATGGCGACGTAGCGGTAGCGCTTCAGGCGCGCTTCCAGGTAGTCGATCACCGTGGCATCGCGCACCCAGCTGCCGATCTCGCCGCGGCTGCGATAGGGACGCAGTTCCGGCACGATCAGGTCCGGCGCCGCCTCGAAGAGCTTCTGCGTGCCGGCGTCGTCCGAGCTCGACACCAGCGCGCGCTTCACCCCGGCCTTCCTCAGGATGGCGATCGCCTCGGCCGCCGGCATCGAGGTGGCGGCGTCGTGGCTGAAGTGGATGTGCGCGTCGAACACCGGCAGGTCCGCCGCCGCGGCCAGGGTGCTTGAGAAGAAGAACAACGCCGCCAGTCGTCGCATGGGGCCTCCGGGGTTCAGTTCGCAAACAGCCCTTCTGGTGCAATCATTCCCTGCCCGTATCCGGTCGTCTAGGTGCCGAAGCCGTCGGCCACCATCACTTCGATCAGGTTCGGCGCGCCGCTCGCCACCGCGGCGCGCAGCGCGGGGGCAAAGGCCTGCGGATCGGTGATGCGCTGCGCGGCCATGCCCATGGACTGCGCGAGCTTCGCGTAGTCGATCTCCGGGTCGCGGAAGTCCATGCCGACGAACTGGTCCGAGCCCCGGAACGACACCAGCCGCTCCTTGATGATGCGGTAGCTGCGGTTGTTGGTGATCACGTAGGTGACCGGCAGCCGATGGTGCGCCACCGTCCACAGCGCCTGGATGCCGTAGAGCGCGCTGCCGTCCCCAACGACCGCCACCACCGGGCGCCCGGGCTGGGCGAAGGCCACGCCGGCCGCGCCGGGCAGGCCGAAGCCGAGGCCGCCGCTGGCAAGCCCGTACAGGCCGTGACGGTCGCGCTGCTCGAGGAACACCGGCAGCGTGGTGGAGGAGGTCAACGCCTCCTCGACCACGATCGCCTCGGCGGGCAGGGTCTCGGCGATGCGCAGCATCAGGTAGCGCGGGTCGATCGGGACCGTCTCGGCGCCGAGCAGCGCCTCCACGCGCGTCGCGTCGCGCTGCGCCGTCCAGTTGCGCGGCGCGATCGCCGCGAGCCGGCCGGCGGCGGCGGTGGCATGGGACGGCGCGCGCTTTTCGCGCAGGCGCGGCAGCAGCGCCCTGAGCGTCTCTTTCACGTCGGCGCGGATCGCCACTTCGGTCGGGTAGTTCTTGCCGAGTTCCCAGTCGCGCTCGGAGAGGTGCACCACCGGCAGCGTCTCCGGCAGCGGCGAGACGAGGCTGTGCACCGACATGCGAAGCAGGTCCGCGCCCAGGCAGACCAGCAGGTCGTAGGGCGCGAGCGCGGCGCGCACCTGCTTCTGGCTGCGCGTGAAGGCGCCCATGTAGGCCGGGTGGCTGCTCGGGAAGGTGGCGGCATACGGCACCGGCTCCTGCCAGACCGCGGCGCCGAGCAGCGAGGCGAGTTCGGCGGCTTCGGCGAAGGCGTCGCGCGTCGAGAGTTCCATGCCGGTGAGCAGTGCCGGGTGCTTCGCCGCCAGCAGGCGCTCGGCGAGACGGTCGAGCGCCTCGTCCGAGGGCCGCGTGGCCGCATCCACCCGCGTCGGATGGCCGAATTCGAGCTCGGCTTCGGCATCCAGCACGTCGCCCGGCAGGCTGATGAACACCGGCCCGGTGGGCGGCGTAAGCGCCACCTTGGCGGCACGGCGGATGATGCGCGGCAGGTCCTCGACGCGCGAGACTTCCACCGCCCACTTCACCATCGGCTCGGCGATCCTCACCAGCGGGTCGTAGAGCAGCGGTTCGAGCAGGCCGTGGCCCTGCTCCTGCTGGCCGCAGGTGACGATGATCGGCGAGCCGGAGAACTTCGCGTTGTAGAGCGCGCCCATGGCATTGCCCAGGCCCGGGGCGACGTGCAGGCTGCAGGCGGTGAGCCGGCCCGATGCGCGCGCGAAGCCGTCGGCCATCGCCACCACCACGCCTTCGTAGGCGCCGAGCACGAACTTCAGTTCCGGCGTGCGCGGCACCGCCTCCATGATGGCGAGTTCGGTGGTACCGGGGTTGCCGAAGAGGTGCGTCACGCCCTCGTCGACGAGCAGCTTCAGGAACGCGTCGCGTCCGCTGAGTTTGACCATGGAAGGTTTACTCCTGGTTCAGGAAGGCGGCGAGGGCATCCAGCGTCGCATCCGGCGCCTCGGCCATCATCGAATGGCCCGAGGGCGGCAGCAGCACCGTCTGCGCGGACTTGAACGCCTTGGCAAAGCCCGCCGCGACGCGCGGCGCGGTCATCTGGTCGCGGTTGCCGAGGATGAACAGCACCGGGCAGGCGGTCTTCGCGGCGCCCGCCTCGCCGCCCGCGTACTGGTGGCAGGCGAGCAGGTCGTTGTGCAGCACGCCGGGCGCGAGCCGCGCGAGGCGCGCGAGGTTGTCGCCGTACATCCACATGCCCGGGTTCGGGTTGCCGCCGAGCGGCACCTGCGGCGCGTGGCCCCAGATGGTCGACATGTCGAAGGCGGTGGTTTCGTTCTTCTTCGCGGCCTCGAGGAAGGCATCGCCCACCTTCATCGGGTACGCGGCGCCGAGCAGCGCGATGCGCTCGACGCGCGCCGCATGGCGCGCGGCGCATTCGACCGCGACCAGCGAGCCCATCGAATGACCGACCACCGCGGCGCGCCCGAGGCCGGCGGCATCGAGCAGGCGCATCACCCAGTCAGCCATGGCCTCGACCGTCGCGATCGGCGGGCCCCCGGATCGGCCGTGCCCGGGCAGGTCCACCGCCAGCACGTTCCAGCCGTGATAGCCGAACCAGCGGCTCTGCAGTCCCCACCAGGAATGGTCCAGTCCCGCGCCGTGCACGAAGAGCGCGGTGCGCTTCGCCGGATCGAGGGCATGCGCGGCGGTGTAGGCGAAGGCGCGCTTGCCATCGACCGTGAAATCCATCAGCCGGCCTTCGGCGCCTTCGCGCCGTCCTTCGGTGCCTGCGTGGCGCGCTGCGCGGCGCGGAGCGCGCGGCCGAGGTCCTCGATCAGGTCCTCGGCGTCCTCCAGCCCGATCGACAGGCGCACCGTGCCGGCGCCGACGCCGGCCTTCTTCAGGTCTTCGTCGCTCATGCGGTAATGGGTGGTCGAGGCCGGGTGGATCACCAGCGACTTCGCGTCGCCGACGTTCGCCAGGTGCGAGAACACGCGCAGTGTCTCGATGAAGCGCTTGCCCGCGGCGCGCCCGCCCTGCATGTCGAAGGAGAACACCGCGCCGCAGCCGCGCGGCAGCAGGCGCCTGGCCAGTTCGTGGTCCGGGTGGCCGGGCTGCTCGGGATACATCACGCGCTCCACCATCGGGTGCGCGGCGAGGAAGGCCACGACCTTGCGCGCGTTCTCGACGTGGCGCGGCATGCGCAGGTGCAGCGTCTCGATGCCCTGCAGGATCTGGAAGGCGGTCATCGGCGCCATGCAGGCGCCGAAATCGCGCAGGCCTTCGCGCCGCGCGCGCAGGAGAAACGCCCGCGTGCCGGATTCCTCCTCGAAATCCATGTTGTGGAAGCCCGCGTAGGGCGCGGTGAGCTGCGGAAACTTGCCGCTCTTCTCCCAGTCGAAGCGGCCGGAATCGACGATCACCCCGCCGATGGCGACGCCGTGGCCGCCGAGGAACTTGGTCGCCGAGTGGTACAGCAGGTCGGCGCCCAGTTCGAAGGGCTTCATCAGGTACGGCGTGGTGAAGGTCGAATCCACCAGCAGCGGCAGCCCGGCCTCGTGCGCGATCTTCGACACCGCCGGGATGTCGAGCACGTCCAGCCCCGGATTGCCGAGCGTCTCGCCGAAGACCAGGCGCGTGTTGTCCTTCAGCGCGCGGCGAAAGCCCTCGACGTCGCGCGGATCGACGAAGGTGGTGTCGATGCCGAAGCGCCGCATCGTGTAGCCGAGCAGGTTGTGCGAGCCGCCGTAGAGCGAGTTCGAGGCGACGATGTGGCTGCCGGCATCGAGCAGCGTGGCCACCACCAGGTGCAGCGCCGCCTGCCCGGAGGCCGTGGCGATCGCCCCGACGCCGCCCTCGAGCGCCGCGACGCGCTCTTCCAGCACCGCGACGGTCGGGTTCGAGATGCGCGAGTAGACGTGCCCGGCACGCTCCATGTTGAACAGCGACGCCGCGTGCTCGCTGTCGCGGAACACGTAGGAGGTGGTCGCGTAGATCGGCACCGCCCGCGCGCCGAAGGTCGCGTCCGGCGTATGCCCCGCATGCAGCGCCAGGGTGTCAAACGAGGGGTATTTGGGGCCGGCCATCCCGAACCTGCGCGTGTGGTGATTGGTGCGACGAGTGTACGAAGCTGGGGGGTAACGGGGGGGCGCAGCCCCCCTGTTCCGAGCCTGCCGCTTCTAGTTCAGCTATCCACTGACGACCGATCCGTCAGTGCAAATTCTTGCGCGAAGGCCTCGTGTAAGTTTCAAACGCCCGCTCCGACGGCTTGGGTTGCGCCGCGCGCTCCTTCCACTGCCGGTCGAACAATTCGTTCACCAGCGCGAGCACGCCGGCAAACTCCTCTTTCTCGAACTGGCGCTCGAGCAGGGCCGCGGTGTCTTCCATCATGCAGCGGCGCTGCGCCTCGTGGATCGCCTGCGGCGTCGGGCCGACGAACATCAGCCGCGCTTCCTGGTCGCCGTTGTCGTGGTACAGCGTCAAGTCGACCTCGACCGCCTCGTAGCAGTAGGGGCCGAGCCCGACCAGGGCTTCTTCCAGCGCCTGGTGGAAGCTGCGGCCGGTCTCCCCGGTCCAGCACAGGTGCAGGAGCAGGTCCTTCTCGTCGAACTTGATGCCCGGCTCGTTCGGTTCCAGGCTCTTCACGTCGGCGATGTTGTCGGCATCGAGGTAATCGAGCCACGGCGCAAGCGCCAACTCGAGTTGCTTGCGCGACACCCCCTCCAGGATGGGAATGTCGGCATGGACATGGACTTCGATCCGCATGGCGGCGATCCTGCTTGGATTTCAAGGCGAAATTCTACCATTCCGCCCTTTTCGGCCCGCTTCGTCCGCACACCGGAAAACCCCCTCTGCGATAAATGCTTACACTGCCCTTGAAACTTTCCGGAAACGTCCGATATCAAACCCTGAAGCGCCCCCGGGAACCCGCCACCATGCACATCCTCTACAACAGCAGCCAGTACACCATCGCCGAGTTCCCCGGCCACGGCGGAATCGAGCTCATGGACAAGCAATCCTGCCGCAGCGCCTTCCTGCAGGGGGAGATCGAGCTTGTGTTCCGGGATTCCATCGCCGATCTCGCCATCGACGATTCGAGCGACGAGCAGGTGGACGAATTCCTCGGCCTGTTCGATGCGCTCATGACGCAACGCGTCCGGCTGCACTAGCCGCTTTCGAAACAGCCCCGGCGGGAAGCGGGGCAAGCGCGGATTTCGCGCAGAATGGGGCGCGGCGGGCCACCGGCCACGCCCCGAACCCATGCTTCCAGACTACGCAGACGGCAGCCTCGTCAACCTGATGGCCTCGATCGCCGGGGCCCGCGGCGCGCCCGCGCGCCACGCCCCGCTCGCGCTGCTGCCGACGGCGCGCCTGTCGGACGCGCGCAACCTCGTGCTGCTCATCATCGACGGGCTGGGCGACAACTTCCTGAAGGCGCACGGTGCCGGCAGCGCCCTGGCCAAACACCGCGCCGGCGGCATCACCTCGGTGTTTCCCTCGACCACCGCAAGCGCGATCACCACCTCGTACACCGGCGCCACCCCGGCGGAGCACGGCCTGACGGGCTGGTTCACCTGGCTGGGCGCCGCCGGCTGCGTTGCCGCGCCGCTGCCGTTTCGCGGGCGCGGCGAGGACCGCCTGCTCGGCGCCCGCGGGCTCGCGCCCGGCGAGGTGTTCCGCGGCGCGTCGCTCTTCGATGCGCTCGATGCGCCGACGACGGTCGTCACCGAGCGCTCGATCGTCGATTCGCAGTACAACCTGCACCATTGCGGGCGGGCGAAGCGCGTTGCCTACGACGGGCTCGAGGCCTTCGTCGCCGCGACCGTGGCCGCGGTGCGCGCCTCGCAGGCGCGCAAGTTCATCTACGCGTACTGGCCGCATTACGACGGCATCTCCCACCGCTTCGGCTGCACCAGCCCGCAGGCGCTCTCGCAGTTCGCCGCGATCGACGCGGCCTTCGGTGAACTGCTGCAACAGCTCGCCGGCACCGACACCACGGTGATTGCCACGGCGGACCACGGCTTCATGGACTCGCCGCCCGAACAAAGCATCGACCTCGAGGACGGCCCCGGGCTCTCGGCGCTGCTGCGCTTCCCGCTCTCCGGCGAGCGGCGCATCGCCTGGTGCCAGGTGCAGGCCGGGCGCGCCGGGGAATTCCGCGACCGCGCAAGCGACTGGCTGGGCGATCGCGCCGAGGTGCGCGCGAGCCGCGAACTCATCGACGAGGGCTGGTTCGGGCCCGGCACGCCGCACCCGGAGCTTGCGCAACGCATCGGGGACGTTGCGCTCATGATGCGCGATTGCTATACGATCAAGGACTGGGTGCCGGGGGAGTCCCGCCACCTGCACATCGGCAACCACGGCGGCGCGAGCGAGGATGAGATGCACATCCCCCTCGTCGTCGCAGACGCCTGAAGGAATTCCATGAAAGCGACCCTCAACGGCATCGAGATCCACTACGAACTGCACGGCAAGGAAGGCGCGCCTTGGCTGGTGCTCAGCCATTCGCTCGCCTGCAACGTGCGCATGTGGGACCCGCAGATTGCCGCGCTGAAGGACCGCTTCCGCATCCTCGCCTTCGACACGCGCGGCCACGGCGGCACGAGCGCCCCCGCGGGACCGTACACGCTCGAACTGCTCGCCGACGACCTGAAGGCGCTGCTCGACCACCTCAAGATCGCGAAGCCGCACTACTGCGGCCTGTCGATGGGCGGCATGATCGGCCAGACCTTCGCGCTCAAGTACCCGGGCGTGCTGCGCAGCCTGGTCCTCGCCGACACCACCAGCCGCTATCCGGCCGAGGCGATGCCGGTGTGGACGGACCGCGTCAGGCTGGTCGAGGAAAAGGGCATGGGCGCGGTCGTGCAGGGGACGCTGGAGCGCTGGTTCACCGCGCCCTTCCGTGCCGCGAAGCCCGAGGTGGTGGCCGCGATCGCCAAGGCCATCGCCGACACGCCGGTCCCCGGCTATGTCGGCTGCTGCCACGCGATTCCGAAGATCAACCTGTCGGCGCGGCTGAAGGAGATCAAGTGCCCGATCCTGGTCATCGTCGGCGCGGACGATGCCGGCACCCCGGTGGCGATGGCGCAGGAGATCCACGACAGCGCGCCGGGTTCGAAGCTCGTCATCCTGCCGAGCGCCGCGCACCTGTCGAACCTCGAGCAGCCCGAGGCCTTCACGAAGGCGCTGGCAGGCTTCATCGACGCGGCGAAGTGAGGCGGCGGGCGTCGGCTGAGTAGGGCGACAGGCGCCGCGAGCAGAAGGCGACAGGCGCCGCGAGCAGCTTAGTCCTCCGCCACGCCCTCGCGCATGCCGCGCCAGCGCGCGAGGCCCGGCGCCTTCACGCCGAACAGGTCGAGCACCCGCCCCACCGTGTGCGCGACGAGGTCGTCGATCGATTCGGGCTTCGCGTAGAACGCCGGCACCGGCGGGAAGATCACCCCGCCCATCTCGGTCACCGCCACCATGTTGCGCAAATGCGCGAGGTTGAGCGGCGCCTCGCGCGGCAGAAGCACGAGGCGCCTGCGTTCCTTCAGCATCACGTCCGCGGCGCGCGAGACGAGGTCGTCGGCATGCGCGTGCGCCACCGCGGCCAGCGTCTTCATCGAACAGGGCGCGATCACCATGCCCTCGACCGTGAACGAGCCGCTGGCGATCGACGCCCCGATGTCCTTCGGCGCATGCGCCACGTCGGCGAGTTGCTCGACGTTTTTTCGCTTCAGGCCGCGTTCCTGCCAGGCGTTCAGCACGCCGGCGTCCGTCAGCACGAGGTGGGTTTCCCAGCCCCCCGCCGCGCGCAGGGCCTCCAGCAGGCGAATGCCGTAGACCGCGCCGCTCGCGCCGGTGATGCCGACGACGATGCGCTTCTTCGTTCCTGCGGAACGCTGCCTTGCCATGCACGCAAGCCTACTACAATGCGCGGGTGAACAGCCCCGCCGAACCGACGGACGAGCGGCTCGCCGCGCGGCTGATGCTGGTGGTGTTCTGCCCCTTCGCCGCCGGGTACTTTCTCTCGTACTTCTTCCGCAACGTGAACGCGGTGATCGCGCGCGACCTCGCCATCGAGTTCTCGCTGGCGCCCTCGGACCTCGGCCTGCTCACCGCCACCTACTTTCTCGCCTTCGCCGCGTTCCAGCTGCCGCTGGGCGTGCTGCTCGATCGCTACGGCCCGCGCCGCGTGGTCGCCGGCCTGATGCTGCTCGCAGGCACCGGCGCCCTGGTCTTCGGCCTCGCCACCAACATCCTCTGGCTGACGGTCGGCCGGGCGCTGATCGGCCTGGGCGTGGCCGGCGGCCTGATGGGGGCGATCAAGGCCTTCACGCTGTGGTTTCCGCCCTCGCGCCTCGCCACGCTGAACGGCCTGTACATCGGCGTCGGTGGCCTCGGCGGCCTGGCCGCCACGGCGCCGGTGGAGGCGCTGCTCGGTCCGCTGGGCTGGCGCGGCCTGTTCTTCACGCTGGCCGCCTTGTCGGTGGCTGCCGCAATCACCATCTTCGCCGTGGTGCCGGAGCGCAGGCTGCCCGGACAGGGCGAGTCGCTCGCTCGGCAGGCGGCGGCCTTCCGCTTCATCTTCGGTTCGCAGGTGTTCTGGCGCATCGCGCTGCCGATGATGGCAACCCATGCCGCCTACCAGGCGCTGCAGGGGCTGTGGCTCGCGCCCTGGCTCTACGACGTGGCGAACCTGTCGCGCAGCGAGGTGGCGCGGCATTTGTTCTTCGCCGCCGCCGCCTACGCGGCGGGCTCGGTGTTCTTCGGCGTCACCACCGACCGGCTGGCGAGCATGGGTTTCGCGCGCATGAGCGTGTACAAGACCGGGTTGCTGCTCACGCTCGGCGCCTATGCCTGCCTTGCCGCCGGCGTCACCAGCCAGCTGCTGGTCATCGTTTCCGTCTACGGCTTCTGCTCGATTTCCGCGGCGCTCGCCTACGCCCTGCTGACGCCGCGCTTTCCGCATGGCATGGCCGGGCGCGTCAACACCGCGGCCAATGTGCTGATGTTCGGCGGATCCTTCGCCTTCCAGTGGGGCATCGGCGCGGTGCTGCGCGCCTACCCGGTCATCGACGGCCGCTACGCGGTGGAAGGCTATGCCGCGGCGCTGCTGCTGCTCGGCATCGTGCAGGTCGCGGCGATCGCCTGGCTGCTGCCGATGCGTGAGGCGCCGGCGGCGCGCAGCGCCGGTTCCGCCTAGATAGTAACATATATGTTACCATTAGAGTGGATGCGGCGGCCAGCGTGGCGGCCGGGCCGACGCGCGGCGCGGCGTCAACCGCGCGTATAGACGATGCGCTTGGTGCCGCCGTCGCAGCTGCCGACAACCTTGCGATCGCCGACGGCGTCGGGCGCGACGATCTCCAGCGTGTACTTCGCCACGCCGTGCGCCTTGAGTTTTTCCTCGATCTCCGCCTTCAGCGCGTCGCAGGCCTTGCGCTCGGCAAGGGCGGGGAACGCGGCAAGCGCGAGGGCAAGTCCGAGCAGGATGGTTCTGGTCATGGTCTACCTCCCGGAATCGCAGCCTACCACCGCGCCGGGCGCGCCGGAACGGCCCGGGCCATAATCCCGGGATCCAACGGAGGGCCTCCCCATGTTCGAGACCACGATTGCCGGCAGCCTGCCCAAGCCCGAGTGGCTGGCCGAACCGAAGCAACTCTGGGCCGCCTGGCGCGCCGACGGGCCCGCGCGCGCGGCCGCCAAGCGCGACGCCACGCTGCTGTGGCTGAAGGCGCAGGAAGACGCGGGGCTGGACATCGTCACCGACGGCGAGCAGTCGCGCCAGCACTTCGTGCACGGCTTCCTCGAGTCGATCGAGGGCATCGACTTCGAGCACAAGGTGAAGATGGGCATCCGCGCCAATCGCTACGACGCCATGGTGCCGGTGGTGGTCGGCCCGCTGAAGCTGAAGGGCCGGGTGCACGCGACCGAGGCGCGCTTCGCGCGCGCGCACACCAGGAAGAAGCTCAAGATCACCATGCCCGGTCCGATGACCATCGTCGACACCATCGCCGACCGGCATTACGGCGACAAGGTGAAGCTCGCCATGGCCTTCGCCGCGCTGCTCAACCAGGAGGCGCGCGCGCTGGAGAAGGACGGCGTCGACGTGATCCAGTTCGACGAGCCGGCCTTCAACGTCTACATGGACGAGGTCAAGGCCTGGGGCATCGACGCGCTGCACCGCGCAATCCGCGGCCTGAAGTGCACCACCTGCGTGCACATCTGCTACGGCTACGGCATCCAGGCCAACCTCGACTGGAAGAAGACGCTCGGCAGCCAGTGGCGCCAGTACGAGGCGATCTTCCCGGCGCTGGCCGCGAGCCGCATCAAGCAGGTCTCACTCGAGTGCATCCATTCGAAGGTGCCGCCGCAGCTGATGGCGCTCCTGAAGGGCAAGGACGTGCTGGTGGGCGTGATCGACGTCGCCTCGGACAAGGTGGAAACCCCGGCGGAAGTCGCCGCGACCATCGGCCGGGCGCTGAAGTACGTGCCCAAGAGGCGCCTCTTTCCCTGCACCAACTGCGGCATGGCGCCGATGGACCGCGAGATCGCAATGGCCAAGCTGAAAGCGCTCGGCGCGGGTGCGGCAATCGCGCGGAAGAAGTACCGCTAGGACGCTCGGAACAAGGGGGCTCCGCCCCCTCGTTGCACCCCCGACTTCAGAGGGAACCTCATCGCGCGTCGCGCATGATCGGAGATCGTTTCCGAGGTTCCCCCGAGAGGAGGCCGCCTTACCAGGCGAGCGCGAACGCCGGAAAGCACTCCGACTTCGGCCCGCGGGGATCGCAGCCCGCCTCGAGCAGGCCGCTGGTTTCGTCGAACTGCGCCGCCGAAACGAAGCCCTCGGTCCAGTCCGGCGCGATGTCGAGGTCGTGGCCGCGGCGTCGCAACTCGTCGAAGACCCGCTTGCCGATGCGCGCCTCGGCGCGCACCCGGTTCGGGACGCCGACGTGCGGCGCGAAGAACCCGGGATGGCTTTCGCTCGACAGGCGCGGCGCCTCGATCGCCTGCGGGATCGTCATGCCGAACAGCGCGCGGTTGAGAAAGAACTGCAGCAGCCACTGGCCCTGGTTGTCGCCACCCATGGTGCCGAAGGCCATCCACGGTCGGCCGCCCTTGAAGGCAAGTGAGGGCGTCAGCGTGGTACGCGGCCGCTTGAACGGCGCCACCACGTTCGGGTGGTGCGCCGGGCCGAGGAAGAAGGTCATCATGCGCACCGAGAGCGGAAAGCCGAGCGCCGGCATCACCTCCGCGGACATCAGCCAGGCGCCGCTCGGGGTGAACGAGGCCATGTTGCCCTCGGCGTCCACGGCGTCGACATGCACCGTGCCCGCGCCCCAGCCCTGCGGCGCGAGGTGCTCGTCCTCGGGCAGGAGCGCGGCATTGCGCATCGCGTCGCCGGGACGGAACGCGCCGTTCGCACGCCGCGCATCGACCAGCGCCGCGCGCTGCGCGCTATATTCATCCGACAACAGCACCTCCGCCGGCACCATCGCCTGCGTCGGGTCGCCGTAGTACTGCTCGCGATCCGCGTAGGCGAGCTTCATGCATTCGACGAGCAGGTGGCAGTAGTCGGCGCTGCCGTGGCCCATGGCGACCGGGTCGTGCTTCAGCATGAGCGCGATGGTCTGCAGTTCCGCCGGCCCCTGCGACCAGAAGCCGCACTTGAAGAGCTCGGCGTCGCCCACCCGCAGGCTGACCGGCGCCTCCAGCCGAGTCTCGAAGGCGGCGAAGTCCTCGCGCGCGAGCAAGCCGTCTTTCGAGCGGACCCAGGCGACGATCTCCGCGGCCACGTCGCCGCGGTAGAAGGCGTCATGCACCGCAGCGAGCTTCGCCTTGCGATCGCCCGCCGCCGATCGCTCGGCGTTGGCAAGGAACTCCAGCGTGCGCGCAAGTGCGGCGTTCACGATCGGCGTGCCGACCTCGGGCACCCGGTCCCCGGGAAGGTAGAGCGCGGCGCTGCCCGGCCATTCGGCGCGAAAGCGCGGCGCGAGCGTCGCGAGGCCGTACTTGTGCTGGTTGCGCAGGCCCTCCGACAGGGGAAAGCCCTGTGCCGCGAGTTCGATCGCCGGCGCCGCCACCTCGGCGAAGGGCAGCCGGCCCCAGCGCGCGAGCACCGTGAGGAGCGCCGAGAGCGCGGCCGGCACGCCGGCGGCAAGCACCCCGGATTCCGGCATGTCCTGCAACCCGCGCGCGCGGTAGGCCTCGGGCGTCGCCGCGCCGGGTGCGGCGGTGTTGCCGTTCACCGCCACCACGCGCGACTCGCCCGCGGCGCGCAGCAGGATCGGGCATTCGCCGCCGAGCGTGTGCATCTGCGGGTTCACCAGCCCTTCGACCAGCGTCATCGCCACGGCGGCGTCGAAGGCATTGCCGCCGGCCTTCAGCATGTCCGCGCCGGCGTTCGCCGAGAGGTAGGAGTTCGACGCCACCGCGCCGCGCCGGCCGATCAGGCGCGGGTGAAAGGTGGTGCTTTCGGTCGGCGCGAGGCGGTAGGCGCGGCGGCTCATCGTAGGCAGGATCGTCGGGACCGGATCGCTGGAGAATCGTCGCTCAGGACGCCGGATGCGCCATGTCGGCGCGCGTGTACGGAATCGACCAGGTGGCCTCCGACGGGATCGGCGGAATGGTCTTCTCCCAGCTCTCGTAGCGCGCGCGCAGCGCCGCGAGCCGCTGCGGGTCGCGCTGCGCGAGGTTGGCGCGCTCGCGTTCGTCGCGTGCGAGGTTGAAGAGGTACTCCCCGTCCTCGGTGGCGAGGTACTTCCAGTCGCCCGCGCGCACCGCGCGCTGGTTGCGGTACTTCATGCGCCAGTACAGTTCGCGCTCGAACACCGCCGCCGGGTCCTCGAGCAGCGGCGCGAGGCTCCTGCCGTCGAGCGGGTAGTCCGGGTGCGCGCTCGCCCCGCCGAGTTCGAAGAAGGTCGCCACCCAGTCCATGGTGATGGCCAGTTGCGACGTGACGCCGCCCGGCTTCACCCGCGCCGGCCAGCGCACGATGTAGGGCACGCGGATGCCGCCCTCGAGCAGGTCCATCTTCTTGCCCACCAGCGGCCAGGTGTCGGAAAAACGCTCGCCGCCGTTGTCGCTGGTGAACACCACCAGCGTGTTCGCGTCCGCGCCGGTCTCCTTCAGCGCCGCGAGGATCCTGCCGATGCCCTCGTCCATGTGGCCGATCATCCTGCGGTAGGTCGCCACCGAGCCGCCGTCGGTGTGGATGATCTTCTTGATCGCGCGCGACTCGGCCTCGTCGTCGCGGGATTCCCAGGGCCAGTGCGGCGCGGTGTAGTGCACCGAAAGCAGGAACGGTCGATCGCCGCCCTTCTGGCGGCGCACGTAGTCGGCGGCGCGCTCGGAGATCAGGTCGGTGAGGTAGCCGGGGCGCTGCACCTCGGTTTCGCCGTCCCACAGGTCGTGGCTGCCGTCGGTGCTGCAATGGGTGAAGTAGTCCACCGCGCCCGCGAGCCCGCCGAAGAACTCCTGGTAGCCGCTCTTCAGCGGATGGAAGTGCGGCGGGAAGCCTAGGTGCCACTTGCCAACGAGCGCGGTGGCGTAGCCAGCGGCGGCCAGTTGCGAGGGCAGCGTCGGGTGCGCCGGCGGCAAGCCGAGCACCGGGTCGTTGCGGCTGGTGCTCTTGATCGGCTCGTCGGCGCCGCCGCGCAGCCGGTGCTGCCAGCGCCCGGTCATCAGCGCGAAGCGCGTGGGCGAGCAGACCGAGGAGTTGGCGTAGCCCTGGGTGAAGCGCAGGCCTTCGGCCGCCATGCGATCAAGCACCGGGGAGCAGGACGCGCCGTGGCCGCCGTAGCAGCCGAGGTCGGCGTGGCCGAGGTCGTCGGCCATGATGAAGACGAGATTGGGTCGCATGCGGGCGATGATACCGCCCGCCGCCGCCCCTATTTCCCCTGTTTCGCCTGCGCCGCCTTCTCCCGGGCGGCGATCGCCTTTTTCAGTTCGTCGTACTCGTCGCAACCGAAGAAGCACAGGCGGTCGAGCTCGGCGAGGTGGCGCTTCGCCCCGGGCAGGTCGCCCACCATCAGGTAGGCCTCGCCGATGTACTCGTGCGCGCCGCGGTGCTTCGGTTCCAGGCGCAGCGCTTCACGGTAATGGTGGAACACCAGCTTCATGTCCGGCGATGCGCCCTTGCGCAGGGCGTAGGCGTAACGGTTGTGGTACTCGGCCACTGTCGCGTCGCGCGCGAGCGCAGCTTTCATCAGTTGCGCGGCGCCCGCCCAGTCCTTCCGTGCCTCCGCCTGAGCAACGGCGATCAGCGCGGGATCCGGCGCCGCGCCCGCATCGGAATCTCCGCCCGCCGCCCACAGCCCCGCGGGCGAGAGCGTCATCAGCGCCGTCAACGCAACGCAACAGATCCGGAATTTCATGTGCCCCCCTTGGCCGGTGCCTGCGCTAGCATGGTGCCATGACCCTGTCCGCCACCCGACTGTTCCGTGCCGGACTGTTGCTGGCCACGATCGTGCTAACGCTTGCCGGAGGGCCGGCATTCCCGGCGCCGCCCGCCTCGCGCGCCGAGGCCCTTGCCGGCCTCGCGGACGCGGACGCCACCACGCGCGCCGAGGCCATCGTCTGGGTCGCGGAACACGGCACGATGAACGATGCCGATCTGCTGCACCTGCGCCTGCGCGACGACAGCCCGATCGTGCGCGCCTTTGCCGAGCAGGGTCTGTGGCGCCTGTGGAGCCGCTCGGGCGACCCGGAGATCGATCGCCTGATGGACCGGGGCAGCGAAGCGATGCAGGC
>DATCYZ010000026.1:0-63091 GCA_036526195.1 Burkholderiales bacterium
GGCGCGACCAATTTAAAACTTCGGCGGAATGGATGTCCGGCGCTGAATTTTAGAAAGAATAGTAACATATAGGTTACTATTGAGCCGTTTCCCGCGCCGGCCCTTAGATCGGCAGATCCCCGGGCAGCGTGAAGCGCTCGCGCGTGGTGCAGTAGCGGTTCGCATACAGGCGCCCGATCGGGTGGTAGGCGGCGTCGCTGATGCGCTTGTTCTGCGGGTCGATCACGCCTTCGCGCGCGAAGGCGAGCAGCATCTCGCCGATCACCAGCACGCGCTCGTGCGAGACTTCGATCGACTTCCAGACCTTGCACTCGAACCCGGCCACGGCTTCCTTGATGCGCGGGTGGCGCACCAGCGTGGCGGGCGCGGGGGTCAGGCCGGCGAGGGTGAATTCGCTTTCGTTCTCGGGGATGTTCTCGCTCGAGAGGTGCATCGCGTTCGCCGTGGCCTCGTCGACGAGGTTGACGACGAACTCCCCGGTTTCGAGGATGTTGTTGAGCGAATGCTTGGTCAGGTCGTCCGGGCGCCGGCCGAAGCCGAGCACGCACAGCGGCGGTTCCTCGGAGAAGGCGTTGAAGAACGAGTAGGGCGCGCAATTGTTGATGCCGGCGGCGTTCACCGTGGAAACCCAGGCGATCGGCCGCGGCACGATCAGGCCGACGATGATCTTGTAGCGTTCCTGCATCGTGAGTTCGGCGAGCTTGACGTCCATGGCGCGGGTCTCCGGAAGGCGCGGAAGCGGGGGATTATCGGGGCTGGGAGCGATCAGGGCGAATCGTGTGGCGAAACTGCGCCCGATTCCCGCGGCGGGCAGGATGGGGCCATGCGCAGGCTGCTGCTATCGCTGGTTGTGCTCGTCTCCGGCGCCGCGCGGTCCGGCGAAGCCGATGTCATCGACGTCAAGCTGCGACGCATGTCCGCCGGGGTCTGCGACATCGACGTCACCGTGAACAGCAGCGACACCGGCCGGTCGCATTACACCGATGATTTCGAGGTGCCGGGGCCGGACGGCCGGGTGCTCGGCCGGCGAACCCAGTTCCATCCCCACGAGACCGAGCAGCCGTTCACGCGCGACCTGTACGGGGTGAAGATCCCGGCCGGGGTGAGCGAGGTGACCGTGCGGGCGCGGCACAAACCGAAGGGCTATGACGGCCTCACCCGGAAGGTGGTCCTGCCCCGCTGATCTGATAAAATTCGCGCCGTCGCGCCCATAGCTCAGCTGGATAGAGTACTTGGCTACGAACCAAGGGGTCGGGAGTTCGAATCTCTCTGGGCGCGCCAGACATTGACAAAGCCGGGCACGTTGCCCGGCTTTGTTTTTTGCCGACCGGCCGCGGGATCGTGATGATGTCGAACACCTGCGCATGATCGTCGTGGAGCGCAAGGGCCGATGAGCGAGACGCCGCCACCGGATTGGTCGAACGCGACCTGGGAAGGCAACCGCCGCGCGCAGTTGCGCGCGACGCTCGCGCTGACGGTGCGCGAGCGCCTGCTGGCGATGGAAGCGCTTGGCGAGCTTTCCGATACGATCGCCGCGGCGACGGGGCGGGGGCCGGTGGCCGAGGTGAAAACGGGTCGGGCGTGAACTGGATGCGGTGGAAGTCCGCCTCGAGCAGTTCGGCCAGCGTTTTCACCGCCGTGGTCTTGGCCAGGCCCGGCACGCCTTCGACCAGCACATGCCCGTCGCAGAGCAACGCGATCAGCAGGCGCCGGGTCAGCGCGTGCTGGCCGATGACGCGGGCATCGAGCGCTGCCGCGAGGCCGGCAAACACCTCGCCGGGCGGCGCCTGCGCGAGCTGGGTCCGGGAATTCGGATCCTGCAGCATGCCATGCGCCCCCTGCATGGCTGACACGGGGCACGGTGACACATCCGTGTGGCGGGAACGAGTCCCGTGGCCCGGATCAGCGCTTGTCGCGCTCGGCCTGGTCGATGAACGCCTCGATCAGTCCCTTCGGCGCCTCGACGACGTGCGCCGGCCCCGGGAAGCCCCCGGACTTCACGTCCTCGATGAAGTCCCTGAACCCGGCGACCCGCTCGGCCTGCATCGCTTCGCGCATCGCGTGCAGGTTGCGGTATTGCTTCGAATGCCTGGGATAGGGCGGGCCGTTGTTGCCGAGGAGGTCTTCCGCGAACAGGAACTGGATGTCGCCGCCGCCGCCGGCGCCGATGGAAGAGGTGAGCAGGGTCGTGCGCTTCGAGATCTCCAGCAGCAGGGCCTCCGGGATCACCTCGACTTCGACCGCCCAGGCGCCCGCCTCCTCGAAGCGCTTGATCTCGCGGTAGATCCACAGGGCTTCGTCGATCGTCTTGCCGACGGCGCGCAGGCCGCCGGTCCAGGTGCTCTTTCGCGGCACCAGGCCGGCATGGCCCTGCACCGGCACGCCGGCCTCGGCGGCGGCGGCGATGAAGCGCGGCGACCACTGGCACATGATGGCGTCGGCGCCGAGTTCCATCGCCTGGTAGGCGAGGCGCACCGCCTCCGTCTCGCTGGCCGCGGCCACCAGCGGCACCGAGAAGGACATGAAGGTGTTCGGCGCGGCCTTGCGGATCGCCACGGCCGTTTCCGGTTTTTTCGGATCGAAGCGCACCTTCATCGTGTCGATGCCCGCTTCCTCGGCGGCCGCGGCTTCGTCCGGCGTGAACGGAAGCGTCTCGACCAGCACACGCTTGCCCTTCTGGTCGCGCAGGTCCTTCACCGTGTAGTTCCGGGTGCCGTACGCGCCGCCGAGCGTCATCACGCGCGTCAGGCCGCGGGCGGACGCCTCGCGTGGCGGGATGCCGCCGTCTCCGCCGGTATGACTTGCCATGGCCTGAACCTCCGTCGCTATGATCAAGCGTGAAGCGTACCCTGATCACTGAGCGACTTCGACAGAATTCGAAGCAGGGTGGCGCCGTCGCCCTGCCAGACGCTGCCGTGCATGCAGGCGAGGACCCCGGGGCGTGCCACGGCCAGCCGTTCCAGCAGGGTCGCGGTGCCCGGCGTGTGGGCGTAGTAATCCATCTGCGCGCGGAAGGCTTCGCTTGGCCCGAGGATGTCGTCCTGCGTGAGCGGTTTCTCTCCGGTACCACCCTGGGTGAACAGATCGCCGCAGAACAGGGTGCCGGTTCGGCGCTCCATCATGAGGCCCGATTCCCAGCCGTGCGGCAGGTGCGGCGTGTCGAACCAGCACAGTTCGTGACGCCCGAGTTCCAGCGTGTCACCGTCGGCCATGGGGCGTGCCGGCCGGTCGGCGACGTCGTTGACCGACACCATGGCAGCGACCTGGCTGCACACGGGCACGGCGTCCGGCGCCACTGCAAGGAAGTCGTTCAGGGCGCCGCATTCGTCGGCCTCGAAATGGGAGAAGGCGATGTAGCGCAGTTTGCCCAGCGGCAGGAGCTTGCCGATTGCGTCGCTGACCAGCGGAAACATGCGCCGTGGACCGGTATGGAAGACGAGGGGTTCGTCGTCCAGGACCAGGTACTGGTTGAAATTGAAGTGGCCCGCGCCGGGCAGTTCGACTGGCGTATTGATGCGGTAGATCCCTGCGGCGATCTCGTGGACGTTGGTGCCTGAAGCCGGGTTGGTGATCATGCGATCCTCGCGGTGGATGGGTGCTTCTAATGGGGGTACACAGATGTATAGTCAAAATGCGGGACCCTGTCAATATTCAGTGCACAGACAGGTATAATGGAATGACGATGGCGAGACCCTACACGCTGAAGCGGCGGGCGGCGCAGCAGGCGCAGACGCGCGGCAGGATCGTCTCCGCGGCCGTCGAGCTGCATGGCAGCGTCGGTCCCGCGCTCACCACGGTCAGCCTGGTGGCGGAGCGCGCCGGGGTGCAAAGGCATACGGTGTACGCGCATTTTCCGGACGAGATGAGCCTGTTCCAGGCCTGCTCGGCTCTCGCCCTCGAGCGCGACCCCTTGCCAGATGCCGATGCCTGGCGTGCGCTGCCGGATCCACGCGCGCGACTGCAGGCAGGCCTGCGCGCGGTGTACGGCTGGTACGAGCGAAACGCGGGTCTCGCCGCCTGCGTGCTGCGCGACGCCGAGTGCCATGCGAACACGCGCGAAATCGTCCAACTTCGGATGGTCCCCTGCATGCAGGCGTGGCAGGAGGTGCTCGGAAGATCGCTCGGCGCAAGGCAACGCGCGCTGCTCGGGCTGGCGCTCAGCTTCTTCACCTGGCGCAGCCTGGTGCGCGAGGGCGGGATGACGCAGGCGGGTGCGGTGCGGGCGATGGTTCAGGCCATCGTGGAAGGCGGGAACAAGGCTTGAGTGACGCGTGCCGTTGCGGTCGACCGGTGGCCGCGCGTGGCAGGCCGCGATCCTGGCGCGGAGGCGCCACATGATCCGCGACCAGCGCGGATTCGGGCTCGGCTTTGGCGGCAGTGTGTTCGAAACCGTCGGGCTGCCGCTCATCATCATGGCGGTACTCGGCTGGTTCGCGTGGGGGGCGTTCGGCGACTACCAGGCAAGAACCCGGGTGGTGGCGGGACTCGCGCGCGCCGCCGCCGCGCAGGCCGCGGTCGACAAGGCGTTCGCGCTGCGGGGGTCGCTCGCTTTTCCGGCGGCGCTGCAGGCGCACTGGTCGCCGCCCGCGCCGGATGAATTCGTCCAGTCGATCCGCGTCGAGGACAACGGTGTCATCACGCTGCGCTTCACCGCGCGGGTCGCGGAGGACGGTGAGAACCAGATCCAGATCGTTCCTGTGGTGCAGGATCGGGCGCTCGACCTTGGCGCTGCGTCGAACGCGGGCCTGAAGTACGCGTGGCAGTGCGGCGGCGCGGCCGGTCGCTCGACGGTGCCGAGCGCTCGTCGGCCGGACACCTGCCGCTAGCGGCCACGGCCTCCGGCGAGTGACAGGATCCCGCGCGTGCCCACGGATCCCCGCGATATCACGCTGGCGCGCGGCCTGCTGATCGCGTTCCTGCTGTCCTTCGGGCCGACGGTCGCGAACGCCTTTGCGCGCTTCGCCTTCGCGCTGTTGCTGCCGGCGATGCGCAGCGACCTCGACTGGACCTACTCGCAGGCCGGCTGGTTCAACACGGTCAACGCCCTCGGCTACCTGCTGGGCGCGCTGGTGACGTGGGGGCTGGTCGCGCCGCTGGGAAACCGCGTGCTGTTCTGCGCCGGCATGCTCTTGACGGCAACGATGATCGGCGCCACCGGCCTGGTGCGCGATTTCGAGGCCCTGATGGCGATCCGCCTGCTGACCGGCATCGGCGGCGCGGCGGTGTTCATCTGCGGCGGCGCGCTCTCGGGAACCATCTTCCTGCGGCGCCCGCAACTCGCCACCACGACGATCGCGATCTACTTCGCCGGCGGCGGCATCGGCCTGATGCTCTCCGGAGTGACGGTGCCCTGGCTGCTCGAGGCACAGGGCAGCGGCGCCTGGCCGCTCGTCTGGCGCGTCATGGGTCTCGCCAGCCTCGCGATGAGCGCAGCGGCGCTGTGGGCCGCGTGGGGCATCGCGGAGCCCGGCAGCATGGCGGGCAATGCGCGCTGGACGCTGCGCCCGTTTGCCGCGGAGCTGGTCGCGTACGCGCTGTTTGCGCTCGGCTACATTGGCTACATGACCTTCATCATCGCCTGGATGCGGCAGAACGGCGCCGGCACCGGGCTGGTGATGGCCGTGTGGTTTCTCCTGGGCCTGGCAAGCCTGCTTGCGCCGCTGGTCTGGCGCAAGGCCGCCGAGCATTGGCCCGGCGGGCGGCCGCTTGCCGCGGTGATGGTGGTGCTCACCGCCGGCGCCGTCCTGCCGCTGGCCTCCACGCACGCGGCGGCGATGCTGCTTTCGGCGGCTCTGTTCGGCGTCGCCATGTTCAGCGCGCCTTCCTCGATCGGCAGCTTCATCAAGCGGGCGCTGCCGAGTCCTGCCTGGGGGTCGGCGATCGCCGTCTTCACCGTGGCGTTCGCCGCGGGCCAGATCGCCGGGCCGGTGGCGATCGGCTGGCTCGCCGATCGCTCGGGTTCGCTGCAAGGCGGACTTGCCGTATCCGCGGGGCTGCTCGCGCTGGGGGCGGTCGTGGCGCTTGTGCAGCGGGATCTTCGCACGGCGCGACCGGGGCCGCCAACGACCCAGCAGGTCGATGCACCAGGCAGCGCACGCCGATCCAGCTAGTGCCGTGGCGACCTGCGTGTTCTGTGGCATTGTCACAAGGTTGCGATCATGATCGCGCCCGGTGTGGTCGGGTGCCGATGTCCCGCCATCTTCATTGCGCAAGGCCAGAACCATGTCCGAGTCACCCGCCGCCAGTGCCGCACTTCGCGCGGTCGATCGCTACCTCGCTGCCTTGAATGCGCGCGACACGACCGCCATCCGCGACGCCTTCAACTTCCCGCACCTGCGCATCGGCGCGCGCGGCAACTTGTCGCGCTTCGAAAATCCGGAAGACTATGATTTCGGGCACTTTTTCCGTGCCACCGAGGCCGACGGCTGGCACCACACGAAGTGGGACAGAACCGAAGTGGTGTTCGCCACCGAGGGCAAGGCGCATGTTGCGGTCGACTTCACCCGCTACCGCGAGGACGGTTCGGTGATCGGGCGCTACTTTTCCCTGTACATCGTCACCTGCCAGGACGGCCACTGGGGCATCCAGGTCGGGTCCGGGAACGGCGCTTAGGCGCGCGCCGTTCAGTCCGGCAGGCCGGCCTTGCGCATTGACTCGATGTGGTGCGCGAGGTCGGACTCGCGGCGGTAGTGGAGCATCGGCAGGCAGTGCTCCCGGATCGTGAAGGCGGGGATGCGCTTCAGCACTTCGGCGGTCTGCGTTGCGGCATCCGCAGCATTTCCGATCTGCGCTTCGCAGGCGGCCATCAGGATGTGATGCATGGCGTCCAGCGCAGTAATGTGTCGAACAGACTGGATCGCGCCCGCGTAGTCCTTCACGACGAATTGCGCGCGCGCGAGATGGAACCAGAAACGTTCCGGGTGATAGGGATTCAGGCGCATCGCCTTGCGAATCCACTCGATTCCCTCTTCGGCCTGGCCAAGCCAGGTGAGCACCTCGCCCTGCTGCACCACGATCAGATCGTCGTTCGGGTTAAGCGTCAGCGCGCGCTGCTGGTGGAAGAGGGCCTTGTCGAGGTCGTTGCGGAGCACTCCCACTGCAGCGAGGATGCGGTGCACGTCGCTGTCGTTCTGGTCCAACCCGAGCGCAACGTCGAGCTTTTGCTCGATCTCGACGCGCGTTGCGTCACGGTCATCGCACCATCCGTACCCCCATTGCTGGCCCAGGATGCAGGCGTGCCAGGCGTGGGCATGCCCGTACTTCGGATCGAGCTCGATGGCGCGCTGGATCAGTTCGACGGCACGGAGATTGTCCGCGCGGTTCGACCGGTGGTGCAGGACCTTCGCCGCCAGCGCGCATTCGTAGGCGGCCATGTTCGCGGGCGTCTTGCGCTCGGCGCGGCCCTGTGCGTCGGCCTCGAGACGCCCGGGCAGCGTCGAAACGATGGCGGAGGTGACCTCATCCTGGATCGCGAAAATGTCCTCCAGGTCCCGGTCATAGCGCTCCGCCCAGACGTGACGATCGAACTCGCCTTCGATCAGCTGCACGGTGATCCGCACCCGATTTCCGGCCTTGCGCACGCTTCCCTCGACGACGTAGCGAACACCAAGTTCGCGCGCAACCTTTTTCACGTCAACCGCCTGGCCCTTGTACTTGAACGAGGTGTTGCGCGAAATGATGAACAGTTCCCGGAAGCGCGAAAGATCGGTCAGGATGTCTTCGGTCAGGCCGTCGGCGAAGAATTCCTGCTCCGCATCGCCGCTCATGTTGACGAACGGCAACACGATGATGGACGGTTTCTCGGAGAATGGGTCAGTCGATGAAGGTGAATCCGCAGTCGATGCTTCCCGGGCTCGCGCCAGCGGGGTGTCGTTCGCCTGCACACGGTACGCGCGCACCGGATGCGGGATGTTCTTGACCGTTTGTTCTCCCTGGTCGACGAAGCTTGCAGTGACCTTGCCCCGGACCGCCCCCTGCACTGCGTCCGACACCGTGATGCCGCCGGGTGACGCCAATCCTTCGAGGCGGGCGGCGATGTTGACCCCGTCGCCGTAGATGCTGCCGTCACCTTTTTCGATGACGTCGCCCAGGTGCACGCCGATGCGGAAGCGCATGCGCCGGTCTTCGGGCACGTTGCCGGCGGAGGCATCGAACGCCTGTTGTACGACGAGTGCCGTTGAAACCGCGCCGGTGGCGGTCTCGAATACGGCCAGAACAGAATCGCCCGCCATGTCGATGACGCGACCCTGGTTCGCCTCGATATGGCGACGGAATACCGCGCGCGCCGCGTCCAGCGCCGCCACCGTCGCGCGCTCGTCGGCCGCCATCAGGCGCGAATAGCCGGAGACGTCTGCCGCGAGAATGGCCGCCAAACGCTGTTTCAGCTCTGACCCGCTCACCCGTTCTCACCCCTTTCCGAGCCGTATCGTCGGCGCATGTTACCCCCCAATAGTGTTGTGTTACAGCCGTCGAATTGCCGTGGCGGGGGCCGCCCGCGCCGTGTGCGTGATCCTCGCCCGCCAGTCTCAAGGCAGCGTATAGAGCTCCTGCTCACCCTCGACATCCTTCAGGGCATATTTGCCAAGCGGCAGCAACTTGCCGGGAAAGACGTCGGCAAACGAACTCGAGGTGAGCACTTGTCGTTTGAGGGTCTTGGTCATGCTTTCGACGCGCGCGGCCTCGTTCGCGGCCGCACCGATCACCGTGAACTCGAGCCGCTCGGGAAGACCGATGTTGCCGTAGGTCACGTTGCCGAGGTGCAGCCCGATGCCGTAACGAATCGGCGGCGTGTCGGGAGACGCCTCGTTGGAGACCTCGACGCGCTCGCTGGCGAGCGTTGCCGCGGCAATGGCACGCCGGCAGGCCTCTGCGGCGCCCGTCGCCGTCCCCCAGCTTTTCGAGCCAGGGCTTGCGATCGGGAAGATCGCCAGCACCGCATCGCCTATGAAGCGCAGCACTTCGCCACCTTTCTCCATGACGGCCCCCGCCATGCAATGGAAGTAGCGGTTGACGTAGAGCAGGTACGCATCCTGCGGCATGGACTTCGACAGCGAGGTCGATTCGCGCAGGTCCGAAAACCACACCACACTGTGGATGTGCTCGCCGTCCCCGTGGCGGACTTGCCCCTGAAGCACCCGCTCTCCGGTATGACGACCGAGATAGGTCTGCAGCAGCGTGACGGCGGTGCGCCGCTGGGCGTGGACCTCGAACAGACGGCCAAGCACCGGCAGTGCCTCGTGGATCTGTCCCAGGTCGGCGGTCGAGAATCCGCCCGCGGCAAACGAGGTCATCGACATGACGTTCAGCTGCCCGTCGGAGAAGCGGAACGGCATCGCGACATAGTCGGTGGCCCCTTCGGCCTTCAGATCCTGCACCACCGGGAAGTCCAGGTTGACGTCTTCCCGCTCGAGGCGGCGGCGCACGCCACCCGCGCCGCGCAGGATGAGCGCGAACGGGCTGTCCTTGAATTTGGGCTGCTGCAGGATGTCGTATGGCTCCTGGATGGCCTTCACTCCGCCGTCTTCGCGCCAGACGAGGACCGACGCAAACACCTGGGGATGCAGCGCCGGAATGATCGCCGTCATGCGCGCGAGCGGCACACCGGTTTCACGCAGGCAGCGGCAGAACCGGTCGATCAGGTCTTCCGGCGACGCCGCCTGCCAGGCTTCGCTGATCAGCCAGCCTGCGATGGTGTTTGCATGCGCGCTGCGCGTACCGTGCGCGAGATGCGGGATCTCGTCGTCGCCGTCGTAGATGGCGCTCACCCGGCTGGCATAGAACGACATGTAGCCCGCGACCGGCACGGCATCTTCGTAGGGCTCCTCGTAGGACCAGACGGCGTTCTCGGCCGATTCCTCGCCGACCTTGAGCGACCAGTAGCTGGCGTTGCCCTTGAACGGGCAGTGGGTCGCGTGCGCGGTCTTCTCGAAATAGTCGAGCTGCACGTCCTCTTTCGGGAAGTAGTACATCGGCGGGCAACGCGTCTCATGCACCACGACCACGCGGGTCGAATCGGCGACCCAGGTGCCGTTGAATTCCACCCGCACGCGTCGCGGATGGGGCTCGAAGCGGATCTCGTAGGTGCCCTGGTCCGGCGCGCCCTGCGACGTCGCACCGCTGGCGTCAGCGTTTGCCATGGTCTCTTCCTTTCCCGGGTGACCCATGCACCGCGCGGGTGCGCAACGCAGTCAACCCTGTGAGGTATACACCCTGGGGCGTGGGACGACCAATCCGGCGTGCCTGCCGAAGCACCATGGCGACGCGGACTCGACTATGCTGCGGACTGTCCGTTGCATCCACTCACGCCGCGTGACGACGGCATTGCAGGGAGAATGGCATTCATGGCGGGACGCGACATCACGATTCACTCGAGTTCCGGCGGCGCGTTCGACTGCTACCTCGTCATTCCGGACGGCAAGGCGAAAGCCCCCGCCGTCGTGCTCGCGTCCGCCATCCACGGCGTGGACCGCGACATCCGCGCGATCGCCGACGAATTCGCGGAAAAGGGCTTCATCGCCGCCGCGCCGGACCTGTTCTGGCGCTCGGTGCCCGGACCGCTCGAGCGCGACGACCCGCGCGTCGCCCCGCGCGGCCAGCCACGACTGGAGAAAATCAAGGCTGGCGAGTCGGACATGGCCGATACGCTCGCGGAAGTGAAGCGCCTGCCGCAGTCGAACGGCCGCGCGATGACGATGGGCTTCTGTTACGGCGGCCCGTACGCGATCCTCGGACCGGCGCGCCTCGGCTATGACGCCGGCGTCGGCTGCCACTCGACGCAGATGAAAGATTACATGGCCGAGCTGGAAGGCACGACCAAACCGGTGTGCCTGCTCTGGGGCGACCAGGACCATGCGGCGCCCGCGGAACTGCTCGAAGCCTGCCGCGCGCTGGCAGCGCGCAAGAAGTCCCTCGAACTGCACATCTTCCCCGGCATCCTGCACGGCTACATGATGCGCGAGGCCGAAAAGGCCTTCGACGCGAAGACGCGGGATTTCTCGATGACGCGGGCACTGGCGATCCTGGAGGGATTGCGCGACGCCGCCTGAGATAGATCAAGCAAACTGCGCAGACGGCCCGGCGCGTAGTCCGGGGCGTGAAACAATGCCTCCATGGCAGACCGTCCCCAGAGCCTCGGCGAGGAAATCGCCAACAGCGTGAGCCACGGCGTGACGCTGCTGGTCGCCCTCGTGGCGCTGCCGTTCCTGATCAGCGCCGCGCAAACGCTGAAGACCGCGAGCCTGGTCGGGGTCAGCGTGTTCGCGGCGACGATGGTCGTGCTGTACCTGAGCTCGACGCTGTACCACGCCTTGCCCAGGGGCCGCGCCAAGCGCGTGTTCCTCAAGCTCGATCACGGCGCCATCTACGTCTTCATCGCGGGCAGCTACACCCCGTTCACGCTCGGCGTGCTCGGTGGCGCCTGGGGGTGGACGCTGTTCGCTCTGGTGTGGTCGCTCGCTGCGCTCGGCGTCACGCTGAAGGCGGTGGACCGGCTCTCGCGTCCCTGGCTCTCGACGACGCTGTACCTGTTGATGGGCTGGCTGGTGGTGATTGCGATCGTGCCGCTGGTCGAGCGCGTGCAGCCCGCGGGCCTCGCCCTGCTCGTGGCCGGCGGGCTCTCCTACAGCATCGGGGTGGTGTTCTTCGTGCTGGATTCAAGGCTGCGTTACGCGCATGCCGTGTGGCATGTTTTCGTCGCGGCGGGCACCGGTTTTCATTTCTTCGCGGTGCTGGATTACTCGGCCTGAGCCGCCGCCCTAGCCGCGCCCCAGCACCGCGTCGAGTTCCGGAAACGAATCCACCACGATGTCGTGGTGCGCGCTCGGGGTCGGATCGGGCGGCCCCGCCGGGCCCCATTCGTCCGGCCGGCGCACGAAGGCGGTCTTGAAGCCGACGGCCTTGGCAGCGTCGAGGTCGAAGTTGTGGCAGGCCACCATCAGGCATTCGCCCGGGTCGAGTTGCAGGAACTTAGCCGCCGTGCGGTAGGCCTCGGGCAGGATCTTGTACTTGCCGATCGCCTCGCAGGAGATCACCGCGTCCCAGTGCAGGCCATTCTTGCGCGCGGTGTCGATGATGATGCGAAAACTCAGGATCGTGAACGAGGCGCAGAGGTGGCGCGCGCGCAGCTTCGGCAGGGTCGCCGGGAAATCCGGCCAGCAGGTCAGGTTGTGCACCGTGTCCCACCAGATGGCCCGGCGCTCGGCCTCGCTCGCCTTCGACAGGCCGTTCTCGTTCAGGATCTCGTCCAGCGTCGTGCGGTGCGCGCCGTCGAAATTGTACGCGGGCGGTTCGTGCTCGCCGAGGTTCACCATGCGCTTCAGCGCACGGCGACGCATCTCGTTGGCGAGTTCGTGCCAGTCTTTTTCGACCTTGTGGCGCTTGCCCAGCGCCCCGAGCGCGGTGGCGAATCCCGTGTGCCAGTCGAGGATGGTGCCGCCGGTGTCGAAGGTCAGCGCCTTGATGTCCTGGATGCCCATGTCGTGCCTCCCCGTGCGATGAAGGCAGAAGATACCCCGTATGCGGCGGGACGGGCGAGACTCAGTGCGCGGCGCGCGCCGCGCGACGCGTTGCGCCCATGCGCACCGCGATGTCGAACGCGTTCTGCAGGCCATCGACGCTGGCGATGCCCTGTCCCGCGATGTCGAAGGCGGTGCCGCTCGCGCAGGTGGCCACCGCCACCGGCAAGCCGCCGTGCAGGGTGACGCCGCCCTCGAAACCCATCAGCTTCATCGCGATCTGGCCCTGGTCGTGGTACATCGAGACGACGGCGTCGAAGGTGCCCTTGCGCGCCGCGACGAAGACCGTGTCCGAGGGCAGCGGGCCGGTGGCGTTGACGCCCGCGGCGCGCATCTTCTCCACCGCCGGCGCGATGATGCGGATCTCCTCGTCGCCGCAGTTGCCGCCGTCGCCTGCGTGCGGGTTGAGCGCGGCCACGCCGATGCGCGGGGCGGCCACGCCTGCGTCCTTGAGGCTGCGATCGAGGATTGCGATGGCCTCGCAGACGCCCTCCACCGTGAGCGCGTCGGAGACCTCGCGCAGCGGGATGTGCGAGGTGACCCGCGAGGTCCACAGCCCTTGCGTAATGTTGAACTCGCTGACGAAGGCGGTGACGCCGAAGCGTTCCTGCAGGTGGCGCAGTTCGTCCTCGTGCGCGAGCCCCGCCATGCGCAGCGCCTGCTTGTTGAGCGGCGCGAAGACGATGGCATCGGCATGGCCGGCCATTGCGGCATCGGCGGCCGCGTCGAGCGCGCGCAGCGCGGTGCGGCCGGCGGCCTCGGTCGCCTTGCCCGGGGTGATCTTCCCGCCGCGCAGCAGGTCGAGCGGCACCAGCACCGGCTTGCCTTGCGAGAAGTCCGCGGCCTGCGCGCTCTCGCAGCGGGTCGGCGCAATGCGCAGTCCCGTGGTGCGTTCGCCCGCCTCGAGCACCTGCGGGTCGGCGAGGATGAGCAGGTTCGCCCGGGCCTGGTTCTCCGGGCGCGCGAGCAGCCGCACGGCGAGTTCGGGCCCCACGCCGTTGGGGTCGCCCAGGACGATGGCGATGTCGGGTCTGGAGGTTTTCATCCGCGAAGGCTACCAGCGGTGTGCGCGCCGGAACAGGGGGGTGACGGAGAAACGAACGATTACGTGCGCACCGGGGGCGCTGATAAAATAGTGGCTCACGCTTGCGCCGGGGCGTGCGGATTCTCCCGCCGGCGCGCGTCTTCCACCATGCCCAGACTGCGCACTTTCTTTCGCGCGGCGATTGCCATCGCGGCGCTCGCCGGCGCGGGCTTCGCACCTCCCCTGAAGGCGCAGGCGGACGAGGCGCGCGCCTTCATCCGCTTCGGGGTGCAGGTCGACGCGCCGGCGCCGTTCGACGCCCTGATCCGCGGCGAACTCGACCTGATCCGCTGGCAGGGCTACGAAACGATGACCGAGGAACTGCTCGGACGCCTGACGCTGGAGGCGCAGGCGGAGATCCGGGAACTGCTCGCGGCGCAGGGCCATGTCCGCCCGGAGATTACGCAACGCCTGGTGAAGCAGGACGGCATGCACAGGGTGCGCCTGGCGGTGAAACCCGGCGACCCGGCGCGCATCGACAGCGTCACCCTCACGTTCACCGGCGCCATCGCGCAGGGCGATGCCGCCGATCGCGACGCGATGGCCCGGGCGCGCGCGGCCTGGGCCCTGCCGCAGGGCGCGGTGTTCACGCAGGCCGCGTGGTCGCGCGCCAAGGCGCGCATCGTGGACCAGGTCTCGCAGCGACGCTATGCCGGGGCGCGCATCACCGCAAGCGACGCGCGCATCGACCCGGCGACGCTGCGCGCGACGCTCTCGGTGACGATCGACAGCGGCCCGGTGATCCGCTTCGGCGCACTGCAGGTCTTCGGCCTGGCGAAGTTCGACGAAGCCCGGGTGCGCAACCTCTGGACCTTCCCTGAGGACAGCGCGTTCGATCGCGAGCGGCTCGAGCGCTTCCAGCGCCGCCTCGCGCTGCTGCCGTATTTCGCCAACGCCTACGTCAGCGCCGATCCGGCGAAGATCGAGGGCGAAACGATTCCCGTCATCGTGTCGGTGGCGGAAGCGCTCACCAAGGGCTTCGACCTCGGGCTGAAGTACAGCACCGATACCGGCGTGGGCGCGAGCTTCGGTTATCGCAACCAGAATTTCCTCGGGCAGGCGTTGCGCCTGCGAACGCGCCTCGACCTGCAGCAGTTCACGCAGCTCGGCGAGGCGATCGTCGACCTTCCGGAACAGCCCGGCGGCTGGGCCGACCAGCTCGGCACGCGCCTGAAGAACGCCGAGTTCGAGAACCTGCGCACCGAGGAATGGTCGATCGGCTGGCGCCGCACGGCCATCGAGGAGCGCAGCCAGCCCAATTTCGGCCTGACCTTCGTGCAATCCGACCAGCGCGCCGGTGCCGCCCTGTCGGAATCGGTGCATGCCCTGTACGGTCATGTCGGCCATACCTGGCGCAGCACCGACGACCTGCTCTCGCCGCGGCGCGGACTGATCGCGCAGCTCGAGGCCGGGCTTGCGCCGCCCGGCGTGTCGAGTCGCGGCTTCGGCCGCGGGCTGGGCCGGCTCGCCTGGTTTCTGCCCTTCGGCAAGGACCGCGACCTGCTCCTGCGCGCAGAAGCGGGCGCGGTGCTCGCGCCGGGCGCCGCGGGCATTCCGCAGTACTTCCTGTTCCGCACCGGGGGCGGCACCAGCGTGCGCGGCTACGACCCTGAATCGCTCGGCGTTCGACGTGATGCCGCCGTGCTGGGCGGGCGCTATTACGCGCTGGCGAGCGCCGAGGTCACGCAATGGTTCAACGAGCACCTCGGCGCTGCGGTGTTCATCGACGCCGGCAACGCGGCGGACCGGGTTGGCGACCTGCGCCCCGCCTGGGGCATCGGCGCCGGGATTCGCGCGCGCACGCCGCTCGGACCGTTTCGGCTTGATCTCGCGTACGGCGAGGCCCGAAGCACCCTGCGCCTGCACTTCTCGATCGGGTTGACCTTCTGATGGCCCGGCGCTGGTCCATCGCGAGGATCGCGCGCGCCGCAGCGCTCCTGCTCGTGCTGATCGCGGTCGCCGGCCTGAGCTGGTTCGCGCTTTCGGAACGCGCGCTGCAGTGGACGCTGGCGCGCGTCGAGGCGGCAAGCGACGGACGGCTGCGCATCGCGGCGCCTGCCGGGTCGCTGCTCGGGCCGGCGTCCGCTGCGCGCATCGACTTCACCGACGGGCCGCTTGCCGTGCATGCGGAACGCGTTTCGATCGCGGTCGACTGGGCGGGGCTTGCGACGGGCACGCTGCGGCTGCGCTCGCTTGCGGTGGCTGCGTTGCGCGTCGCGCTGCCGCCTTCGGATGGCACGCCGCCGAAGCAACCGGCCTCGCTCGCGGTCCCGTTCAGGTTCGAGATCGGGCGCCTTGCCGTTGAGCGCATCGAGATCGCGCAGGGTGATACACAGACGCGACTGTCCGGACTGGCCGGCGCGCTCGCCGCAGGCGGGCCACGGCATCGCCTGCGACTGGAGCACCTCGAGGTGGCTGGGGCGCGCCTGGAAGGCACGCTGTCCGTCGGCGCGCAGGCGCCATTCGCGCTGGAAGGCGCCTTGCACGCGGCGCTCGAGAGTGGCGCGGGTCCGCTGCAGGTCTCGGCCCGCGTGGACGGCACGCTGTCGAAGGTCGGGCTCGCCCTGGAGGGCGCGCTGGCGAAGCAGGCAGCCACCGGCTCGGCGGTTCTCGCGCCGTTCGAGGCCGACTGGCTGGCGTCCGCGCTGCTGGAGGCAGACGGCGTCGATGCGGCGGCGTTCACGCCCGGCACGCCGGGCACCGACCTGCAGCTGCGGCTGCGGGCGCAGGGCGGCGCGGCAGACGTGTTGACCGGCAACGCAGAGGTCACGAACGCCAGGGCGGGCGCGCTGTCCGCGAACCGGGTGCCGCTTGTCGCCGTGCAGACGGCCTTCCGCATCGACGGTACGGTGGTCCGCTTGCACGATCTGCGCGCGGATCTTGCCGGCGCGGGGCAGCTGCGCGGCGAGGGCGTGATCGACGGCCTGCGCAGTCGGTTGAACGTTGCGCTCGAGGGCGTCGACCTCAAGGCGGTGCATGCCTCGCTGCATCGAACGCGGCTCAGCGGCACGCTGGCCCTCGAAGCAGACGAGCGCGCGCAACGCGTGACACTCCAGGTCCGCGACGCAGGCATGACGCTGCAGGCGCGCGCGCGGCACGAGAACGATACGCTGCACATCGAGCAGATGGCGGCGACGGTCCGCGGCGGCGTGCTCAACGGCACCGGCGAGGTCGCCTTGTCGGGCACGCAACGCTTCAAGGCCGACCTGAAGGCCCGCGGCTTCGATCCGGCGAGCTTCGGCGAGTGGCCGCGCGCGGCGCTGAATGGCAGCGTCACGGCGAGCGGACAGTTGAAGCCTGCGCCGCAGGTCGAGGTGTCGGTGGCGCTTGCGAACAGCCGGTTCGGCAAGGCGGCGCTGCAGGCGCAGGCGCGCTTCGAGGCCACGGCCGGGTCGATCCGCGCGCTGGTGGCGGATCTTCGCGTCGGCGCGAACCGCCTGCGCGCGACGGGCGACTTCGGTCGCGCGGGTGATGCGATCGCGTTCTCGCTGGACGCGGGCAATCTCGCCCAGCTCGATGCACGGCTCGCCGGCCGGCTCAGGGGCGAGGGCAGCGTGAGTGGTTCGCCGCAGCGCCCGGGCGGCCGGGTCGCGCTGCTCGGGGAATCGCTGGCACTGCAGAAGCACATTGGCACCGAGCGCCTCGCCCTCAAGGCCTCTGTTTCGGACGATGCAGACCGCCTGCTTTCGCTCGAACTCGACCTTGCCGGGGTGCGCGCCCCGCAGGGAATGTTCGACAGCGTGCGGCTCGAGGGCGCCGGACGCCTGACTGCGCACGAACTTACGCTGCGCGCGCGCAATGCCGCAATGGATGCGCGACTGGCGCTCGCGGGCGGCTTGAGCGCCGCAGGGGTCTGGCGTGGCGTGGTGCGGGAGTTCGTCAACGAGGGCGCCACGCCGGCGCGGCTGCAATCGGCCGCGTCGCTGGAGATCGCGCGCGGCCGGGTGCTGGTCGGCGCCGCGCAGGTGCGCGTGCTGGACGGCGAGTTTGCGCTCGAATCGCTGCGCTGGGAGCAGGGCCAGCTGGCCAGCACCGGGCGCATGCGCGCCATGCCGGCGGCGCCCCTGATCGCACTTGCCGGCCTGCGCGTCGACCGCGGCACCGACTTGCGCCTGAAGGGCGGCTGGTCGATTCGTGCGACGCCGCGGCTGAACGGCACGCTGCGTGTGGCGCGCGAGTCGGGCGACCTGCAACTGGCCACCGAACCGCGCTTCGCCGCGGGGCTTGCCGAACTGTCGCTCGAAGCGCGCTTCGCCGAGGATGCGCTCGACCTGGAGGCCCGCCTGCAGGCAACCCGGCTCGGCAGCGCGCACCTGAGGGCGAACCTCGCGCCGGGGCCGACACCGGGCATTCCTTCCATGCAGTCGCGACTGCGCGGCACGATCGAGGCGCGGGTGCCCACGCTCTCGCCGGTGCATGCCTTCATCGGCGGCGGTCTTGCGATCGACGGCCGCGCCGAGGCGACGCTCGAGCTCGGCGGCACCCTCGCCGCGCCCGAACTGACCGGCACCGGCCGCCTGTCCGGCGTGCGGATCGACCTGCCGCGCCATGCGCTTTCGCTCCATGACGGGCAGGCGCAGCTGAAACTGGACGGGCAGTCGATGACGGTGGCGTCGATGTCGATTCGCGGGCCGGAAGGCGTATTGCGGGCCAATGGCACCGTGGCGCGCGACGGCGGCGAAGGGCGGCTCGACTGGCGCGCCGAGGGCTTGCGCGTGTTCAACCGTCCGGACCGGCAACTCGTGGTGAGCGGCTCGGGCTCGGTCGGGCTGCAGAAGGCGCGCATTGCGTTGCGCGGTGAACTGCGCGCCGACCAGGGGCTGATCGAATATCGCCGGGCCGGGGCGGAACGTCTGGGCGATGACGTGGAGATCGTCGGGCGCGGGCGCGCGGCGGCGACGGGCGATGCGCGGGCGCTGCCGCTCGACCTCGACATGACGCTCGACGTCGGCGAACGCTTCAGGCTGCATGTGCTCGGGCTGGATGCAACCCTTCGGGGGCGCGTGCAGGTGCGCAACGACGCGGCCGGTCGCATCCTCGCCAAGGGCGCCATCGAGACCCGCGACGGGACCTACCGCGCCTTCGGGCAGGCGCTGGTGATCGAGCGCGGCCGCCTCGGCTTCGACGGGCCGATCGACAATCCAACGCTCGACGTGCTCGCGCTGCGCAAGAACCAGCCGGTCGAGGCGGGCGTGCAGGTGACCGGCGCGGTGCGTTCGCCGACGGTGCGGCTGACCTCCAACCCGTCGGTGCCCGACCATGAGAAGCTTTCCTGGCTGCTGCTCGGTCACGGTGCCGCGAACGCCCAGGGCGCCGATCTCGCGATGCTGCAGGCCGCGGCCGGCGCGCTCGCGGGGCCGGAGGGCGGCGCGCCGCTCAACGTGCGCATCGCCCGCGACCTCGGCCTCGACGAAGTCGGCATCCGCAGCCAGGTGGGGGGGCAGGTGGTCGCGCTCGGCAAGCGGCTGTCGGACCGCGTGTACTTCGAGTTCGAGCAGGGGCTCACCGTGGCGGCCACGCTGGTGCGGCTGAAGTTCCTGCTGACGCAGACGCTCAGCCTGCGCGCCGAGGCGAGTCCGCAGGGCAGCGGCGTGGGCGTCGGCTACGGGCGCAGCTACGACTGAACGCCCGGCACGTCGGGCGCGCGGCATCAATCCGCTACTCGAGTCCCGCGCGCCGCAGTCGCGCGCGCAAGGCGTCGATTTCTTCCAGCATATCGGCGGCCAGCGCCGCCAGTTCAGGCGCTGCATCGAAGTCCTGCTCGAGGCGGCGCATGCGGCGCGCGCGCGCCAGTCCGGCCCGTGAGAAGCGCCAGATGCCGGCGGTGCATACGGCGTGCGGGATCAGGCCTTCGTCCAGATGGGCCTGCAGCCACGCCGCCTCGACGGCGCAGGCGGCGGCCACCTGCTCGAGCGTGAGCCAGCTGTCCTCGATCAGGCTGCCTGCCAGAACCTCGTCGTCGCGCATGGCTCAGGTCCTCGACGGCGCGCGCGGATCGAACGCCAGTTCGCGCGCCATGGTTTCGTAGAGTTCGCGGGCCCGCGGGCGGTCCGCGGCCGGGAGCACCACCTGCAGTTCGAGCAGGACGTCCCCGGGCTGCGCCCCCGGGATCCCCTTGCCGCGCACGCGCAGTTGCCGACCTGCCTGGGAGCCTTCGGGAATGCGCACCTGGATCTCGCCGTCGGGCAGGCGGACCGGAAGGCTCGCGCCGAGCGCGGCCTCCCAGGGCGTCACCGGCAGCGTGAGGTGCAGGTTGCGCCCGTCCACGCGGTAACGCGGATGCGGCCGGAAATGCACTTCGAGCAGCAAGTCGCCGGCCGGCGCGCCCCCCGCGCCCGGGCCGCCCTGTCCGGCCAGGCGGATGTGCTGCCCGTCGAGCACGCCGCGCGGAATCCTCACGTTCAGCGTGCGCGAGGCGAGCGTCACACGGCCATCGGCGCCGAGGCTCGGCGCGCGCAGGTTCACCTGGCGCGTGGCACCGGAGAAGCTGTCCTCGAGGTCGAGCAGCACCTTGGCGTGATGGTCCTCGCCGCGTGCCGCGAAGCGCGCGCCGTGGCGCTGCGCGTGCGGCCCGCCGGGCCCGCGCCCCATGCGGCCGAACAACTCGGCAAAGAAATCGGAGAACCCGGCCGCATCCTGCGGCCCGGTGCCGTCGCCGGAGAACTCGAAGCCTGCGTCCCAGTCCGGCGGCGGGCGAAACGCCTGGCCGGCGCGGTACTCGCGGCCCAGCTGGTCGTAGGCGGCACGCTTCTCGGGATCGGAAAGCACGGCGTTGGCCTCGTTGACCTCCTGCATGCGCGCCTGGGCGTCCGCCTCCTTCGAGACGTCCGGGTGGTATTTGCGCGCGAGCCGGCGAAAGGCCTTCTTGATGTCCGCCGCGCTGGCGTCGCGCGCCACGCCGAGGGTCGCGTAGTAATCCTTGAATTCCATGCCGTTTCCACCTGTCGGCGGCGCGGGGTCCGCACGGGTCGATCCAGGACAGCTTGTGCCGCCGGCGTGGATTTCAAGGCCTTGAAGCGGCGCGCGGCGCCCCTATCTTGAGGCGAAGGCCCCGCTGGGGGCGTCTTTCGAATGGAGGGTCAACCATGGTGTACCGCAGCTTCTTCCCCCGCGACCTGTTCGCGGAACTGGACCGCGCGCAGCGCGAACTGCAGCAGTCCTTCGATGTCTTTCCGAGCATCCGCGGGCTGACATCCGGGACCTTTCCGGCCATGAACGTCGGTCGCACGCCGCGCTCGGTGGAGATCTTCGCCTTTGCCCCCGGCATCGACGCGGGCAGCCTCGACGTGCAGATCGAGAAGGGCGTGCTGGTGGTGGCCGGCAAGCGCGTTCGTGATGCGCTGCCGGAGAAGGCCAGCGTGCATATCGACGAACGCTTCGCCGGGGATTTCCGCCGCGTGGTCACGCTGCCCGAGGACGTGGATCCCGACGCAGTGAACGCGACCTATCGCGACGGCGTGCTGCAGATCAGCATCGGGCGCAAGGAAGCCGCCCAGCCCCGTCGCATCACCATCCAGTGAAAGGAGCCTGAGCCATGAACATGAACGAACAGAACGCCATCGCGCGCAACAACGAGGTTGCGCGCCGCGAACCCGCGCTGCTGCCGCCGGTGGACGTGATCGAGGACGCATCCGGCATCACGCTGCTCGCCGACCTGCCGGGCGTGGCGCGCGAGTCGCTCGACATCCAGGTGGAGGCCGAGACGCTCACCATCGAGGGCGCGGTCGCGCTCAAGCTGCCCGAGGGCATGGAGGCGACGCACGCCGAGCTTGGCGTGCCGCGCTACCGGCGCCTGTTCACGCTGTCGAAGGAGCTCGATGCAAGCCGGGTCGAGGCCGATTTTCGCGACGGCGTGCTGAAGCTGCGCATCCCGAAGGCCGAGCACGCCCAGCCCAAGCGCATCCGCGTCAACGTCGGCTGAGACGCGCCGGGGGTCAGTGACGGTGGTGTGCGGGCGCAAGCCCGTACACCGGCGTCGCGAGGCCTTCCATGCGCGCCTTCAGCTGCAGCGCGAGGTAGATCGAGTAGTGCCGCGCCTGCATCAGGTTCCCGGCCTGGAACCACAGGCCGGGTTGCCGGGTGGGCTTCCACATGTTGCGCGGCTCGCCTTCCCAGGGGCCGGGGTCGCCCTTGGTGTCCGATCCGACCCCCCAGCAGCGGCCTACCTTTTCCGCGACCTCGGGGGAGACGAGCTTCTCCACCCACTGGTTCATCGGGCCGTAGCCGGTGGCGCAGACCACGAGGTCGGCGGGCAGCACCGAGCCGTCATCGAGGTGCACGGCGCGCCGCTCGAGCCGCGCGATGCCGGCGCGGCGCAGGCCGATGCGCCCGTCGATGACCATCGGCGTGGCGCCGACGTCGATGTAGTATCCCGCGCCGCGGCGCATGTAGGTTGAATGGATGCCCGAGCCGTCCTCGCCGAAGTGGTAGAGGAAGCCGGCGCGATCGAGGCCTTCATAGAGCGCGGCGTCGCGGCGCCGGATTTCCTCGTAGATCGGCTGCTGCAACTGCGGCATCACGCGCAAGGGGACCGAGGCGTTGAGCAGGTCGGCGCGCTCGGTGGTGATGCCGGCGCGCACCGCTTCTTCCGAATACAGCCGTCCCCAGGCGAATTCCATCAGCATCTCCGAGCGCACCACCACGGTGGGCGAGCGCTGCAGCATCACCGGCTCGGCGCCGTGCTCCCAGAGGTCGGCGCAGATGTCGTGCGCGGAGTTGTTCGCGCCGAGCACCACGCACTTCTTGCCGCGGTAGGCCTCGCCACCGGCGTGATCGCCTGAATGGCAGAGCGTGCCTTCGAAGCCTTCCGCGCCCGGCAGCGCCGGCATGTTCGGCAGGCCCGACAGCCCGGTGGCGAGCACCAGGTGGCGCGGCCTGAGCATGATGCGCTCGCCGTCGCGTTCCACCTCGACGTCCCAGCGGTCGTTCGCCTCGTCGCGGCGCGCGCCGAGGCAGGTAGTGGAAGACCAGAGATTGATCTCCATGACGCGCGCGTACATCTCGAGCCAGTCGCCGATCTTGTCTTTCGGCGAGAACACCGGCCAATGGTCCGGGAAAGGCAGGTAGGGCAGGTGGTCGTACCAGACCGGGTCGTGCAGCGCGAGCGAACGGTAGCGCTTGCGCCAGGCATCGCCGGCGCGCGCGTGGGCATCGATCACCAGCGCGGGCACGTTGAGCCTTCCGAGGCGCGCGGCGAGCGCGAGGCCGCCCTGGCCGCCGCCGACGATCAGGCAGAAGGGCTGGCGCGTGCGACCGAGTTCGGCGGCCACGGCCTCGCGGCGCTCGAGCCAGCTCTGCCGGTCGCGCGTGACGCCGTGCACGACGCCGGGCTCGCGGTTGCCGTTGCGGCCGCAGCGCTCCTCGAACCCTTTGAGCGACTGCAGCGTGGTGAGCAGGGTCCAGCAGCGGCCGTCGCGCAGGCGCAGGATGCCGGTGCCGCGACCGGCGGCGGTCTCGAACCCGAACCAGGCCTCGATCGTGCCATCGGCCTGCTTCGCGGGCCCCTGCAAGGCCCATGCGCCCGGGCGCGCGGTCGCAAGCGTTGCCGCCAGCATGGCGCGGATCTGCTCGCGGCCTTCGCAGGTCGTGAGGTTCCAGGTCAGAGCGAGGAAATCGCGCCAGTAGCCGCCGGGTTCGAACAGGCCGGCGGCCGCGGCGGCATCGCCGCGGTTGAGCGCGTCGGCGAGCGCCGCCAGCCAGCGCGCGGCGGTGTCGTCCGCGCCAGCGGTCACTTCGCCTTGGCGGCGGGCGGTGCCTTCCCGGCTTCCTTCGGCAGGGCGACCGCGGCGTCCTTCGCCGGCGCGCTCGCCGGTTCCTTCGGCGCGGCCGCCGCTTCCTTGGGCTTGATCGCCAGCAGTTCCACTTCGAACACCAGCGTCGCGTTCGGCGGGATGACGTCGCCCGCGCCGCGTTCGCCGTAGGCGGTCTGCGGCGGGCAGGTGAGCTTCGCCTTGCCGCCGACCTTCATCATCTGCACGCCTTCGCCCCAGCAGGGGATCACGCGGTCGAGCGGGAACTCGAACGGTTCCTTGCGCTTGTAGGAACTGTCGAACTCCTTGCCGTCGGTGAGCACGCCGCGATAGTTCACCGAGACCACGTCCGTGGCAGCGGGTTTCGCGCCCTTGCCCTCGCGCGTGGCGAGGTAGACGAAGCCCGAGGCCGACTTGACCGCACCCTTCTCGGCCGCGGCCTTGGCGAGCGCCTCGCGACCGGCGGCGCCGGCCTTCTCGGCCGCGGCGGCCTGCCGCGCTTCGGCCAGCGGCTGCAGTTTCGGGCCGTAGACGTTCATGTCGACGGCGCTCTTGGCGCCGGTCACGCCGTCGCGAAAGCCTTTCTGCACGTGCTCGAGTTCCGCCGCGGTGAGGCGAAACACGCCGGCCTGCTGGGCGATCGCCTGACCGAGCGCGTAGAGGGTTTTCTGCTGCTCGGTCATCTCGGCGGCCTGGGCGGCGCCGAAGGCGAACGTCAGGGCGAGGGCGAGGGCGGTTCTTTTCATGGCAGGTCCTGTCGGGGTGGGGGTCCGCACGTTGCGGAGGCGCGCAAGCATAGCCGATGGCGCGCGCCCGGGGAATGGCACGGTAGGATGCGCCATGACCGGCCCGAGCGCGCGCCCTGTTCCGGTGCGGATCGAGCCGCCGACCCGCCCGCTCGGGCGGCTCGCGTTCATCGCGCGCTTCGTGCGCAACCCGCTTTCGGTGATTCCGCACGCCGCCTACGAGGAGGACGCGGTCCCGGCGGCACAGGGGGCGCGCCGCTTCCTCTGGGTGACCGCGCCCGCACTCGTCAAGGCGGTGCTGCTGGAGCAGCAGGCGCAGTTCCGCAAGCAATCGCAGATCCGCCTGCTCTCGCCGCTGCTCGGGCGCGGGGTGCTCACCAGCGAGGGCGCGGACTGGAAGTGGCAACGGCAGGCGGCGGCGCCGCTCTTCCGGCAGCAGGACGTGATGGGCTTCGTGCCGGTGTTCGTGCGCGCCGCGCAGGCGGTCGTCGCCGGCTGGCGACGCTCGCCCCCGGGCACTGTGCAGCGCGTCGATGCGGACATGACGCGTGGCACCTTCGCGGTGATCTCGGCGACGTTGCTGCCCTCGGCCGATGACACCGTCGGACCCGCGGTGGAGCGCTCCACCGGGCGCTTCCAGCGGCTCGGGGCCTGGCCGCAGCTGTATGCGCTGGCGAACCTGCCGCGCTGGCTGCCGCAGCCGGGACGGCTGGCGCTGCTGGACACGGTGCGCGCGCTGCGCGGTGCGGTCGCCGGGGTGGTCCGCGAGCGACGCGAGAGCGGGGCGGCGCCGGACGACCTGCTGCAGCGGCTCATGCAGGCGCGCGATCCGGACAGCGGACGCGCCATGAACGACGAGCAACTCGTCGACAACCTGCTCACCTTCTATCTTGCGGGACACGAAACCACCGCGAAGGCGCTGACCTGGACGCTGTACCTGCTGTCGCGCTCGCCGGAATGGACGGCTGCGCTGGCCGCGGAAATCGCCACGGTCACCGGCGGCGCGCCGGTGGCGGCCGCACATGTCGAGCGGCTGGTGCGCGTGCAGCAGGTGCTGAAGGAAAGCATGCGCCTCTACCCGCCGGTGCCGCTGATGACGCGCCAGGCCGCCGAGGACACGACGCTCGGCGGTATCCGGGTGCCGCGGGGAACGAGCGTGGTGATGCCGATCTACGCCATCCACCGGCACCGCAGGCGCTGGCCGGAGCCCGACGCATTCGACCCGAAGCGGTTCTCCCTCGCCGCCGAGTCCGCGATGCCGCGCTACCAGTACCTGCCCTTCGGCGCCGGGCCGCGCATCTGCATCGGCATGGCCTTCGCCATGGTCGAGGCGACAGTGATGCTTGCCACGCTGCTGCAACAAGCGCGCTTCGTGCCCGCGGGGGGCGCCGAGCCGATGCCGGTGGCGCGCGTCACGCTGGTACCGCGCGGGGGCCTGCGGCTGCGCGTCGAATTCGAATCCGCATGAGCCGGGAGGAACGATGATGGAAAAGCGATCGGTGCTGGTGGTCGGGGCTGGGGACGCGACAGGCGGCGCGATCGCGCGCCGCTTCGCGCGCGAGGGCTACCTGGTGTGTGCGACGCGACGCAAGGCCGAGCATGTGGCGCCGCTGGTCGAGGCGATTCGCGCGGCCGGGGGCGAGGCGCACGGCTTCGGTTCCGACGCGCGCAACGAAGCCGCGGTGGCGGAATTATTCGCGCACATCGAGCGCGACATCGCCCCGCTCGAGGTGGTGGTGTTCAACGTCGGCGGCAACGTGCGCTTCGGCATCAGCGAGACCACCGAGCGCGTCTACCGCAAGGTCTGGGAGATGGGCAGCTTTGCCGGTTTCCTCGTCGGGCGCGAGGCGGCGCGCGTCATGCTGCCGCGCAAGCGCGGCAGCATCCTCTTCACCGGCGCCACGGCGAGCCTGCGTGGCGCCGCGGGCTATGCCGCGTTCGCCGGGGCCAAGCACAGCCTGCGCGCGCTCGCGCAGAGCATGGCGCGCGAACTCGGGCCGCAGGGGATACACGTCGCCCACGTAGTGATCGACGGCGCGATCGACACCCAGTATGTTCGAGAGCGATTCCCGGAGCGCTACGCGCTGAAGGCGGAGGACGGCATCCTCGCCCCGGGGGCGATCGCCGAGGCGTACTGGCAGTTGCACCGCCAGTCGCGCAGCGCGTGGACGCACGAACTCGACCTGCGACCCTGGATGGAACGCTGGTGAGGCGAGGGTGAAACGCACGATTTTGCAGGCCGGCGCAATTGCGTTAAGTTCGGGCGATGAAACCGATCCGACAACTCCCAATCGTCGTGCTTGGCCTCGCTGCCATGGCACTTGTCCTGACAAGCTTTCCCGCCGCGGCGCAAAGCGCCACCGAGCGCACCTTCCAGAACTGGGTGGTGCGCTGCGACACCCCGGCCAAGGGCGCGCAACGCTGCCGCCTGCTGCAGGTGGTGCGCCTGAAGGAAAGCGGCCAGCGCCTGATCCAGGTCGGCGTGGCGCGCGTCGAAGGCGCCGAGGCGCCGGTGGCCTCGGTGGTGCTGCCGCTCGGCATCTACCTGCCGGCCGGGCTGACCATCCAGGTCGACGAGGGCGAGGCGCTGCGCGCGCCGATCGAGCAGTGCGCGCGCGCCGGCTGCGAAGCGCGCCTGCAACTGACCGAGGGCCTGCTCGCGCAGATGAAGGCCGGCAAGCAGGCGAAGTACACCTTCCAGAACATGCTGCGCAAGGATGTGACGATTCCCGCGCCGCTGGACGGTTTCACGAAGGCGATCGCCGAACTGAAGTGAGCGCCGGGGCGCCGCCGCATCCCAATTGGTAACATATATGTTACTTTTACGACGGGATCGGCGCGCCGCTAGCGAAACCCGCCGTTCACCACGACCACCGTTCCGGTCATGAACGAGGCGCCACGCCCCGCGACGAAAGCCACCACCGAGGCGATCTCCGCCGGCCGGGCAAAGCGCCCCAGCCAGATTCGACTGTAGACGTCCGCGCGTTCGTCTGCGGGCAGGGAGTCATTCATCGAAGTCTCCACCCAGCCCGGGGCAACGCCGTTCACGCGGATGCCGTCGCGCGCGAAGTGGAACGCAAGATGGCGCACATTCAACTCGACCGCGGCCTTGCTTGCGTCATAGTGCGCAGAGATCGGTGACCAGGACACCGTCGCATTGTCCGAGGAGAGCAGTACCAGCGCACCCTTGACCCCCTGGGCGCGCATGCGCAATGCCAGCGTGCGCGCGGCGAAGAAATTCCCGGTTACGTTGATGTCCTGCACCCGGCGCCATTCATCGGGTGTTTGTGCCTCGAGTTCGGTGTTCGGCGAGATCCCTACCGTGTTGACGCCCGTGGTGATCTCCTCGCCGGCCCAGGCGACGGCCTGCGCGAGGACGGCGTCGACCGCCGCGGCGTCGTGCAGGTCGCGCAATGCGAACGCTGCGGCGCGATGCCCGTCGGCCGACAGTTCCGCCGCCAACGCCTCGCCAACGGCCTTGCGGCTGCTGTAGGTGAACGACACCGCGGACGCGCCATTGGCGAGCAGGGCGCGCACGATTTCCGAGCCGATGCCGCCTGAACCGCCGAGCACCATGGCGTGACCCTCGACGCGCGGGACGTACTGTTCCATGCTCATGACCGAGTCCTCCGAGCAGCCTGCCGCCGCACTTTAGCCCTCGTCGAGGCGTCCGCCTAGTCCCCCGGGCCATGCCCTCGGCGCGCGTCCGCGAGGGCCTCGACGAGGCCGGCCCGAAAGCGCGTCGCGCCGCCCATTGAAGGATGGCGCACCGCGCGGTTCGGTACGCCCAGGCGATCGAGCGAGGCAGCCGCCTGCCGCCCGACGGCGATCACCGCGGCGCCGGGGTAAAGCCGGAGAAAGGCCGCCAGGAACGGGCGGCCCGCCTGCCGCTCGACCGGTGTCGGCGTGCGGTTCGAGAGTGGCTCGCCGGGGCGGTGCGGATGGAAGGCGAAGGCGTTCCAGTTCACCCAGCCGCGCGCGTCGCCGGTGGCGGCGAGCAAGGTGCTCCAGACCACCGTTGCGGTGGGTTCGTTGAAGCCAAGCGGACGAAGCGCTGCCGCGCTGGTGCGTTCAACGCGACCGGCGATGACATCGCCGGGCCGCACGCCGCGATGCGCGAGGTGTCCGAGCAGGATGCGTTCCGAGGTCATTGCGCAACCCGTGAACTTCGCGCCCTGGTAGCCGGCCGCCTCGGCCACGAGCAGGAGGCGCGCCCGGCCGATGCGCTCCGAAAGATAGGCCTCGAGCTGGCGCGCACGAATGCCCGGCGCGTGCGCCCCGGCATCGTGCACGGTGTCGTGTTCCGACCAGGGATTGAACACGCCAGGCGCATGAAATCCGCCCAGTTGCTCGACGAAGCGGCGCGCGGCGCCGCTCACGGCGCGTCGCCATGCGAAACGGCGCGTTCCGGTGCGCGCGCGGGGACCGTCAACATGATGCAGTGCACGAGTATTTCAAACATGTCGCGAATCATAGACAGTTGATCGAACATGTGCGCGAAGTCACGTTCGCGCGTTGTCATCCGCTTTCGAATTCGATACGATGCATGTGCGGTCCTGCAGTGCGTTTGAGTTGCGTCGCGTTTCATCGGCGCAAGGGGAGGCGCGGGGCGTGGCCGGCACATCGCAAGAGACAGACGTCCGGCGCCGCTGGCAGGACGGACAGACAGGGAGAGTCCATGCCATCCGTTGTCACGAAATCGGACCTGGTGCAGGCTGCCGCGAAGGCGGGCAAGCTGAGCCGGTCCGCGGCGGGCGAGGCGGTGAACGCGATCTTCGAAGCAATCGTCGTCAACGTGGCGAAGGGCAATCGCGTCACGGTCGTCGGGTTCGGCACGTTCCGTTCGCGCAGCCGCAAGGCGCGTGCCGGGCGCAGTCCGGCCAACGGCAAGGAGATCAAGATCGCCGCAAAAACAATTCCGGCCTTTTCCGCGGGCCAGGTGTTCAAGGACGCAGTCGGTCGGCGCTAGCGCGACACCCGGCGGCCATCGGCCGGACCGGGTCCACTGCTTCAAGGGCCGCGGGCCAACCCGCGGCCCTTTGTTTTTGCGCGGCCGCCGGACGGCGGTCGGCGGCGTCTTCGAGCCGCGCCGGGTTGCTTTGCTGCGCCGCCGGGTGCATCCTTCCGCGCAGTACTGCAACCGCGTGTAAGCAGACGGCTTTTCCCGGCCGTTGCAAAGCACCATGGGGGCAGGCAGAATCTGCGTGCTTACAAGGATCGTGCCATGGATGGTCCACTCATCCTTTCGCTGGACAGTCACGGCGTGCCGCATCGCTGGATCAGCTGGCAGCAGGCCTGCTTCTATTACGCCAAGGGCCTGGTGGCCTGGACGCTGGGCGATCGGACCTTCACCTATTACGGCGGCGTTTCGCGCGCCACCGGACAGCGCTCGAGCATCACCGCGCACTCGATCATCGCGGTGAAGGGGCGCGCGATGGCGGGCCGCATGTTCGACCAGGTGCCGCCGCTGAACAACCGCGAGCTCTTTCGCCGCGACCGCCAGACCTGCGCCTATTGCGGCGGCGAGTTCAATTACTTCCGGCTGACCCGCGACCATGTCACGCCGCTCTCGCGCGGCGGGCGCGACCTGTGGATGAACGTGGTCACCGCCTGCCGGCACTGCAACGGCCACAAGCGCAACCGCCTTCCCGAGGAGGCGGGCATGGAACTGCTCTATGCGCCGTACATCCCGAACAAGGCGGAGTACCTGATCCTGACGAACCGGCGCATCCTGGCCGACCAGATGGAGTTCCTGCGCCCGCACGTTGCCGCGCACAGCCGGCTCGTGTTCGGCATCGCTTGATGGCGCGGGATTTCTGGCGCAACAGCGGTTTCCACCTTCTCACCCGCAACGCGGCGGGCCACCTCGAGGTGAGCGACGATTTCCTGCGCGCCTACTACCTGCGCCCGGAAGTCCATCCCGTCGACGAATCCTGCGAGGCCGAACGCGCGCTGCACGCGGCGCTGATGGACGCGCCGCGCCAGGCGGTCGAGCCTGCGGCCCTCGATGCCATCGCCGACGCCGATGCGCGCGACAACTACCGCATCGTGCTGCGCTTTCGCGACCGCCTGCTCGATGCGGGCACGCTGGAGGGCTGCTACCTGAAGCTCTTCCAGGGCAGCGGGGTGGATGTGCCGCCGATGTTCGTCGACCAGCTGGCGCACGCGATCCTGCGGAACATCCTCGCGGATTGCGAGGATCCCCTGCAGTTGCGCGCTGCGGAGCTGTTCTATCGCGAACAGCGCGTGACATTGCAGGACGGGCAGGTGCTGCTGGCCGATCGGGAGATGGTGGAGCTTCACGCCAGCGGCAACCAGTATGGCTCGATCGGGCGCTTGATTGTGGAAGCGCGCGGCACGCTCGGGCGGGTCGAGCTCGACGTGCTCGAGCGCGGGAACGCAGCGCTCTACTGGTCGCGCGAGTCGCGCCACGACACCGTGCTGCGGGTGAACCACGGCAGTCCGGGCGCCGAGGCGCTCGCGCGCGTGATCGAGGCCTGGGTGGAACATTTTCTCGGCGCCGGCGTGGCGGTGCACCCGCTCGAGCGCATCGACGAGCCGCGCTGGGTCTGGCACGTGGGACTGGACGCCGAGGCGAGCGGCATCCTGAACGACCTGTGGAACGGCGTCGAGGTGGAAAGCGGACGCATGCGCCGCATCCTCGCCCTGTTTCGCCTGCAGTTCGACGATCCGGCCACCATGCGCGCCGACGTCGCCGGCCGCCCGGTGTACCTTGGGCTGGCTGCCAGCGAAGAGGACATCCTGCACATGAAGCCGCAGAACCTGCTACTCAACCTGCCGCGCGCGGCGGCGGCATGAGCGCGCCCGGCGAGGCGCCCGAGTACTGGCAGCGCGCGCGTCGCGCGCTGATGCGCCGCGATCCGGTGTTGGCGGGCATCATGCGCGCGCATCCGCGCGTCGCGATGGTGCGTCGCGGAGAACCCTTCATGACGCTGGCCCGCGCCATCGTCGGTCAGCAGATCTCGGTCAAGGCCGCGCAATCGGTCTGGGACCGCTTTGCGGCGGCGGTGGGGGAGATGACGCCGCCGGCGGTGCGCGCGCTCGACACCGCGCAGATGCGCGCCTGCGGGCTTTCAGGACGCAAGTGCGAATACATCGCCGACCTGGCGCTGCGCTTCGACACCGGCCTGCTGCACGCGGCGCGCTGGCCGGAGATGCCCGATGAGGCGGTGATCGACGAACTGGTCCAGGTGCGCGGCATCGGCCGCTGGACCGCGGAAATGTTCCTGATGTTCAACCTGCTGCGCCCCGACGTCTTTCCGCTCGCGGATCTCGGCCTGCAGAGCGCGCTGCGCCGCGCGTACTTCGGCGGTCGCAAGGGGACGCTTGCGCGCATGCGGCGCCTGGGCGAGGGCTGGGCGCCGTGGCGCTCGGTTGCCACCTGGTACCTGTGGCGCTCGCTCGATCCGGTGCCGGTAGAATACTGAGAGACCATCACGCGCCCCTCCAGAGCCTCGTAGCCGTCGAGGGGCCCGGGCCACAGGCGGACCATGAAGACCACCTTCCTCGACTTCGAGCAGCCGATTGCAGAGCTCGAGACCCGCATCGAGGAGTTGCGCTACGTGCAGGAAGACTCGGCGGTGGACATCTCGCAGGAGATCCAGCGCCTGTCGAAGAAGAGCCAGGGCCTGACGAAGGACATCTACGCCAAGCTCACGCCCTGGCAGGTGGCGCAGGTCGCGCGCCATCCGCAGCGCCCCTACACGCTCGACTATGTCTCGGCGCTGTTCACCGACTTCGAGGAACTGCACGGCGATCGCCTGTTCGCCGAGGATGCCTCGATCGTCGGCGGGCTGGCGCGCTTCAACGGACAGGCCTGCATGGTGATCGGCCACCAGAAGGGGCGCGACACCAAGGAAAAGATCCTGCGCAACTTCGGCATGCCGCGCCCGGAGGGCTACCGCAAGGCGCTGCGCCTGATGCAGCTCGCCGAGAAATTCGGCCTGCCGGTATTCACCTTCGTGGACACGCCGGGGGCGTACCCCGGCATTGATGCAGAGGAGCGCGGGCAGTCCGAAGCCATCGGGCGCAACCTCATGGCCATGGCGGGCCTGCGCACGCCGATCATCGTCACGGTGATCGGCGAAGGCGGCTCCGGCGGCGCGCTGGCTATTGCCGTGGGCGACGTGGTGATGATGCTGCAGTACGCGACCTACTCGGTGATTTCGCCCGAGGGCTGCGCCTCGATCCTCTGGCGCAGCGCGGACAAGGCGCCCGAGGCGGCCGAGGCGCTCGGCATCACCGCGACCCGGCTGAAGGCGCTGGGCCTGATCGACAAGATCATCCCGGAGCCGCTGGGCGGCGCGCACCGCGATGTGCCGGCCACTGCGCAGGCGGTGAAGAAGGCGCTGGCCGACGCCCTGCGGCAGTTGCAGGCAAAGAAGCCCAAAGAGCTCGTGGAGGAGCGGCTCGAGCGCCTGATGGGCCATGGCAAGTTCAAGGAAACCGCGGAACGCTGAGCCGGTCCCGGGCGCGGCGCAGGCCGCGCTCGCGCAATGGCTTGCGCGCACCGGCCCCTGGCACGGCCGCAGGCTGGTCTGCGCGCTCTCGGGCGGGATGGACTCCATGGTGCTGCTCGACCTGCTCGTCGCGGGGGCGCCGGCGCACGGCTACCGTCTCGGCGCGATTCACGTGCACCATGGCCTGCAGACGCAGGCCGACGACTGGGCACGCTTTTGCCGCGCGCAATGCCGGGCGCGCCGCGTGCCGCTCACGGTGCGCCGCGTGCAGGTGGCGGGTCGCGGCGAGGCGGCGGCGCGCAGTGCGCGGTTCGCGGTATTCGATGCGTTGCGCGTCGATGCGCTGGTGCTCGCCCACCACCTCGATGACCAGGCGGAAACGGTATTGATGCGCCTGCTGCGCGGCGCCGGGACGCGCGGCGCCGCGGCGATGCGCGCCGACACCCGGCGCGGGCGCCTGCGGCTGCTGCGGCCGCTGCTTGGCGTGCCGCGCGAGGCACTGCGCGACCATGCAACGGCAGCGGGGCTCGACTGGATCGAGGATCCATCGAACGCCGAGCGCACGCGCACGCGCAATTTCCTCAGGCATGAAGTCGGGCCGCTGCTTGCAACGCGGTTCCCGCGCTGGCGCGAGGCGCTCGCGCGCGCCGCGGGCCACTTCGGCGCCTCCGACGACCGTGCGCAGGTGCTGCTGCGCAACTGGCTCGCGCGCCAGGGCTTGCGCGAACCGAGCGAGGCGAAACTGCTCGAGATGCTGCGGCAACTGACCGGGCAGGGCGTGCGCACGGAGATCATCCACGACGGGGTGCGCCTGCGCGTGGAGCGCGGACGCGTGCGCCTCGACGCCGCGGCGCCGCTGCCGCCGAAGGCCTTCCGGCCGCAGGCCTGGACGGGCGCCGCGCGCCTGCCCTTGCCGGCGCTCGGGGGCGAACTGCGCTTCCGGCACGTGCGCGGAGGCGGCATCGACGCCGCGCGCCTCGCCGCCGCCGCCGTCACCGTCCGGGTGCGTACGGGCGGTGAGCGCTTCCGGACCGCGGCGGACCGTCCGCGGCGCACCCTGAAGAACCTGTTCCAGGAAGCCGGCGTGCCGGCGCGCGCGCGCGCGCGCTTGCCGCTGGTGTTCTGCGGCGACGACCTCGTGTGGGTGCCTGGACTGGGCGTCGAGGCGGGCTGGCGGGCGCCGCCCGGCGCCCCGGGCTGGCTGCTGGACTGGCGTGCCGGGTGATCTACAAGCCCTTGTTTTTAAGAGATTCGTTCTCCGGTGATGCTACAATCGCAGGCTGGTCTATTGAAAATCATCCATCCATCATCAGGGAGACAGGAAATGGCGGTCGAACGGACCCTTTCCATCATCAAGCCGGATGCCGTGAAGAAGAACGTCATCGGACAGATTTACACCCGTTTCGAGGCGGGCGGCCTGCGCATCGCGGCGGCGCGCATGATGCAGCTCTCGCGTGCCGAGGCCGAGGGTTTCTACGCGGTGCACCGTGAGCGTCCGTTCTTCAAGGATCTGGTCGATTTCATGATCTCCGGTCCGGTGGTGGTGCAGGTGCTCGAGGGCGAGAACGCCATCGCGAAGAATCGCGACCTGATGGGTGCCACCGACCCGAAGAAGGCGGCCGCAGGCACGATCCGCGCCGATTTCGCCGATTCGATCGATGCCAATGCAGTGCACGGCTCGGACGCGCCGGAGACGGCGCGCAACGAGATCGCCTACTTCTTTGCTGCGAGCGAGGTCTATCCGGCCGCGAAGTGACGCGCGGCCGAACCGATCCATGACCACCAACCTGCTCGGCCTGGACGCCGCCGGTCTCGACCGGCATTTCGCCGCGATCGGCGAGAAGCCGTTTCGCGCCCGGCAGGTGCTGCGCTGGATCCACCAGCAGGGCGAGGCGGACTTCGCCCGCATGAGCGACCTCGCCAAGAGCCTGCGTGCGGGGCTTGCCGGCCACGCCAGCGTCGAGGCGCCGGCAGTGGTCGGCGACCACACCGCGCCGGACGGCACGCGCAAGTGGCTGCTCAAGGTCGACGACGCCAATGCCGTGGAAGCGGTGTTCATCCCGGAGACGCGACGCGGCACGCTATGCGTGTCCAGCCAGGCGGGTTGCGTGCTCGACTGCGCCTTCTGCTCCACCGGCAAGCAGGGGTTCAACCGCAACCTCACGACCGCGGAGATCATCGGCCAGTTGTGGCTCGCGCAGCGCGCCCTGACCGACGGGCAGGGTCCGTTCGTCGCCGGCCAGCCGCACACCGCGACGCGGCCGGTGACCAACGTCGTGATGATGGGCATGGGCGAGCCGCTGCTCAACCTCGACAACGTGATTCCCGCGCTGCGCCTGATGCTCGACGACAACGCCTACGGGCTGTCGCGCCGGCGCGTGACGGTGTCCACCTCCGGCGTGGTGCCCGGCATGGATCGCCTGCGCGACGAGTGCCCGGTGGCGCTTGCGGTGTCGCTGCACGCGCCGGACGACGCGCTGCGCGACCGGCTGGTGCCGGTGAACGCGAAGTACCCGATCAAGGCCCTGCTGGCCGCCTGCAACCGCTACCTCGAGCGCGCGCCGCGCGACTTCGTCACCTTCGAGTACGTGATGCTCGACGGCGTCAACGATTCGGACCACCACGCGCGCGCGCTTACGGCGATCGCGCGCGAGGTGCGCTGCAAGTTCAACCTGATCCCCTTCAACGGCTTCCCGAATTCCGGGTTTCGCTGCTCGCCCGCGGATCGCATCCGGCGCTTCGCCGAGATCCTGCAACGCGCCGGGCTGACCGTGACGACGCGCAAGACGCGCGGCGAGGGCATCGACGCCGCCTGCGGCCAGCTGGCAGGCGACGTGACCGACCGCACGCGGCGCACCAGCCGCATCCCGCCCATCGTGGAGCATCGCGCATGAATCGAACGCCCGTCCTGGCCCTAGCCGGTTTTGCCGTCCTGCTGCTGTCGGGCTGCGCCACCACGTCCTCCGACTCGCCCGCGGCGCCGACCATCGAGACCAGCACCATCGTCGGCGAGTCGAGCGATCCGCGCAATCGCGCGCGGCTGCGCACCGAGCTTGCGTCGCTCTACTTCAGCCGCGGCAGCATGGGCGTGGCCCTCGAGGAGTTGCGCAGCGCCATCGCCGCGGACCCGCAGTTCGCCGGCGCTTACAGCATGCTGGGGCTGGTCTACATGGAATTGCGCGAAAACAAGCTCGCGGAGGAGAACTTCCAGCGCGCGCTGCAGCTCTCGCGCGGCGACCCGGACATCAACCACAACTACGGCTGGTTCCTCTGCCAGACCGGGCAGGAAGACCGCTCGATCGAGTTCTTCCTGAACGCGATCCGCAACCCGCTCTACGCCCGGCCCGGTCGCTCGTACGCCGCGGCCGGCAATTGCCTGCTGCGCAAGGACCGGCTGAAGGACGCCGGCGAGATGCTCGAGCGCGCGCTCAAGCTGGAGCCCGACGAACCGCTCGCCCTGATCCAGATGGGGCAGCTGAACTACCGCACCGGCGCGCTCGAAGCAGCGCGCGCGCAGGTGCTGCGCTACAACCGCCTGACCGGCGGCACCGCGGAGTCCCTGTGGCTTGGCTTGCGCACCGAGCGCCGCCTCGGCGAGCGGGTGGCCGAGGTGAGCTACGCCAACCAGTTGCGGCGCCGCTTCCCCGCGTCCCTCGAGTACCAGCAGTTGCAGCGCGGAGCCTATGACTGAGCAGACTGCGGCCGGGGCAGAGGTGCCGTCGACCGGGGCAGACGTGACGGCGCCCGCGCCGGACGATGCGCCGGCGCGGGCGCAGATCGACCCGATGGTCGCGGATTTGCAAGCCGAACCGCCGCCCGCGGCGGCGGCGAGCGCGGGCGCCCTGCTCGCGCGCGCGCGCGCAGCCCAGGGCATTTCGATCGAGGACGTGGCGCGCCAGCTGAAGTTCGCACCGCGCCAGATCGAGGCGCTGGAAGCGGACCGGCATGAGGTGTTGCCCGGCGCCGCAGCGGTGCGCGGCATGGTGCGCAGCTACGCCCGCCTGCTGCGGATCGACGCAGCGCCGCTGCTTGAGACGCTCGCCGACCGCCTCGCGGTGCCGGATGCAGACCGACTGGCCGCGCGCTACGGCGAGCCGGTGCCGTTTTCCGACGGCGCGCGCCGTTCCACGTTCGTTTATGTCGCCCTGAGCGTCGCGGTGCTGGCGGTCGCGGCGCTGGTGCTGTTCGAATGGCGCCAGACGCCTGCGCCGACGACGCAGATGAGCTTCGTGCCCGCGGCGCAGGCGCCGCTCGAGACGTCGCGCACGGCGACCGACACCACGCCGGCGCCCGGCGAGACGGCGCCGGCACCGCTCGCGGCCGCGCGGCCGCCGAACGAACCGGTCCGCACCGAACTCGCGAGCGCCGCAGCGTCGCCGGCACCGGCGCAGACCCCGGCCGCTACGGCGCAAGAGGGAAAACCCGCAGCGGAAGGTGCGCGTGACACGCAATCCGCGGCGCCCGGCGCCGCACCGGCCGCCGCCACCGGGTCCCACCGCATCGCCCTGCGCTTCGAGCGCGACTCGTGGGTGGAAGTGCGCGATGGCGCCGGCCGCGTCCTGATGTCGAAAGTGAACGCGGCGCAGAGCGAAGCGGTGATCAGCGGTGAACCGCCGTTTTCGCTGGTCATCGGCAACGCGCAGTACGTGCACCTGACCTATGACGCGAAGGCCATCGATCTCGAACCGCACATCAAGGTCGCGGTCGCGCGACTGACGCTGCCATGAGCGCCCCGGGCGCCGGGCGACGGCATCTCACGACGCCGGTGCAGGTCGGCGGTGTCGCGCTCGGCGGCGGCGCGCCGATCGTGGTGCAGTCGATGACCAACACCGACACCGCGGACGCGGTGGCGACCACCCGCCAGGTGTTTGAACTCTGGCAGGCCGGCTCCGAACTGGTGCGCATCACGGTGAACACGCCCGAGGCGGCGGCGCAGGTGCCGGTGATCCGCGACCGGCTCGCGGCGCAGGGCTGCACCGTGCCGCTGGTAGGCGACTTCCACTTCAACGGCCACAAGCTGCTCGCGCGCTATCCCGATTGCGCGCAGGCGCTCGCCAAGTACCGCATCAACCCGGGCAACGTCGGTCGCGGCGTGAAGCGCGACGAGCAGTTCGCCACCATGATCGAGAGCGCGCTGAAGTGGGACAAGCCGGTGCGCATCGGCGTGAACTGGGGCAGCCTCGACCCGGCGCTGCTGGCGCGGCTGATGGACGAGAATGCCGCGCTTGCCGCGCCGCTCGAGGCCGAGGCGGTGATGCGCGAGGCGGTGATCCGCTCGGCGCTCGACTCGGCGCGTTTCGCCGAGGAGATCGGCCTGCCGGCGGATCGCATCGTGCTCTCGTGCAAGATGAGCCAGGTGCAGGACCTGGTCGCGGTGTATCGCGAGCTCGCGACGCGCAGCGGCTACGCCCTGCACCTCGGCCTGACCGAAGCCGGCATGGGCACCAAGGGCATCGTTGCCTCGGCGGCCGCGCTCGGCATCTTGCTGCAGGAAGGCATCGGCGACACCATCCGGGTGTCGCTCACGCCCGAGCCGGGCGGTGCGCGCGAGCGCGAGGTGCAGGTGGCGCAGGAGATCCTGCAGACCATGGGCCTGCGCGCCTTCAGCCCGATGGTCAGCGCCTGCCCGGGTTGCGGCCGCACCACCAGCACGCTGTTCCAGGAACTCGCCGCCAGCATCCAGTCCTGGCTGCGCGCACAGATGCCGGTGTGGCGCGCGCGATACGCAGGCGTGGAATCGCTGCGCGTGGCGGTGATGGGCTGCGTGGTGAACGGGCCGGGCGAATCCAAGCACGCCGACATCGGCATCAGCCTGCCGGGCACCAACGAGGTGCCGGTGGCGCCGGTGTATGTGGACGGCGAGAAGACCGTGACCCTCAAGGGGGAGCGCATCGCCGAGGAATTCCAGGCGCTGGTCGAGGCCTACGTGCAGGCGCGCTATGCCGGATCGCCGGCGGGCGGGGCCTCGCCCGCCGCGGCCGGCGAACGGCGCCGGATCGGCATCAAGGCCGTTTCCTGAGTCGCGGCACCATGTCGAAGACCCTGCAAGCCGTTCGCGGCATGAACGACGTGTTGCCCGAGGAGGCGGCCTGGTGGCAGGCCTTCGAGGCGCGCGTCGCCGCCTGGCTTGCGCGCTACGGCTATCGCAACATCCGCATGCCGCTGGTCGAGCAGACGCAGTTGTTCCGCCGCGCGATCGGCGAGGTGACCGACATCGTCGAGAAGGAGATGTACTCCTGGCGCGACGAACTGAACGACGAACAGCTGACGCTGCGCCCCGAGGGCACCGCATCCTGCGTGCGCGCGGCCATCGAGCACAACCTGCTGTACGACGGGCCGAAGCGGCTCTGGTACGCTGGACCGATGTTCCGCCACGAGCGGCCGCAGAAGGGACGCTACCGGCAGTTCCACCAGTACGGCGTCGAGGCGCTCGGCTTTGCCGGCCCGGACGTGGACGCCGAACTGATCGTCATGTGCGCGGCGCTGTGGCGCGAGCTCGGCCTCGAGGGCATTCGCCTTGAACTCAACAACATCGGCTCGCCGGAAGAACGCGCGCGCTACCGCACCGAGCTGGTGCGCCACCTCGAGGCGAACGAAGCGCGGCTGGACGCGGATGCGAAGCGGCGCCTGCACACCAACCCGATGCGGGTGCTGGATTCGAAGAATCCGCTGGTGCAGGAGGTGGTGGCGAGCGCGCCGGTGATGTCGGACTATCTCGGCGAGGCCTCGCGCGCGCACGTCGACGCGGTCTGCGCGATGCTGACCGCGGCCGGGGTGGCCTACACCATGAATCCGCGGCTGGTGCGCGGACTGGACTACTACAACCTGACGGTGTTCGAGTGGATCTCGGACCGCCTCGGGGCGCAGGGCACGGTCTGCGGCGGCGGCCGCTATGACGGCCTGTTCGCGATGATCGGCGGCAAGCCCGCGCCCGCGGCGGGCTTCGCCATGGGCAACGAGCGCCTGATCGCGCTGCTGCGCGATGCCGGCGGCAACGCGCCGGCCGTGGCGCCGGACGCCTACCTGCTCGCGCAGGGCGAGGGCGCCTTCGGCTACGGCCTGCTGCTGGCGGAGGCGCTTCGCGCCGCGGGCTACGCGGTGCTGCAGCATGCGGGCGAGGGCAGCTTCAAGTCGCAGATGCGCCGCGCCGACGCGAGCGGGGCGCGGCTCGCCCTGATCGTCGGCGAGGACGAGATGCGCGCCGGCGAAGTCTCGGTCAAGCCGCTGCGCGGTGCCGGCACGCAGGCGCGGGTCGCGCGCGACCGTGTCGTCGACGCGGTTGCAGCGGCGCTGGCCGGCGCACCGGACTGAGGCGCCGGGCGGCACGCAGCAAACGAATACTGACGAAACAGAGGAACGGACGCTCCGAACATGGCACTCGATCTGGAAGAGCAGGAACAGCTTGCCGAAGTAAAGGCCTGGTGGCGCGCCAACGGCACGATGGTCACCACGGTGATCACGGCGGTGGCGATTTCGCTGGCCGGCTGGCAGGGCTGGCGTTGGGTGCAGAACACGCGTTCGGTGGAAGCCAGCGCGATGTACGACACCCTGGTGAAGGCGGTGCAGGCGGGTGACGCCAAGGCGGTGCGCGACGCCGGCGGCGCGCTCGCCGAGAACCATCCCGGCATGCTGTATGCCTCGATGGGCGCGCTGGTCAGCGCGCGCTTCCATGCCGACCGCGGCGACGCCAAGAACGCAAAGGCCCAGCTGCAATGGGTCATCGAGCGCTCGGCCTCGGCGGAATTGCGCGACCTCGCGCGGCTGCGCATGGCCGTCCTGCTGCTCGATGAGAAGGCGCACGACCAGGCGCTGGCGCAGCTCGACGCGCCGCACGGCGCCGCCTTCGCCTCGCAGTTCGCGGCGCTGCGCGGCGACATCGAGACCGACCGCAACCGCATCGAGCAGGCAAAGGCCGCCTACAAGCAGGCCATCGACAAGGCGGGCAAGTCCGACCAGGCGCTGATCGAGGGCGTGCGCATGCGGCTCGAGGCGCTCGGCGGATGAACGCACGCGCCTCACGCGCGCTGCGCGGGCTCGTCCTCGGGGCCGGCGTGCTGGCGCTCGCCGCCTGCTCGAGCCTGCCGAGCATGAACCCGCTCGACTGGTTCGGCAGTGCCTCGACCCTGAAACCCGCCCCGCTGCCGCCGATCTCCCGAGAGCAGCCGGTGCGCGTGCTCTGGAGCGGCTCGATCGGCGCCGCCGGCGCGTACATCTTCACGCCTGCGGTGGTCGGCGATGCGGTCTTCGTCGCGGCGCAGGACGGCTCGGTCGCGCGGCTCGACGCGGCGACCGGCGCGGTGCGCTGGCGCATCTCGACCGGCGTGCGACTGACCGGCGGCGCCGGCAGCGATGGCAGCCTGGTGTCGGTGGCCTCGGGCGAAGGCGAGGTGTTCGTGCTCGACGCCGCGAACGGCACCGTGAAATGGCGCGCTCGCGTCTCGAGCGAAGTGCTGGCCGCGCCCGCCGTCGGCGGCGGGCTGGTGCTGGTGCGCAGCGCCGACAGCCGGGTCTTCGCCTTCGAGGCGGCCGACGGCAAGCGCCGCTGGGTCTACCAGCGCGCGGCCGCAACCCTGGTCGTGCGCTCGCCCGCCGGCCTCACGCTGCAGGGCGACACCGCGTTCGCCGGCTTCTCGGGCGGCAAGCTGGTGGCGATCGCCCTCGAGAACGGCGGTCCGCGCTGGGAGGCGACGGTCGCGCTGCCGCGCGGCGCCACCGAACTCGAGCGCATCACCGACATCGTCGGCGACCCGACGATCCTCGCGCGGGAGATCTGCGCGGTCGCCTACCAGGGTCGCGTCGCCTGCTTCGACGTCCGCACCGGAAACCAGATCTGGTCGCGACCGATGTCGTCCATCACCGGCGTCACCATGGACGTGCGCTACGCCTATGTGAGCGACGACACCGGCGGCCTGCACGCGCTCGACCGCATCAGCGGGCGCAGCGTCTGGAAGCAGGACCGTCTCACCAACCGGCGCCTGTCGCGTCCCTACGCGGCCGGCAACGCGATCGCGGTCGGCGACCTCGAGGGCTACGTGCACTTCGTAGCGCGCGAGTCCGGCGCTTTCGTCGCGCGCCACGCCACCGACGGCAGCGCCATCCGCGCGGCGCCGCAGCGCGTGCCCGGCGGCTTCCTCGTGCAGACCCAGAACGGCGCCCTGGTCGCGCTCGCGCTCTAGCGGCAGGCGCTGCGCGCGCCACGGACTCCCCAACTCATGAAACCCATCGTCGCCATCGTTGGCCGGCCGAACGTCGGCAAGTCGACCCTGTTCAACCGCCTGACCCGCAGCCGGGACGCCATCGTGCACGACGTGCCCGGGGTGACCCGAGACCGGCACTACGGCGAGGGCCGCCTCGGGCCGCGCTCGTACATCGTCATCGACACCGGCGGCTTCGAGCCTGCGGCCAACGTCGGCGGCATCGCGGCGCAGATGGTGCGGCAGGCGGAGCAGGCGATCGCCGAGGCGGACACCGTGCTCTTCGTGGTCGACGCGCGCGCCGGCCTGCAGGCGGCGGACCGCGCCATCGCCGAGCGCCTGCGGCGCACCGCGGCGCGGGTCTGGGTGGCGGTCAACAAGGCCGAAGGCATGATGGCCGACGTGGCGGCGATCGAGGGGCACGAACTCGGGCTCGGCGCGCCGCTGGCCATTTCGTCGGCGCACGGCGAGGGCGTGAAGGAGCTGATGGACGCGATCCTCGCCGAGTTCCCGGAAGAGGAAGGCGAAGCCGCCGCGGAGCGCGACCGGCATCCGCGCATCGCCATCGTCGGCCGGCCGAACGTCGGCAAGTCGACGCTGGTGAATGCGCTGGTGGGCGAGGAGCGCGTCATCGCCTTCGACCAGCCGGGCACCACGCGCGACCCGATCGAGGTGCCCTTCGAGCGCGGCGGGCGGCGCTACACGCTGATCGACACCGCGGGACTGCGCCGGCGCGGCAAGAGCGGCGAGCCGGTGGAGAAGTTCTCCATCGTCAAGACCCTGCAGGCGATCGAGGCGGCGAACGTCGCGGTGCTGCTGCTCGATGCCGCCGAAGGCATCAGCGAACAGGACGCGCACGTTGCCGGCTACCTGCTCGAGCGCGGCCGCGCGCTGGTGGTGGCGCCGAACAAGTGGGACGCAGCGGATATCTCGATGCGCGAACGCTTCACCGAGGACCAGCGCTGGAAGCTCGGCTTCCTCGGCTTCGCCGAGACCGTGCCGGTGTCGGCGCGCGAGGGGCGTGGCTTGCCGGCGCTGATGCGCGCGGTGAACGGCGCCTATGCCGCGGCGATGATGAAGCTCTCCACGCCCAAGCTCACCCGCGCGCTGATCGCGGCGGTGGAGCAGCAGGAACCACCGCGCCGCGGGGTCATCCGGCCGAAGCTGCGCTACGCCCACCAGGGCGGCATGAACCCGCCGCGCATCATCATCCACGGAAACTCGCTCGACAAGGTGCCCGAGACCTACCGACGCTACCTCGAGGGGAAGTTCCGCACCCTGTTCAAGCTGCGCGGCACACCGCTGGCCATCGAGTTCCGCACCGGGCGCAATCCCTATGCGGGGCGGGCGCGGGATGCTTGAGGGGCGGTCCGGGGCCGGAAATGGCTGTATAGTAACTTATAGGTTACCATAAGGCGGGGTTCGGCGTCCGATTGCCTGATCTTCAGCTTGGGCATACCGTAGCGATTCGCCGGCCCTGCCGACAAGGGCGGCCCTGCGCGAGGTCGATCGGATGAAAGGCAGTGCGGCAGGCCCGGGCGCTTTTCTTCTGCCAGCCCTTGTGGCAGGCGGCCTGCTGCTGGCGGGCGCCGCGCATGCCGAGGCGATCCTCGGGAAAGTGATCGAGGTGCCGGACGGCGAAACCCTGGTCATCGCGCAAAGCGGCCGGTCGCACACCGTGCACCTCGCCGCGATCGATGCGCCCGAACCCGGCCAGCCTCATGCCGCACAGTCCACCGAGGCGCTGCGAAAGCACGTCCTCGAGCGTCAGGTGCGCGCGTGGTGCCCGCCCGTGGCGCAGCAGGGCCGCCGCACCTGTTTTGTGTTCCTCGACATGGTCGATGTCGGTCGCGCGCAGGTGCGCTTCGGCCACGCCTGGTGGCTCGGGCCCAAGGTGACCGCGCAGCTGCCGGCGGCGGGCTGGTCCTACGAGATTTCCGAAGGGGTGGCGCGGGATGAGCGGCGCGGGCTGTGGGCGGGGGCGTCGCCGGTGGCGCCCTGGGTGTGGCGGGGTGGGGGGCGGTGATGCGGGGGCTTTCTTCGGAAGGTTGCAGGATGCGCTGCGCCCGTCTGGCGTTCTCTCCTAGGGTGTATTCCATGCAACAAAGCTCGCGGCGCAATCTGCGGCTCGCGCATGACAGCGCAGCAGCCGCCACGCCGGCGCATTGACACTCGCGCCCAGCCCCGCGTGGTGGGTATTCCAAAGGTCCAGCGCTTCGGACTTCCTGCCCAACGCCAGCTGGCCCGAGAGCGCCGCGAGCAGCAGGTATTCGTACGCCTCGGTGCTCGGGTCGCGGGGCGCTTGCAGCAGGCGGGAACCAATCGACGCCATGCGCCCCGCATCCCGCGCTCCGACCGCCGCGTGCAGCGCGATCCAGTCCTTGTGCAGGTCGCGCAGCCCGGCATGGCAAGGCGACCCGGTAAAGCGCGACCAGAGCGCGCGTGCCTCGTCGGCAGGCAAGTGCGAATTGACCGCGCGCGCCATGCGCAGCAGCGCGTGCAGCCAGACGTCCTCGATGCGCGGGTCGATGCAGCGCAAGAGCCGCAACTTCACCAGTTCGAGGTCCTTCTGGAAGGTCGCGCCGATGTCGACCGGCGGCGGCGGGGCCTCGGCGCGCAGGTACTCGGCGGCATAGGCGGCAAGGCGCCGGTTCTCCAGGCGCTTGAAGGCGTAGGCACCGCGGTAGCCCGGGTCCACCGGACGCCACGCGCGCCCGGGCTCCAGCATCTCGAGCACGGGCACCGGCAGGTTGAGCAGGCCGACCACCGCGGTGGCACTGCGCTCGAGGAAGCGGTGTCGCGCGGCGTTCAAGTCCAGGATCGGCGCGAAGTCTGAATTCACCGGCATCGCCCAGCTCGCCAGCAGCGGCTCGAGCAGCGCGCGGTTGCCGAGGTAGCGCGCATCGAGGTCGCCGGGCACCGGCGCGTGCACGGTGCGCAGCTCCTTTGCCACGCCGGGGAGCGCGAACACGCTTTCGTTCACCGACTGCGGGATCGGCGATTCGCCGGCGACGATCAGCACGTCGTGGTCGCTCGGCGCGTACACCACCCAGTGCGGGAAGGTCTCGCCGAGCGCCTGCAGCACGGTGGCGAGCAGCGAGGGATCCACCTCGTAGAGCTGGAACCATTGCACCAGCAGCCCGCCGGGCTCGAGGTGCGGGCGCACGCGCTGGTAGAACTCGCGCGTAAAGAGGCCCGCCACGCCGCTCACCCAGGGGTTCGAGGGCTCGGAGATGATCAGGTCGTAGCGCCGGTTGCCCGCCGCGAAGAAGGTCTTGGCGTCGTCGATGACGATCCGCCCGCGCGGGTCGGCGAAGGCGCCGGCGTTGCGCGGCAGGAAGCCGCGCGCGGCATTCACCATCTCGGCCTCGATTTCCACCGTGTCGACGCGCTCGATCGACAGGCTTTGCAATAGCGTGTGCGTGGTGAGGCCGGTGCCGATGCCGATGACCGCGGCCGAGGCGGCCTCGGGCTTGAGCGCCAGCGGCAGCGCCGCCGTGAGCACCATGGTGATCTCGTCGGTGCCGCGCGCGAGGTCGGGCGCGACGATCGAACCGTCGGACTTGCCGTTGGTGCGCAGGCTGAGCGCCTCGCCGTAGCGCGCGAGGTGCACCGTGGCGGTCTTGCCGTCGCGATTGAAGAGGATCTCGGCGCTCTCCGAGGAGGCGAGTTCGCCGTGGCGGAACACGCCGGCGGTCATCTTGTTCGCGTCCATGCGCGCGACCGAGGGCAGGCCGATGAACAGGAGCGCGCAGGCCGCGGCGGCCAGCGCGGTCACCCGGCGCGAGGCGCCGAAGCGCCAGAGAAGCGCGATGCCGAGGACCGCGTCGACCAGCGCGCCGGCGACCAGCGCGCCCTTCAGTCCGAGCAATGGCAGTCCGAGGTGCACCGCGAACAGCACGCCGGCAATCGCGCCCAGCGTGTTCGCGGCGTAGATCCGGCCGATGGCGGCTTCGCCCGCGCCGCGGCGCAGCAGGCAGGCGGTGATCAGCGGCAGCGTCATGCCGGCGCAGATCGTCACCGGCAGCATGATGAGTGCGGTGATGCCCTGGCCAGCGAGGTTGAAGAACAGGTACCCGGTGTCGGTGCGGGCGAGGCCCCGCATCATCGCTTCCATCAGCCCGAAGGTGCGGTCGTAGAGCGCCAGCGTGCCGAGCGCGAGCAGCCCCATGACGATCTGCACCACGCCGAGCAGGCGCTCCGGGCTGGCGGCGCCGTCGGCACGTCGGCGCACCGCGAAGCCGCCCAACGCGAGGCCGAGGATGAAGGTCGAGAGCATCAGTTCGAAGGCGTGGGTCGAGGCGCCGAGCACCAGCGACAGCATGCGGATCCAGACGATCTCGTAGACGAAGGAGGCGAAGCCGGTGAAGAGCGCGACGCCGAGCAGCAACCAGGCCGGTCCGGGTCGCAGCGTGCCGCTGGCGCGGACCGGTGTCGGGCGCGCGGCGTGCGCCAGCAGCGTGACCGTGACCGCCAGCCCGAGGTTGATCAGGCCGGCAGTGCGCAGCGTGCCGGGCAGGCCCACCCAGGCGATCAGCAGGAAGCCGCTCGTCAGCACGCCGAGCGCGGCGCCGAGGCTGTTGGTGAAGTAGAGCATCGCCACCGATTCGCCGGCGCGCGCGGGCAGGGCGCGCACCAGGCCCGCGCTCATCAGCGGAAAGGTGGCGCCGAGCAGGATCGACTGCGGCAGGATCAGCAGGCACGCGAGCGACAGCTTGGCCGCGAGCACCGCGGCCTCGCCGCCGAGGCCGGGCAGCAGCGCGACGAAAGCCCACTCGGTGACGAACAGGTAGGTTTCATGGAAGCCCAGCGCGATCGCGCCGACCACGGCCTCGGCCGCGGCGTAGGCGAGCAAGGGACGCTCGAGCCGCTCGGACCAGCGGCTGCACAGGGCGCTGCCCGCCGCCATGCCGCCCATGAACACCACCAGCACCAGCGACTGCGCGTAGGCCGCGTGGCCGAGGAAGAGCTTGAGGTAATGCGTCCAGATCGACTCGTAGATCAGGCCGGCGAAGCCGGAGACCGTGAACAGGACGTAGAACGCCGCGCGCGGCGGCAGCAGGTTCGGCATGGCGCGCGTTTATAGCACGGCCGTCCGGACGGGCGGCACGGCGTGCAGGCCCGGCGGCCGGGCCGCGGGCGTTTCAGGCGCGCGCGTCGTCGAGAATGAGCGCGCTTGCGCGCTCGGCGATCATTGCCGCCGGCGCGTGGGTGTTGCCCGAGACCAGCGTCGGCATCACCGAGCAATCGACCACGCGCAGGCCCTCGACGCCGTGCACCCGCAGCCGGTCGTCGACCACCGCAAGGGCATCGGCGCCCATCCTGCAGGTGCCCGAGGGATGGAAGATGGTCGCGCCCTGTTCGCGCGCGAACTCGAGCAGGTCGGCGTCGCTTTCCGCGGCGCGGCCCGGGCGGTACTCGTCCAGCACGTAGGGCTGCATGCTCGCCGTACCGGCCAGCCGGCGCGCGTACTTGATCGACGCGACGGCGCAGCGCCGGTCGAGTTCCGCGCTCAGGTAGTTCGGCTGCATCGCCGGCGCCTCGCGCGCGTCGGCCGACTTGATGCGCACATGGCCGCGCGATGCGGGGCGCAGCTGGCAGACGCTGAAGGTGAACCCGGAGAACGGGTGCGGCTTGGCGCCGGCGAGGTCCGCCGAGAGCGTGGCGAAGTGGAACTGGATGTCCGGGGTGGCGGACTCGGGCAGCACCCGGGTGAACAGGCCCCCCTGGTTGATGCCCACCGCAAGCGGCCCGGTGCGAAACAGCAGCCATTGCAGGCCGATCCTGGCCGAGCGCCACCAGGACGCGAGGTCGTCGTTGGTGGTGATCGGCCGGGTGCACTTGTAGATGAGGCGGAACTGCAGGTGGTCCTGCAGGTTCTCGCCGACGCCGGGCAGGGCGTGCAGCACCGGGATGCCGTGCTGGGCGAGCAGCGGTGCCGGGCCGATCCCCGAGACCTGCAGCAGCTGCGGGCTCTGCAGCGCGCCGGCGGCGAGGATCACCTCGCGGCGCGCGCGCGCGCTGCGGCGCGCACCGCCTTGCTGGAAGTCCACGCCGCTCGCGCGATGACCCTCGAAGTTCACGCGCAGCACGTGGGCGTCGGTCTCGACTTTCAGGCTGGCGCGGCCGCGCGCCGGGCGCAGGTAGGCGGTGGCGCTGCTCGATCGCCAGCCGTTCTTCGTGAAGAGCTGGTAGTAGCCGACGCCTTCCTGGTTTCCGGCATTGAAATCGTCGGTGCGCGGCACGCCGAGTTCGTTCGCCCCGCCGATGATGGCCTCGATGAGTTCGTTGCGCCCGACGATGTCGGAACAGGCGATCGGCCCGTCGCCGCCGTGGAATTCGGAGGCGCCGCGCGAATTGGACTCGAGGCGCTTGAACCAGGGCAGCACGTCGTTCCAGCCCCAGCCGCGGTTGCCGAGCGCGGCCCAGTGATCATAGTCCTCGGGCTGGCCGCGCACGAAGATCAGACCGTTGATCGAGGAGGAGCCGCCGAGGCAGCGCCCGCGCGGCCAGTAGATCCTGCGGTTCTTCATCTCCGGCTCGGGCTCGGTCTCGAAGCGCCAGTTGAGCTCCGGATGGAACATCGTCTTGCCATAGCCGATCGGCAGGTGAATCCACGGCGAGCGGTCGCGCGGCCCGGCTTCCAGCAGCAGCACGCTGTGCCTGCCGTCCTCCGACAGGCGTGCCGCCAGCACGCAGCCGGACGAGCCCGCGCCGACGACGATGTAATCGAATTCCATGCCCGCGCGGTCCTCTAGCGCGGGCGCAGGACGATCTTCGCCGCCGCGGACCGGCCGTGGTGCAGGTCGTCGAAGGCGCGCGCGCCCTCGGCGAGCGGTCGCTCCTCGACCCAGGCGAGGTCGCCAAAGGCGCCTTCGTGCAGGGCGCGCGCCGTGGCGTGCAGGTCGGCCATGGTGTAGGTGTAGGTGCCGATCAGCGTGATCTCGGCGAGCGTGAGCCGGCGCATGTCGATTTCCGAGGCCCAGTCGCCGAGGCCGATGTGCATCACCACGCCGCCGGGCTTGACCGCGGCGAGCGCGGTGTTGCGCGTGGCGACGATGCCGACGGCATCGACGACGAGGTCGAAATGCCCCGCCGCGGGCGCGGGGCCGGCGATCGGGTCGTGAAGCCTGGCGCTGGTGGCGCGCGCCGCCGCGGCGCGGCGCAGGGCATTCGTCTCGCTGAGGTGCACCTCGCGGCAGCCGTAGCGCTCGAGCAGCAGCACCGCGAGCAGGCCGATGGCGCCGCCGCCGAGCACCAGCACGCGGCATTCGGGCAGCGGGCGCACCAGCGCGCGCATCGCCATGTTGAGCGCGTGCAGCGCGGTGGCGGCGGGTTCCGTCAATGCGGCGGCGCGCGTCGACAGGCCCTCGGGCAACTCGACCACGGTCGAGGCCGCCGTGGTGATCAGTTCGGCAAAACCGCCGGCGCGGTCCATGCCGATCATGCTGCGATCGGCGCACAGGTTGCTGCGGCCCTGGATGCAGAACTCGCAGCGTCCGCAGGCGATCAGCGGGTTGACCGTGACGCGGCGCCCGCGCCCCGGGCCTTCGAGGATCTCGCCCGCGAGTTCGTGGCCGAGGATCATCGGCGGCACGCGACGCGGGTCGTGGCCGTGGTAGGCGTGCATGTCCGAGCCGCAGATGCCCACGGCATCGACGCGGATCAGGACTTCCCCGGCCGCCGGTCTCGGGTCGGGTTCGGAACGGAGTTCAACGCGGTCAGGGCCGGTATAGACGAGTGCTTGCATGTTTATCCTGCGGAGAATCCGCCGTCGACAAAGAGGGTTTGCCCGGTGATGAAGTCGGACGCCGGGCTGGAGAGGAATACGGCCGCGCCGCGCAGGTCACCGAGCTCGCCGTTGCGCCCGATGAAGGTGCTGTCGGCCATCTTCTGCCAGCGCACCGGATCGTTCACCACCGGCGCGGTGAGCGGCGTGGCGAAGAAGCCGGGGGCGATCGCGTTCGCGTTCACGCCGTGCTTCGACCAGGCCTCGGCCTGCGCGCGGGTCAGCTGCACGATGGCGCCCTTGGACGCGCCGTAGGCGCCGCTGTGGCCGAAGGCGCGCACCGACTGCATCGAGGCGATGTTCAGGATGCGGCCCCAGCGCTTCGCGATCATCGCCGGCGCGAGCGCCTGCGCGAGGAAGAAGGGCGCATCCAGGTTGATGCGCATGGTGGTGTCCCAGTCCTCCGCGGTGACGTCCAGCATCGGCCGGCGGATGTTGACCCCGGCCGCGGACACGAGGATGTCGGGCGCGCCAAAGGGCTTCGCCGCCTCGGCGGCGCAGGCGCGCAGCGCGGCCCGGTCGGCAAGGTCGCAGGGCACGCAGGCAGCGCGACCGCCGGACTGCGTGATTTCGATGCGTGCTGCTTCCAGTTCGGCAGCCCGGCGCGCCACCAGCACCACGGCGGCGCCGCTGTCGGCAAGCGCGCCGGCGATGGCGCGGCCGATGCCGGAGTTCGCGCCGGTGACCAGCGCCACCCGGCCGGTGAGGTCGAAAAGGGCGCGTGTCGCGAGCGTCATGCCCGGACCGGCGCTCCCTTGTCGAAGGCCTGGTCCGGAAAGAACTTTGCCAGCCGGTCGTCGGCGGTGCGCGCGTGCGCCTCCATGCCCTCGAGGCGCGAAATGCGCGCAGTGACCTGCGCGATCTCGCGGTTGGCCTCGCGGCTCATGCGCTGCCAGGTGACGGTCTTGATGAACTTGTGCACCGAAAGGCCCCCGGAATAGCGTGCCGCCCCGCGCGTGGGCAGGATGTGGTTCGGGCCCGAGGCCTTGTCGCCAAACGCCACCGTGGTTTCCTCGCCGAGGAACAACGAGCCGTAGCAGGTGAGTCGCGCCAGCCACCAGTCGAGGTCGCGCGCGTGCACCTCGAGGTGCTCCGAGGCATGGCGATCGGAGACTTCTGCGACTTCCTCGCGGGTGTCGCAGAGGATCACCTCGCCGTAATCGCGCCAGGCGGCACCAGCGGCGTCGCGCGCGGTGGCGGGCAGCGCCTCGACCAGGGCGGGGATGCGCTGCATCACGTCCTCGGCGAGCACGCGCGAGGTGGTGAAGAGCCACGCGGGGGACTCGTGGCCGTGCTCGGCCTGGCCGACGAGGTCGGAGGCGACGATGGCCGGGTCGGCGGACTCGTCGGCGATCACCGCGACCTCCGACGGGCCGGCAAACACGTCGATGCCGACCTTGCCGAACAGCGTGCGCTTGGCCTCGGCCACGTACTTGTTGCCCGGACCGACGATGATGTCGGCCGGCTTGCCGCTGAACAGGCCGTAGGCGAGCGTGGCGATTGCCTGCACGCCGCCGAGCGTCAGGATGACGTCGGCCCCGGCGACCTTCATCGCGTAGAGGACGTGCGGGTGGATGCCTTCGCCCTTGAACGGCGTCGAGCAGGCGACCACGGTCGGCACGCCGGCCGCCTTGGCTGTGGCGATCGCCATGTAGGCCGAGGCGATGTGCGCGTAGCGCCCGGTCGGCACGTAGCAGCCGGCGACGTTCACCGGGATCAGGCGCTGCCCGGCGATGAGGCCAGGATGCACCTCGGTCTCGAACTCCTGCATCGAGGCGCGCTGGGCGTCGGCGAAGCGCCGCACCTGCGCGGTGGCGAACTCGATGTCGGCGCGCACGCCGGCCGGGATGTCGCGGATGCGGCGCTCGATCTGGGCGGGCGTGACGACGATCTCGCCCGACCACTTGTCGAGCTTGAGCGCGTAGTCGCGCACCGCGGCCTCGCCGCCTTTCTCGATGGCGGCGAGCATCTCGCCGACCACCTGCTGGGCGTTGCCGATCTCGGATTCGGGCGTTTTCGCCGCCCGCTTCAGGTAGGTGAGAGCCATGTCATTTCCCATAGATGAGTTGCGGAAGCCAGAGCGCGATCTGCGGAAATGCAATGATGAGCACCAGCGCGATGAGTTGCAGCACCATGAACTGCAGCATGCCTTTGTAGATGTCGGTCAGTTCCCATTCGGGCACGACGCCTTTCAGGAAGTACGCCGACAGCGCCACAGGGGGAGACAGCCATGCGGTCTGCAGGTTCACCGCCACCAGGATGCCGAACCAGGCGAGGTCGAAGCCGAGCTTGTGCACCAGCGGCAGCAGGAAGGGCACGACAATCAGCACGATCGGCACCCACTCGAGCGGCCAGCCGAGCAGGAATATCAGGCCCATGATGATCGCGAGGATCACGTAGCGGTTGAGGTCGAGCGACAGCAGCGCCTCGGTGAGCATGGTCGGCGTGCCGAGCCGCGCGAACACCGCGCCGAAGAAGTTGGAGGCCGCCACCAGGAACAGGATCAGCACCGAGATTTCCAGCGTCTTGACCAGCGCGTCCTTCAGGTTCGGCATGTTCAGCTTGCCGTAGGCCGCGGTGAGGAGCAGGGCGCCGGCCGCGCCGCAGGCCGCGCCCTCGGTCGGCGTGGCGAAGCCGAAGACGATGCTGCCAAGCGCCGAGAGCACCAGCGCCGCGGGCGGCACCAGGCCGAGGAAGAACTCCTTCCAGACCTCGGCCATGCTGGTCGGGTGGTCCTCCAGCGGCAGCGCCGGCCCCAGCTTGGGATTGATGATGCAGCGGACCATGGCGTAGCCGGTGAACAGCACGGCCAGCAGGATCCCCGGCACGATGGCCGCGGCGAACAGCGTGGTGACCGGCACTTCCAGCACCGGTCCCATCACCACCAGCATGATCGAGGGCGGGATCAGGATGCCCAGCGTGCCGCCGGCGGCGATCAGCCCGGAGGACAGCTTGACGTCGTAACCCGAGCGGATCATCGACTTGCCGGCCATGATGCCGAGGATGGTGACCGAGGCGCCGACGATGCCGGTGGCGGCGGCGAAGATGGTCGCCACGAACATCACCGCGAGGTAGAGCGAGCCGCGCACCCGCGCCAGCATCTTCTGCACCGCGTCGAACAGGCGTTCCATCAGGTTCGCCTGCTCCATCATGATGCCCATGAAGACGAACAGGGGCACCGCCGCCAGCGTCTGCTCCATCATCGAGGAGTAGAACTGCAGCGTCATCAGGTAGAACACCAGCTGCCCGAAGCCGATGTAGCCGAACACCAGCCCGAGGAAGATGAGGGTGAAAGATATCGGGAAGCCGATGAAGATGCCGAGCAGCATCCCGCCGATCATCAGCAGCCCGAGCATCTCGGGGCTCATTCCGGCCACCTGCCGCGGGTCGCGGCATAGATGCTCTTGAGGAGTTCGGACACGCCCTGCACCACCAGGAACAGGATGCCGAACGGCAGGCAGCTCTTGACCGGGCCGAGCAGCGGCATCCAGGCGGTGTCCATGCCGCGCTCGGCGCGGTCGACGGCCACCCAGGCCCAGTTGCTCGCCACCCAGAGGAAGATCAGCATGCTCGGGAAGTAGAAGACGATGTAGAGCGCGGTGTCGACGCGACCCTGCGTGCGCACCGACCAGTTGCGGTAGAGGAAGTCGGAGCGGATGTGCACGCCCTTGGAGAGCGCGTAGCCGGCGCCGAGGATGAAAAGGGCACCGTAGATCATGCGGCTGACGTCGTAGGCCCAGACGGTCGGCGCGACGAAGGCGTAGCGCGCCACCACCTCGTAGACCATGGCCGCCATGAGCGGGAGGGTGAGCCAGCTGGCGGTCTTGCCGACCCAGCGGCTGAAGGTGTCGATGCCGACGATGGTCCAGGCCATCCAGCGCGGCATGTCCTCGGGCATCCGGTCGAGGGCCGCATCGGCACGGCGGCCGGCGATCATCTCATCGGTCAGGTCTGGCGAATCCGCCATGGGTCGAATCCTCTTTGTGCGCCGGCCGGGCGTGGCCGCGCGAATCGGCGCGACAGGCCGCCGGTTCGGGTGCGGTGCGGAGCGCGCAACCGGAACCCGTGCCCGGGCAGGTCGCCGGGGCACGGGGGGAGGTGCGCTACGGTGCTACTTCTTCTTCTTTTTCAGTTCCGCGGCGTATGCGGCGCCGAGGCCCGCGTTCGACTGCTGCGCGCCGGCCCAGAACGGAATGGCGACCTCCGCGAAGGACTTCTGGCTCTCCCAGACCTTCTTGAAGAACGCGTTGTCCTTGGCGTTCGCCTCGAAGCTCTTGAGGGCTGCGGCGCCATACTCCTTGAAGTACTCCGCCGGCGTGTCGTGCAGGATCACCCCGTGCTTCTCGGTGAGTTCCTTCAGCGCCTTGCCGTTCTCGTGGATGCGGTAGGCCACCGTCTTCATGAGTGAGGCATTGGCCGCCACTTCGATCGCCTTCTGCTGGTGCGGGGTGAGCTTCCGGTAGACGTCGCCGTTGATGTAGATGTCGGCGTTCACCACCACCTGGTGCAGGCCCTGCAGGTAGTAGTGCTTCATCACCTTGTGGAAGCCGAAGGTCATGTCGGGCTTCGGGCAGCACCATTCGGCCGCGTCGATCACGCCCTTCTCGAGCGCCGGCAGGATGTCGCCGCCGCCCATGGCCACCGCGGCCACGCCGATGTCCTTGTAGATCTGCCCGGGAATGCCCGGCGGCGTGCGGAAGCGCAGCTTGCGGAAATCGGCCATGGAGTTGATCGGCTGCTTGAACCAGCCGAGCGCCTCGGGACCCACCGGCTGCAGCATGAAGCCCTTGATGTTGACCTTCATCTCCTTCCACAACTCGTCATAGAGCTTGCTGCCGCCGCCATACAGGTACCAGGAGACCCAGGCGAAGTTGTCCATGCCGACGCCCGAGCCCGCCGCGGGCGAACCGAACAGGGTCGCGGCCGGGTGCTTGCCGGACCAGTAGTGGGTCCACGCGAAGCCGGCTTCGATCAGGCCCTTGTCGACCGCGTCGAGCGTCTCGTTGACCGCGACGATGGCGCCCGCGGGCAGCACCTCGAACACGACGGTCTTGTTGGTCAGGTCTTCAACGTCCTTGGCGAACTCCTTGAGCATGATGACTTCGTCCGCGGAGGTCGGAATCACCGACTGGATGCGGATCTTGGTGACCTTGCCCTGCGCCAGCGCAAACGTTGGAACCAGTGCGAGACCGACCGCGAATGCGATGAAGCGAGTCAGATTGGATTGTGCTTTGGCCATCAGCTGCTCCTCCCATGAATCGGTGCGGACTGCCGGGTGGCGCTGCACCGGGTTTCGACGACCGCGTGGGGCTGCGGCAACGCTTGAATGAAAGCGCTTGCAAGCAGCCTATTGCGGATATTCGCTACAGTCAATATGCGGTGCAGCAATCCAGATGAATGCAACCGTTTTCATACTGCGATAGAGTCCGCATGATGGAACGGCGCACCAACCCCCGCTTGGCGGATGTGGCACGTGCCGCCGGGGTTTCGCTCGCAACCGCCTCGCGCGCGCTGGCGGAGCCGGGCCTGGTGCGCGCGGAGACGCGCGGCCGGGTCGAGTCGGCCGCCGCCATGCTCGGCTACGTGCCGCATGGCGCCGCGCGGGCGCTGGCGACGCGGCGCTCGCGCACCATCGGCGCGGTCTTTCCGCCTGTCGACAACCCGATCTTCGCCCATGCCACGGAAGCCCTTGCGCGCGAACTGTCCTCGGCGGGCTATACGCTGCTGCTAGCCAGCCATGACTACAGCCCGGACGCGGAACTGGCGGCGGCCCGCGCGCTGATCGAACGCGGGGTCGACGGCATGGTGCTGGTCGGCCTGGACCGCGACCCCGGCCTGTACCGCATGCTGCTCCAGGCCGAGGTGCCCTACGAGATCACCTGGTCGATCGACCCGGGCAACAGCCACCATTGCGTGGGCCTGTCGCACCGGGCGGCGTCGGCGCGCATCGGGCAGCACCTGCTCGATCTCGGACACCGCGAATTTGCCGTGATCGCCGGCGTGACGCCGCACAACGACCGCGCGCGCGAACGGCTGGCCGGTGTGCGCGAGGCGCTTGCGTCGCGCGGGCTGTCGCTCGCGCCGGAGCGCGTCGTCGAGGCGCCGTTCTCGGTGGCGCGGGGCCGGGCGGCCTGCGTCACGCTGCTTAAGCAGGCGCCGGGCTTCACTGCGCTGGTGTGCGGCAACGACCCGCTGGCAATCGGCGCCCTGCTCGAATGCGGCGCGCGCGGCATTGCGGTGCCGGGCGCGATGTCGATCACCGGGTTCGACGACATCGACCTTGCGGCGGAACTGGCCCCCGGGCTGACGACGGTGCATGTGCCCTCGGCCCGGATCGGTCGCATCGCCGGGCAGCGGCTGCTCGCGCGGCTCTCGGGTGAACCGGTGCAGCGCATCGAGGAGATGCCTGCGCCGCTCGTGGTGCGCGGCACCACCGGCCCGCCCCCGCGCTGAACGGTGCCCGGCGTTCCCGTGGCGACGCCGGCCCGCCGGCTGGCCGCCTACTACTTCGCCTATTTCGCCTATGCCGGCGTGATGGTGCCGTACTTCGCGCTTTATCTCGCCGCGCTGGGCTGCAGCGCGACCGAGATCGCGACGGTGCTCGCCATGCCGCAGGTCGCGCGCATCTTCGCGCCCGCGGCATGGGGCTGGATCGCGGACCACAGCGGCGCGCGGCGCTCGATCGTGATTTTCGGCGGTGCGGCGCTGGTCGCCGGCTACGGCACGCTGTTCTTCGTGCGCGACACCGCCGGGATCGCACTGGTGATGCTGGTGATGAGCGTGCTCTCCGCCGGGGCGCTGCCGATCGTCGAGTCGATTGCGCTGGGCGCGCTGGGCGCGGGCAGCGGACGCTACGGCCCGGTACGGCTCTGGGGCTCGGTGAGTTTCATTGCCTCGGTGCTGCTGGCAGGCGTCTGGCTGGACACGGCCCCGGCGCAGGCGCTGCTGGTGCCGATCTTCGTGCTCGCGGTGGCGGCGTTCGCCAGCGCCTTCGCGCTGCCGGAGACGACGCTCGACGCGGCGCCGGGCGCGGCGCCCTCGCTGCTCGCCGTGCTGCGGCAGCCGGAGGTGGCCGCGCTGCTGGGCGCCTGCTTCTGCATGGTGCTGGCGCATGGCGCGCTGTACGCTTTTTTCACGCTGCATCTCGAGCGCGCGGGGTACGCGAAATCGACGATCGGCATGCTCTGGACCCTCGGCGTGCTGGCCGAGATCCTGGTCTTCATCTGGCTGCCACGCCTGTTCAAGGCGTTCACGCTGCGCACGCTGTTGCTGACGAGCTTCGCGCTCGCGGTCGTGCGCTTCGCGGCGACCGGCTGGGGCGTCGAATGGCTCGCGGTGCTGGTGTTCGCGCAATTGCTGCATGCGGCCACCTTCGCCGTCTATCATTCGGCCTCGGTGGCGGTGATCCATCGGCTGTTCGAAGGGTGCCTGCAGGCGCGTGGACAGGCGATCTACACCAGCCTGTCTTACGGCCTCGGCGGCGCGACCGGCACCCTTCTGGCGGGCTGGACCTGGGCGACGCTGGGACCGGGCGCCACCTTCGGCGTCAGTGCCGGGGCGGCCGCGCTGGGCGCGGTCTTCGTCGCCCGCGGGATGCGGCGGGGCTGACGTCAACTCAATGGGGTCGGGGTGCGTTGAAACCATGATGACCGTGAAAATCGCTGCGCTTGGCGCCGTCCTGCTGCTGGCAGGGTGCCAGAGCGTCCAGACCACGCAGACCGGCGTCGTGGGCGTCGAACGCGCGCAGACCATGATGCTGTCCTCAAGCCAGGTAAACCGGAGCGCGGAACGCGCCTACCGCGACGAACTCGCGCAGGCGACGCGCAAGGGGCTGCTCAACCGCGATGCCGCCGCGGTGGCGCGCGTGCGCGGCATCGCGACCCGGCTGATCGCGCAGACCGGGGTGTTTCGCGGCGACGCGACCGGCTGGTCCTGGGAAACCAACGTGATCACGTCCAAGGACGTGAACGCCTGGTGCATGCCGGGGGGCAAGATGGCGGTGTACACCGGCCTGATCGAAAAACTGCAGCCGACCGACGACGAACTCGCGGCCGTCATGGGCCACGAGATCGCCCACGCGCTGCGCGAGCACGGTCGCGAGCGCGCCTCGCAGGCGATGGGGCAGGGCATCGCCATCGGCGTGCTCGGCGCGCTGACCGGCGTGTCGGGCGTGACCCAGGACCTGTCGCAGATGGTGCTCGACCTCACATTCAACTTGCCGAACTCACGCACCCATGAAACCGAGGCGGACCGCATCGGCGTCGAGCTTTCGGCGCGCGCCGGATTCGACCCGCGCGCAGCGGCCACGCTGTGGCAGAAGATGAAGGCGGCAAGCGGCGGCCAGCCGCCGCAGTTCCTTTCCTCCCATCCCTCGCACGACACGCGCATCGCCGACCTGCAGGCGTATGCGCAACGCGTCATGCCGCTCTACGAGAGCGCCCGCGCCAGGCGCTGAGGGGCCCGCGAAACGGCGCGTCCGCGGCGGCGGCGCCGCTGCGCGCTGTGGGATAATCACAGGCTCCTGACAACGAATCATCGCGCCGCCATGGGCCAGACGCTCTACGACAAACTCTGGGACAGCCACGTCGTCCACCTCGAAGAGGACGGCACGGCGCTGCTCTACATCGACCGGCACCTGGTGCACGAGGTGACCAGCCCGCAGGCCTACGACGGCCTGAAGGCCGCGGGCCGCAGGCCCTGGCGAAGCGATTCGGTCGTCGCCACGGCCGACCACAACACGCCGACCACCAACTGGGAAGAAGGCATGGACGGCATTCGCGATGCGGTGTCGCGGGTGCAGGTGGAAACGCTCGACGCGAACATGCGCGAGTTCGGCGCCAAGGCCTACTTCCCGTTCCTCGACAAGCGTCAGGGCATCGTGCACGTCATCGGTCCGGAGCAGGGCGCAACGCTGCCGGGCATGACGGTGGTGTGCGGGGATTCGCATACCAGCACGCACGGCGCTTTCGCCTGCCTGGCCCATGGCATCGGCACCTCTGAAGTCGAGCATGTGCTGGCGACGCAATGCCTGGTGCAGCAGAAGATGAAGAACATGCGGGTCACGGTGGAGGGGCCCCTCGGTCGCGGCGTGACCGCGAAGGACGTGGTGCTGGCGGTGATCGGCCGCATCGGCACTGCCGGCGGCACCGGCAGCGCGATCGAGTTCTCCGGCAGTGCGATCCGCTCGCTCTCGATGGAAGGCCGCATGACCGTGTGCAACATGGCCATCGAGGCCGGCGCGCGCGCCGGCATGGTGGCGGTGGACGAGACCACCATCGAATACCTCAAAGGGCGGGCGTTCGCACCGAAGCCGCCGTTGTGGGATGCGGCTGTCGCCTACTGGCGCACGCTGAAGAGCGACCCGGACGCGAAGTTCGATCGCGAGGTGTCGATCGATGCGCGCGAGATCCTGCCGCAGGTGACTTGGGGCACGTCCCCGGAGATGGTCGTCGCCGCGGACGGCGAAGTGCCGGATCCGGACCGCGAGAAGGACCCGGTGCGCCGCGAGGGCATGGAACGCGCGCTCGCCTACATGGGACTCAAGCCGCGCACGCCGATCCGCGACATCCGCCTCGACAAGGTGTTCATCGGCTCGTGCACCAATTCGCGCATCGAGGACCTGCGTTCGGCGGCCTCGGTGGTGAAGGGCCGGCGCGTCGCGGCGAGCGTGAAGCTGGCGATGGTGGTGCCGGGATCCGGGCCGGTGAAGGCGCAGGCCGAGAAGGAAGGCCTGGACAAGGTGTTCCGCGATGCCGGCTTCGAATGGCGGCAGCCGGGGTGCTCGATGTGCCTGGCGATGAACGCCGACCGGCTCGAGCCTGGCGAGCGCTGCGCGTCGACCTCGAACCGCAATTTCGAGGGGCGGCAGGGCACCGGCGGGCGCACGCACCTGGTGAGCCCCGCCATGGCCGCGGCCGCGGCGATCGCCGGGCACTTTGTCGACCTGCGGGAGTGGCGCTGACCATGGACAAGTTCACCGTGCTGGACGGCCGCGTGGCGCCGCTCGACCGCGCCAATGTCGATACCGACGCCATCATTCCCAAGCAGTTCCTGAAGTCGGTGAAGCGCACCGGCTTCGGCCCGAACCTGTTCGACGCCTGGCGCTATCTCGACCATGGCGAACCGGGCATGGACAACGCGAAGCGTCCGCTGAATCCTGATTTCATCCTCAACCAGCCGCGCTACAAGGGCGCCAGCATCCTGCTTGCGCGCAAGAATTTCGGCTGCGGCTCGTCGCGCGAGCATGCGCCCTGGGCGCTGATGGACTTCGGCTTTCGCTGCGTGATCGCACCCTCGTTTGCCGACATCTTCTTCAACAACTGCTTCAAGAACGGCCTGCTGCCGGTGGTGCTGGCCGAATCGGAGATCGACGGCCTGTTCTACGATTGCGCGTCGTTCCCGGGGTTCCGCCTGGTGGTGGATCTCGAGGCGCAGACGGTGTCGACCGCGGACGGGGCGAAGCGCTTCGCGTTCGACGTCGATCCGTTCCGCAAGTACTGCATGGTGAACGGGCTGGATGAAATCGGGCTCACGCTGCGCCACGCGGAGAAGATCCGCAGCTTCGAGACGAACCGCCGCACGACGTATCCCTGGTATTTCGGATAGGCCAGATGAAGACCATCGCAGTTCTGCCGGGTGACGGCATCGGCACGGAAATCATCGCGCAGGCGCTCAAGGTGCTGCGCCGGCTGGGCGAGGACGGCTTGCGCCTGGAGACGGAAACCGCGCCCGTGGGCGGCGCCGGCGTGGATGCCGGGGGCGAACCCTTGCCGGCGGCCACGCTGGCGCTCGCGCGCCGCGCCGATGCCATCCTGTTCGGTGCCGTGGGCGGCTGGCAGTACGACACGCTGCCGCGCGCCAAGCGTCCCGAGCAGGCGATCCTCGGCCTGCGCAAGGAACTCGAGTTGTTCGCCAACTTCCGCCCGGCGCGCGTCTACCCGGAGCTTGCGGCGGCCTCGTCGCTCAAGCCGGAGATCGTCTCGGGCCTGGATGTGCTCATCGTGCGCGAACTGACCGGCGACATTTATTTTGGCGAGCCGCGCGGCATCTCGACGCGCCCGGACGGCGAGCGCGAGGGCGTGAACACTATGCGTTACCGCGAGAGCGAGATCCGGCGCATCGCGCACGTGGGGTTTCGCGCCGCGCGCGAGCGCGGCAAGCGCCTGTGCTCCGTGGACAAGGCGAACGTGCTCGAGACCACCGAGCTCTGGAAGCAGGTCTTCATCGAGGTCGGCGCCGAGTACGCCGACGTGGCGCTGTCGCACATGTACGTCGACAACTGCGCGATGCAGCTGGTGCGCGACCCGAAGCAGTTCGATGTCGTGGTGACCGGCAACATGTTCGGCGACATCCTCTCGGACGAGGCGTCGATGCTGACCGGCTCGATCGGCATGCTGCCCTCGGCCTCCCTCGACGCCAACGGCAAGGGTCTCTACGAGCCGATCCACGGCTCGGCGCCGGACATCGCCGGCAAGGACGCGGCCAACCCGCTCGCCACGATCCTGTCCGCGGCGATGATGCTGCGCTTCTCGCTGGGTGAGCCGGCGGCGGCCGATCGCGTCGAGCGCGCTGTGCAGAAGGTCCTTGCCGATGGCCTGCGCACGGCGGATATTCATACGCCGGGCACCCGCGAGGTCGGCACGGTGGCAATGGGCGACGCCGTGGTCGCCGCACTCTGATCGAAGGACGCGCAAGAACGATGCTACGGGTCGGAATCGTTGGCTGGCGGGGCATGGTCGGGTCGGTGCTCGTGCAGCGCATGCGCGAGGAGAACGACTTCGACGGGCTCGAGCCGGTGTTTTTCTCCACCTCCCAGCACGGCACGGCCGGCCCGGAGATCAGACCCGGCGGCGCGCACGCAGCCGGAACCGTGGCCGACGCGATGGACCTCGAGGCGCTCGCGCGGTTGCCGGTCATCATTTCCTGCCAGGGCGGTGACTACACCGAGGCGATCCATCCGAAGCTCCGTCAGGCGGGCTGGAAGGGGTACTGGATCGACGCGGCCAGCACGCTGCGCATGAAGGACGACGCCACCGTCATCCTCGATCCGGTCAACATGCCCCTGATCCAGGACGCGTTGAAGAGCGGGACACGCGACTTCATTGGCGGCAACTGCACGGTCAGCCTGATGCTGATGGGGACGGCCGGCCTGTTCCGGAACGACCTCGTCGAGTGGGTCACCAGCATGACCTACCAGGCGGCCTCGGGCGCGGGCGCGGCGAACATGCGTGAACTGGTCGCGCAGATGGCGAGCGTGGGGCAGGCGGCGCGCGCGCAACTCGCTGACCCGGCGTCCAGTGCGCTCGAACTGGACCGCGTGGTGACCGAGGCGGTGCGCGGCGCCGGGATGCCGAAGGCGCAGTTCGGCCATCCGCTGGCCGCCAGCCTGCTGCCCTGGATCGACAAGGACCTTGGCAACGGACAGAGCCGCGAGGAATGGAAGGCCATGGCCGAGGCCAACAAGATCCTCGGACGCAACGGCAATGCGGTGCCGATCGACGGCCTGTGCGTGCGCGTGGGGGCCATGCGGTGCCACAGCCAGGCCCTGACCATCAAACTGAAGAAGGACGTGCCGCTCGACGAGATCGAGGCCATGCTGCTGGAGGCCCACGAGTGGGTGCGGGTCGTGCCGAACGAACGCGAGGCCTCGCTGGCGGAACTGACGCCCGCGGCGGTGACCGGCAAGCTGTCGGTGCCCATCGGGCGGCTGCGCAAGCTGCCGATGGGCGGTGAGTACCTGACGGCATTCACCGTCGGCGACCAACTCCTCTGGGGGGCGGCCGAGCCGTTGCGACGCATGCTGCATATCCTGCGTGACGCGCGGGTTTGCGGTTAGGCCATAAAGCGGCCATTATTCGGCGCGAATCGACCCGTTCCGGGGCAAGGGCAAATGCCAGAAAACCAAGAAACTTTATTAGCTTGCAAGCCTAAGTTCATGATGTTATGTTACTTGGCCGTACAGAAAATGCGCAGGGTGGGATCGTGGGCAAATCCATCATGTTGAGGGGGCTGGCGGCCCTGTTGCTCGCGGTTCCGCTGCTTGCCCAAGCTGCGGGGTTGGGTTCGTTGCGCGTCCTGTCCGCGCTTGGCCAACCCCTGAACGCCGAAATCGAGATCGTTTCGCTGCGCCCCGGCGAGGAAGATGGCCTCAGCGCCAAGCTCGGCTCCGAGCAGGCCTTCCGGCAGGCCGGCATCGCCTATACCCCGGCCCTGTCCAGCCTGCGTTTCTCCATCGCACGAAGTGACGGCAAGGCCGTCATCCGCCTTTCCAGCCCGAGCCCGGTCAACGAGCCGTTCATCGAACTTCTCGTCGAATTGCAGTGGGCGACCGGCCGCCTGGTCCGCGAGTACACCTTCCTGCTGGACCCGCCTGAATACCGCACGCAGCGCGCAGCGCCGACGCCCGCGCCGGCCCCTGCGCCGGTGCCGGTCGCCAAGCCGGCGCCCGCCGCCCCTGCGCTGGCTGCAGCCCGTCCGGCGCAGGCGCCCGTCGCCGCCGCGCCGGCCAGGGCCGCAGCGAATCACGAGGTCAAGAAGG
>DATCYZ010000027.1:0-10843 GCA_036526195.1 Burkholderiales bacterium
CCCCCCCCCCCCCCCCCCCCCCCCCCTGTACCGACCTGCCGGGGTCATCAAGACTGGCTCGCCTACGCGGGCCAGTTCTTGATGTACCCCTTCAGCATCTTGTTCTCGAAGTCCTGTTCTTCGAGCACCGCCTTGGCCACATCGCGAAACGAGATCACGCCAAGCAGCTTGCCGTCCTGCAGCACCGGCAGGTAGCGCGCGCCCGACTCGAGCATGGTGCGGCGCAGGTCGTTGACCTCCATGTCCGGCCCCGCGGTGACCGGATCGCCGTCCATCACGTCCTTGACCGCCAGCGTGCCGAGCGACCCGCCCTGCTTCGCCATCGCCTGCAGCAGTTCGTGGAAGGTGAGCAGGCCGACCATGCGCTCCTGGTCGATCACCAGCAGCGAGCCGAGATTTTCCTCGGCCATGAGGCGAACCGCGTCCACCGCGCGTCCGGCCGGCTCGATGCTCAGCAACCGGTTTCCCTTGACGCGCAGGATCTCCTTGACTTGCATGGTCCCTCCTCGTTTTCGCGTCCGACCGGCAATACTAGTCCAAAAACCGCGGACGCAAAAACGCCCCCCATCCGGCGCGTCCGCCGGCCTGCGACGATCAGGGCCGGCGCCGCTCCGGCAGGTGGAGTTCGCGCCGATGACGGGCCTCGCAACGCGGATGGTGCGCGACGAACTCGCGCATCACCATCTTCAGCGCGAGCGCCCGCCCGGCATTGCCGGCGGCCTCCGCCATGGCGATGTCGTCGCGGATCATCGCCTTGATGCACAGTTCGCCGTCCGGATCGTGCACGAGGTAGTTGCCCAGCTCCGCCGCCGCGAGTTCGGGAAGGTTCTCGTGCGCGGCGATCGCGAGCACTTCCGCCTCGCTCAGGTCACACAGCGCAATGCAGTCTTCCAGTGTCAGCATCTCGCCTCCGGTCCGGGCCCGGTCAGGCGGCCCGGTTCTCATTCCACATGTAACCCCGGACGCGCCCCGGCGCCCTTGATCTGGCGCAAGCGCACAGCGCGACCGTGCCGACGACCCCATGCCGGCCGCGTGTCGCCGGACGTTTCAAGGCGCGATTCGCGAACGTCATGCTTGACGCCGGTCGCACCGCGCGTGGCACAATCCGTTCACATGACTGCGCACGCCATTGCCCTCAGACCTGCCGCCGCCAGCGACGCGCGCGCGATCGCGCAGATGTCGCGCGACCTGGTCGAATCGGGCCTGGGCTGGAAGTACGACCCCGAGCGCGTCATGCGCGCCATCGCGCACCGCGAGACCACCACGCTGGTCGCCTGCGAGGACGGCCGCCGGCCCGCCGCGCCGGGCGATTCCATGGCCGGATTCTCGATCATGGAATTCGGCGACGAACGCGCGCACCTGGTCCTGCTGGCGGTGCGGCCGACGCACCGGCGCCTCGGCATCGGCCGTCGCATGCTTGAGTGGCTCACCGAATCCGCGTTTGCCGCAGGCATGCAGAGCATCCATCTCGAACTGCGTGCCGGCAACGAGGCGGCGCGCGCCTTCTACCGGGCCATGGGCTACTCGGGCACGATGATCCTGCCGGGGTATTACCGCGGGCGCGAATCGGCGCTGCGCATGATCCGCGTGCTGCGCGCGCCGGGCCAAGCGGCGCCGCACTGGCAGCCGCCGGCGCGCTAGCGCTTCGGGGGCCTCGCCGGGCGATCGGCCCTGCGATCACTTGCCCTGGTCGCCGTCCTCGGGACGCGAGGGCTTTCCGTCCTTCATGTTGGGCACCAGCGGCTGTCCCTTTGCGATCTTCTCCTTGATCTCCTTCACGGCGGCTTCAAGGGCAACCATCCTGTAAGCCGTCGAAGGGTGCGAAGCAGAGTGATTCGTGCGGATGTTGGCCGGGTGCGCAACGGCCATTCGTCGCCAGAACTTGGGAGCATCATCAATCGGGACCCCTGCATTGGCCAGGATGTAGAGCCCAACGTAATCCGCTTCCGCTTCGAATTCCTGCGAGTAAGCTACCGCACCAATCTGCGAAAAGTTGCTTCCTGCAACCTGTCCTCGCGTAAGGATCGCAACCGCGATGTCGGCGAGAAGGCCAAGTCCGGCATTCTGTTTCTTCGACTCCATATGCGCCATCGTGTTGTGGGCCATTTCGTGTGCAACGACCAGCGCCAACTCAGTATCGTCCCGCGCAAACGACATCATTCCACGGGCAATCATGATCCGCTCCCCATCCGCGAACGCGTTGATCGTCTGCTCCGGGACGACCCGCGCCGGGTAGTTGCAGGCCTTCGTCGGCACGATTTCGACAGTGACGGGGCTGCCCGCCCTGCTGAGTTCCACACGAACGGGCGCGGCGGACTTGTGCGCAGAAAGCACTTCCGCAATGGCTGCCGTACTCGATACGGGAGCATCGTTTATTCTTGCTACGATATCCCCTGGAGCGACGCCGGCCCGGTGTGCCGGCCCACCATCGTCGACGAAAAGCACTGTGGGCGCCTTCTGGATGCGATACACCCGCTCGAAGACGGAACCGCCGTCGCCTTCCGGGCGAGACATGGCGGACAACCCGAGGTACGGTCCGGTACTCGGACACAGCGCCACAGCGTTTGCGGCGAGTCGCGAGTAGACCTTGGATAGACGTTGCTGCTCCGCGACCTGCTCTCTCGCTGCGAGCTCCAGCTGTCGATCAGCTTCAGCCTTGCTCGCAGCATCCGACACGTCAACCCGCTGAGTGAGCGGCGCAGCGCAAGCGGCGAGGAGACCAACGATGGCCATCGCGATGGTGTGCCGAAACCAAATGCGCAACCCGCCGAACGAATTCAAGAGATGACGCACCGGATACCCCCCGTACCTAGGCCGAATATTATCGCGCGACCGGGCATTGCAATGAGGGCCGGGCACCCGGAAAGTGGACAGTGACAATCCGATGGTCGACCATGGCGTTATGACACAACTGCCCGTTGTCTTCCTGTCCCACGGCTCGCCGATGCACGCGATCGAGCCCGGCGCCGCCGGCCCGGCCTGGCGCGCGCTCGCCGCCGCTCTGCCGCGCCCGCGCGCGCTGCTGATCGCTTCCGCGCACTGGGAAACCGACAGTCCGGCGTTCACCGCGCAGGCGCGGCCGGAAACGATCCACGATTTCTCCGGCTTCCCGGAGCCGCTCTACCGCTTGCGCTACGCCGCACCGGGCGAGCCCGCGCTCGCGCAACGCGCGGCCGCGCTGCTGCGCGCCGCCGGCCTCGACGCCGGCGTCGATACTGCGCGCGGCCTGGACCACGGCGCCTGGGCGCCGCTGCTCTACATGTATCCCGCCGCCGACATCCCGGTGCTGCAGGTCTCGGTGCAGTCCGACCGCGGCACCGCGCATCACCTGGCCCTTGGACGCGCGCTCGCCCCGCTGGCTGCGGAGGGCGTGCTGATCCTCGGCTCCGGCCACATGACGCACAACCTGCGCGACCGCCTGCCGCCCGGGTCGGCGGCACACCCCTATGTCCTCGCGTTCCGCGACTGGATCGATGCGCGGGTGCAGGCGCGCGACCTCGAGGCGCTCGCCGACTACCGCGCGCGCGCGCCGCAGGCGCCGCGCGCGCACCCGAGCGAGGAGCACTTCCTGCCGCTGTTCGTCGCGCTCGGCGCAGCCGCGCCCGAGGGGCGCATCGAGCACCTGCTGCCCGAGGTCTACTCGAGCGCGCTCGCCATGGACGCCTACGTCTTTCACCCGATGCACTGACCGCGGCCCCGGCGCCAAGTCGAGGACCCGGCCAACAGGCATTCGCGCGCCGCAAATGCTAATCTGCCCGCAACCGGATTCAGGGCGAGGGCGGGCATGAACGATCTTGGCGCAGCCGTCTCGAGCGCGACACGGGTCATCCTCGAGCGGCTGATCACCTACCTGCCGAGCGTCGTCGGCGCCGCTCTGCTGCTGCTCGCGGGCTGGCTGCTGGCCCGGATCCTGCGCGCGCTCACCATGCGCGCGGCCCTGCTCGCCGACACGCTGCTTTCGCGCGCCATCGCCTCGCGTAGTTCGGACCGCATGCGCGTCGGCCGCTCCGCGGCCGTGCTCGGCGCCGTGGTGTTCTGGCTGGTGCTGGTGTTCTTCGCCGCCGCCGCGACCCACCTGCTCGGCCTGCAGACCTTCACCGACTGGCTCGGCCGGCTGATCGAGTACCTGCCGACCTTTGCCGCCGGCCTCATCATCATCGCGGTCGGCTACATCCTCTCGGGCTTCACGTCGGACTTCGTGCGTGCCGCGGCCACGCGGCTCGCGCCGGCGCAGCGTGAAGTCATCGCCCGCCTTGCGCAGGTCGCGGTGCTGGTCGCCGCGGTCCTCGTCGGCGCCGAGCAGATCGGCATTCGCATCACCTTCCTCGCGATCGTGGCGGCGGCGCTGTTCCTCGCCATCGGCGGCGGCGTCGCGATCGCGCTCAGCCTGGGCGCGCGCAGTTACGTCTCCAACCTGATCGGCGCCCATGCGCTGCGCCAGGCCTTCGAGGTCGGCCAGCGGGTGCGCCTCGCCGGCCACGAAGGCCGCATCCTCGAGCTGCACGCCACCGGTGTGGTGCTCGAGACCGACGAGGGGCGCGTCACGCTGCCCGGGCGCCTGTACCACGACGAACCGATCGTGCTCCTGACCGGCGCGGACAAGCGCGACCATGGCTGACCCGCAGCGGCTGACCCTCGCCTTCATGGAAGCGCACCCGCGCGACGCGGCGCGGGTGCTGGAGCGCATCCCGGCGGCGCAGGCCGCGGAACTGTTCGAGCACCTGCCGGCGCGTGTCGCCGCCCCCGCCTTTGCCGTGATGCTGCCCACGGCCGCGGCGCGCAACCTCGACGCGCTCGACGACGAAGCGGCCACCGCGCTGCTGGCGGCACTCGGCACGCAGGCGGCGGTGATCGTGCTGCGCCATGTCGGCGAACCGCGTCGCACCCAGCTGGTCGAACGCCTGCCGACGCACACGGCGATCGCCTCGCGGCTGCTGCTCGGCTACCCGGACGACTCCGCGGGCGCCTGGTGCGACCCGGAAGTGGTGCTGCTCGGCGCCGATGTCAACGCGGCGGATGCGATCGCGCGCGTGCGCGCCGCGCCGGGCGCGCGCATCGAGGACGTCTACGTCGCCGGCTCGAACGAGCGCTTGCTCGGCACCGTGTCGCTGGCCGTGCTGCTGCGCGCGCCGGCGGCGACGCTGCTCGGCGAACTCGCCACCCGCCCGGTGGCGGTGCTGCCGGCGGCAACCCCGCTTTCGGGCGCGATTGCGCACCGCGCCTGGCAGCAGGTGGCGGAGCTCCCCGTCATCGAGCGCGGCGAACAACTGGTCGGCGTGCTGCGTCGCGCGACCCTGACGCGCGTGCTCGCACGCCAGCGCGCCGCGGCCGAGGAGGCCCCGGATGCGAACGTCCTCGGCGTCGTCGCCGGCGGGTACTGGCACATGGTGTCCGGGCTGATCGGCGCCTGCGTGGCGGCGCTGCCCGGCGCGCGTCCGCTCAGCGGGGTGGACCATGAGCACTGAGATCCTGCCCGCCGTTGCCGCACTCAACCAGCGCTTCCTCGTCGACTATCCGCACGAGGCGGCCCGGCAGCTCGAGTCGCTGCCCGGCGAGGAAGCCGCGGCGCTGCTGGCGACCGCCTCGCCATTCGCCGCGGCCCGCACCTGGCAGGCGCTCGCGCCCGACGTCGCCGCCGCCACGCTCGAAGCGCTGCCGCCCTCGCTCGCCGCGCACGTGCTCGCGGAGGCCGAACCGGCGATCGCCGTGGCGGCGCTCTCCCAGCTCGAGGCACCGGTCGGCAAGCGCCTGCTGGATTCACTCGACCCGCAGGTGGCCGCGGAACTGCGCGCGCTGCTCGAGTACCCGGCGGACAGCGCGGGGCGGTTGATGGACCCGCAGGTGAGCCCGGTGCGCATCGACGCCACCGTCGGCGAGGCGCTCGCGCGACTGCGGAACCTGAAGCGCAAGGGCCTGCGCGAGATGTACCTGATCGACGAGGAAGGCCGGCTCGCGGGCCGCGTCGAGATCCAGGACCTCGCGGTGAGCGAGGCCCGCGCCCCCTTGCGCGAACTCGCGCGGCCGGTGATTGCGGTGGCCAAGGACCTCGATCCGCGCGAGGAGGTGGTGAGCATCCTGCAGCAGCAGCCGATCACCTCGCTGCCGGTGGTCAACATCTCGGGCCGGCTGGTCGGGGTGATCCGGCAGGCCGCGCTGGTCTCCGTGATCGAGCAGGAGGCCACGGTCGACCTGCTCACCATGGTGGGCGCAAGCGCCGAGGAGCGCGCGCTGTCGAACCCGCTGTTCGCTGTGAAAAAGCGCCTGCCCTGGCTGCAGATCAACCTGCTGACCGCGTTTCTTGCCGCGGCCGTGGTCGGGATGTTCGAAGGCCTGATCGCGAAGTTCACCGCGCTCGCCGTGCTGCTGCCGGTGGTGGCCGGCCAGTCTGGCAACGCCGGCGCGCAGGCGCTCGCGGTCACCATGCGCGGCCTGGTGCTGCGCGAGATCAGCCTGCGCCACTGGCCCCGCGTGGTGGCGAAGGAAGCGGCCACCGGCCTGGTGAACGGCCTGGCGATCGCCGCCACCACCTCGCTCGGCGTCTATGTCTGGAGCCGCTCGGGGGGCCTCGCGATGGTGATCGCGATCTCCATGGTGATCTCGATGCTGATGGCGGGCCTCGCCGGCGCGCTGGTGCCGATCACCCTGCACCGCCTCGGTCAGGACCCGGCCACCGCCTCATCCATCATCCTGACCACCATCACCGACGTCGTGGGCTTCTTCTCGTTCCTGGGCACCGCGCTGTTCTTTTCCTCGATGCTGCCGACGTGAGAAAGCGCTTCGCGCGCGCCGCGGACCTCGGCCTCTCCCCGCGCGAGTTCGCGGTGCTGCGCCGCCTTGACAGCCCGCTCAAGATCCAGGCCTACCTCTTCTCGCTCGGCCAGAATTTCGAGCCGGACGGCGACGCCTGCCGCCCGGTGCGCCGGGTGCTGCGCGAGAAGAACGCCCATTGCATCGAGGGCGCGATGCTCGCCGCCGCCGCGCTCTGGGTGCACGGCGAGCCGCCGCTGATCATGGACATGCATGCGGTGCGCGACTACGACCACGTGGTGACGCTCTACCGCCGCAACGGCCGCTGGGGCGCACTTTCGAAGACCAACGGTCCCGCGCTGCGCTGGCGCGAGCCGGTGTACCGCACGCTGCGCGAACTCGCGATGTCGTACTTCCACGAGTACACCAACCGGCTCGGCGAGCAGACGCTGCGCGAGTACTCGCGTTCGTTCGACCTGCGGCGGGTCGATCCCGCGATCTGGGTAAGCGGCGAAAAGGACGCCTGGGCGGTGGCCGACGCGCTGGAGAACGTCCCGCACTACCCGCTCATCAACACCCGGCAGGCGCGCGCCCTGGTGCGCCGCGACCCCTTCGAGCGGCGCGTGCTCGGCATGGGCCAAAACCCGCGCCCCCAATGGCTGCTCGACAAACTCGAGCGCCGCCGCAAACAGAAAAAGTAAAGCCCGAGAAAGGCGTTCGGTGTTGGGGGGAAGCACGAGGGGGGCACAGCCCCTCTCGTATCGATCCAGCCGGACCGTCGGTGTTTCTTGGGGGGGAGCACGAGGGGGGCGCAGCCCCCCGCTCGTGTCAAGCCCGTTTCTTTTTAGTTACTTCTTCTCTTCCACTTTCCCGATCTTCTCGACCGCCGCCTTCAGGCGCGCCGCGTCCTTCGCCCAGAAGTCCTTGAACTCGGGCGCGTCGAGGTAGCTCACCGGGGTGGAAACCTTCTCCATCGCGCCCTTGAAGGCGGGATCGGCGGCCGCGGCGCGCACCGCCTCGCGCAGCTTGTCCACGATCGGCGCCGGGGTCGCCGCCGGCGCGAACATGCCCGACCAGATGTAGAACTCGACGTCCTTGTAGCCGAGTTCCTTGAAAGTGGGCAGTTCCGGCATCAGCGCAAGTCGCTTGTCGCCCCAGCCGGCGAGCGCGCGCATCTTGCCGCCCTTGATCTGGCCCACGGCCGCCGCCGGACCCGAGGCGAGCGCCTCAACCTGTCCACCCAGCAGCGCGGTGACGGCCGGTCCGCCGCCCTGGTAGGGAATGTGGAACAACTGGATGCCGGCGGCATTGGCGAACATCTCCATCGCCACGTGCAAGGTGCCGTACACGCCGGAGGACGAGTAGTTGATCTTGCCGGGATTCGCTTTGGCGGCGGCGACGATGTCGGCGATCGACTTGTAGGCGCTGTCGGCGCGCACCACCAGCACCGTCGGGTCCGCGGTCACCAGCGCGATCGGCGCGAAGTCGGACAGCTGGTAGGGCGCGGACTTGCCGTTGAGCGGATCGGACACCGGGAAGATCGAGATCGACGAAAGCCCGATCAGGATGGTGTAGCCGTCGGGCGTCGCCTTGGCCGCCTGCGCCATGCCGACCGCGCCGCCGGCGCCCGGGCGGTTCAGCGCGATCACCGGCTGGCCCAGGGTCTTCTCCATCGACGCGGCCAGCGGCCGGCCGACGATGTCGGCCACGCCGCCCGGCGGGAAGGGCACGATCATGGTGATCGGCTTGGTCGGATAGGCCTGCGCGAGCGCGGCCGGAACGACGGTGGCGAAGGCCAGGGTGGCAATCAGGCGTTTCATCGGGACATCCTCCTCATGCGGATCGAAGCGGCGGCGCCTCAGCCCAGCCCGAAGGCCTTCTCGAGCGGCGGCGCCGGGAAATGGAATCGCACCGGCCCGTCGGGCAGCGCGTTCAGGAACTGCTTCAGGTACGGGTCCTCCGAGGCCAGCACGTCCTGCGGCGTGCCTTCCCCGATGACCTTGCCCTCGGATATCACGTAGACGTAGTCCACCACCTTGAGCGACTCCGAGACGTCGTAGGTCACCACGATCGAGGTCGCGCCCAGGGCATCGTTCAGCTTGCGGATCAGGCCCGCGACCACGTTCAGCGTGATCGGGTCCAGCCCGGCGAAAGGCTCGTCGTACATCACCATCATCGGATCGTGTGCGATGGCGCGCGCCAGCGCCACGCGCCGCGTCATGCCGCCCGAGAGGTCGCCCGGCATCATGGCCTGCGCGCCGCGCAGGCCCACGGCATGCAGCTTCATCAGCACCAGGCGCCGCAACAGCGCCTCGGGCAGGTCGTGGTGCTCGCGGATCGGAAAGGCGATGTTCTCGAACACCGAAAGGTCGCTGAACAGGCCGCTCGACTGGAACATGCGGCCCATCCTGCGGCGCAGCGCGTAGAGCGCGCGGCTGTCGAGTTCCGGGACATTCTCACCGTCGATGACGATGCGGCCGCGCGCAGGCCTGAGCTGCCCGCCCATCAGCTGCAGCAGCGTCGACTTGCCGCAACCACTCGCGCCGAGGATCGCCACCACCTTGCCGCGCGGCACCTTGAGCGAAAGCCCGTCGAAGATGCGGTGCTCGCCGTAGCTGAAGTGCAGGTCGGAGATCTCGACCAGGGTCTCGGAGTCGGGGGCCACGTTGGAGGCGTCTGGGACCGGCGGCTGGAAAACCGCGAGTCTACCGCAGCGGCCCGACCGGCCATCGCACCAAGCGGCACGTGTAGCATCCCGCCATGTCCATCGCCCCGCCCTACGCCGCGCTCACCCCCGAGCGCGTGCTCGATGCCCTGGATGGCGCCGGCCTGCGCACCGACGGCCGCCTGTTCGGCCTGAACAGCTACGAGAACCGCGTCTTCCAGATCGGGCTGGAGGAGGGCGAGAGCGTGGTGGCGAAGTTCTACCGCCCGGCGCGCTGGAGCGACGCGCAGATCCTCGAGGAACACGCGTTCGCCCTCGAGCTTGCGGCGCGCGAGATCCCGGTGGTGGCGCCGCTCGCCACCGGCGGCACCACGCTGCATTCGGACGGCGAATACCGCTTCGCGGTGTTTCCGCGCCGCGGCGGACGCTCGCCCGAACTGGACGACATGAAGGTGCTCGAATGGCTCGGGCGCTTCCTCGGCCGCATCCACGCGGTCGGCGCCACGCAGCCTTTCCTCGAGCGCCCGGCGATCGACCTGCAGAGCTTCGGCATCGAGCCGCGCGACTGGCTGCTGGGGAGCGGGCTGGTGCCGCCCGACCTTCTTCCCGCGTGGACCGGCATCGCCGCGCTCGCACTCGAATCGGTCGAGCGCGCCTTTGCCACAGTGCGCATCAGCGCGATCCGGTTGCACGGCGACTGCCACGCGGGCAACGTGCTGTGGACGCCGGAGGATGCGCGCACCGGCGCCGCCGGAGGGCCGCACTTCGTCGATTTCGACGATGCCCGCAGCGGCCCGGCCGTGCAGGACCTGTGGATGCTGCTCTCGGGCGAACGCGAGGCGCGCGCGCGGCAACTCGCCGCGCTGCTCTCGGGCTACGAGGATTTCCGGGAGTTCGACGATCGCGAACTCGCGCTCATCGAACCCCTGCGCACGCTGCGGCTGCTGCATTATTCGGCCTGGATCGGGCGGCGCTGGGACGATCCTGCCTTCCCGGCGGCGTTTCCATGGTTCAACACGCCGCGCTACTGGCAGGACCGCATCCTGGAACTGCGTGAGCAGGTGGCGGCCATGGACGAACCCGCGCTGGTGCCCGCGCGCCCTTGAACCGGCCTCCCCATGGAGGAGCTGCCATGCTGCCCACGCTGAAGACCGCCGGAACCATCGCCTACCGGGAATCCGGCATGCCCGGCGCGCCCGCCGTGGTGCTGTTGCACGGCATCGGCTCCACCGCCGCCGGCTGGCGCCTGCAGTTCGCGCCGCTCGCGCAGGAGGCGCGTGTCATCGCCTGGGATGCGCCCGGCTACGGGGGCAGCGCGCCGCTCGCCACTGCGACGCCGGTTGCCGAGGACTACGCGCGCGCGCTCGCCGGACTGCTCGATGCCCTCGGCGTGAAGGCCGCGGTGATCGGCTCGAACTCCTGGGGCACGCC
>DATCYZ010000028.1:0-11326 GCA_036526195.1 Burkholderiales bacterium
GCGAACTCGACGCCCGCTCGGCGCAGGTGATCCTCGAGCAGTACTTCGCGGAAAGCTCGCGGTGAGCGCGCTGCCGGACGCGGAAGACCTGCTCGGCCGGCTGGCCGATGCGCTGCGTCCGCAGCTCGGCGCCAACTCGGCGATGATCGGCATCCACACCGGCGGCGCCTGGCTCGCCGAGCGCCTGCACGCGCAACTCGGCATGGCCACGCCGCTCGGCACCATGGACATCGCGTTCTACCGCGACGACTACAACCAGAAAGGCCTCGCGCGCGACCCCAAGCGCACGCAGATCCCGTTCGACGTCGGCGGCAAGGACATCCTGCTGGTCGATGACGTGCTGTTCACCGGGCGCACGGTGCGCGCCGCGGTGAATGAGCTTTTCGACTACGGCCGCCCGGCGAGCATCGCGCTCGCCGTGCTGGCCGACCGCGGCGGGCGCCAACTGCCGATCTGCGCGCAGTACTGCGGCGGACGGGTCGAGGTGCCTGCGGGGGCGCGGCTGCGGCTGCGCCGCGCGGAGGACGGCCGGCTGTCATTCGGGCTCGAGCATGGCGCGTAACCCGCAGCTCGACCCCAACGGCGGGCTGCGCCACCTGCTCTCCATCGAGGGCCTGCCGCGCGAGGTGATCGAGCGCGTCCTCGACACCGCGGAATCCTTTGCCGGGGTCACCGAGCGCGAAGTGAAGAAGGTGCCGCTCTTGCGCGGCAAGAGCGTGTTCAACCTGTTCTTCGAACCGTCGACGCGCACCCGCACCACCTTCGAGATCGCCGCCAAGCGGCTCTCGGCCGACGTCATCAACCTGAACGTCGCGATCAGCTCGCAGACCAAGGGCGAGTCGCTGCTCGACACGGTGGCGAACCTCTCCGCGATGCAGGCCGACATCTTCGTCGTGCGCCACAACGCCTCGGGCGCGCCGTACCTGGTCGCGCGCCACGTCAAGCCGCACGAACACGTGATCAACGCCGGCGACGGCCGGCATTCGCACCCGACGCAGGGCCTGCTCGACCTCTTCACCATCCGGCACTACAAGAAGGACTTCGGCGGCCTGCGCGTGGCGATCGTCGGCGACGTGCTGCACTCGCGCGTGGCGCGCTCGCTGATCAGCGGCCTGACCACGCTGGGCGTGCCCGAGGTGCGCGTGATCGGGCCGCAGACCCTGGTGCCCACCGGCGTCGAGGCGCTCGGCGTGCACGTGTTCCACGACATGCGCGCCGGCCTCGCCGGCTGCGACGTGATCGTCATGCTGCGCCTGCAGAGCGAGCGCATGCGCGGCGCGCTGCTGCCCTCGGCGCAGGAGTTCTACAAGCACTACGGCCTGACCGCCGAGAAGCTCGCGCTCGCGCAGCCCGACGCCATCGTCATGCACCCCGGCCCGATGAACCGCGGCGTGGAGATCGATTCCTCGGTGGCCGACGGGCCGAATTCGGTGATCCTACCGCAGGTGACCTTCGGCATCGCGGTGCGCATGGCGGTGATGAGCATGGTGGCGGGGGGCTAGATGCGCACGCTGATTGTCAACGCCCGCATCATCGACCCGGCCACGGCGCGCGACGCGAAAGGCGATTTGCTAATCGAGGACGGCCGCATCGCCGCGCTCGACGGCGAAGCACGCGGCGCGACGGCCGACGAGACCTTCGATGCCGGCGGCCGCGTGCTCGCGCCGGGCCTGATCGACCTGTCGGCGCGCCTGCGCGAGCCCGGGCTCGAGCACAAGGCGACCCTCGAGTCCGAACTCGACGCGGCGGTGGCCGGCGGCGTCACCAGCCTCGCCTGCCCGCCGGACACCGACCCGCCGCTCGACGAGCCCGGACTGGTCGACATGCTGCGCCGGCGCGCCAAGATCCTGTCGCGCGCCCGGCTCTACCCGGTGGGCGCGCTGACGCTCAAGCTCGAGGGCGAGCGCCTCACCGAGATGGCCGAACTCGCGGAGGCCGGCTGCGTCGCCTTCTCGCAGGCGAACGTGCCGCTCGCCGACACCCAGATGCTCTGGCGCGCGCTGCAGTACGCGGGCACCTTCGATTTTCCGGTCTGGCTGCGACCGGAGGAAGCCTGGTTGGCGCGCGGCGGCGTGGCGCACGACGGCGAAGTCGCCACGCGCCTCGGGCTCGCGGGCATCCCGTTCTTCGCCGAGACGATCGCGCTGGCGACGATCCTGGAACTGGTGCGCGCCACTGGCACGCGGGTGCACCTGTGCCGGCTCTCGAGCGCGGGCGGCGTGGCGGCGGTGCGCGCCGCGAAGGCCGAGGGCCTGCCGGTGACCTGCGACGTCGGCGTGCACCACCTGCACCTGTCCGAGCGCGACCTCGGCTACTTCGATTCGCAGTGCCGGCTCGAGCCGCCGCTGCGCAGCCTGCGCGACCGCGATGCGCTCGCCGCGGGCCTCGCCGACGGCACCATCGATTGCGCCTGTTCCGACCACACGCCGGTGGACGATGACGGCAAGCTCCTGCCGTTCGCCGAGGCCGAGCCCGGCGCCACGGGGTTGGAGTTGCTGCTGCCGCTGGCGCTCTCGTGGGGCGCGGCGCAGGGCCTGCCGCTTGCGACGACGCTGGAGCGCGTCACGGCCGCGCCGGCGCGCGTGCTTGGCGTGGGCGCCGGACGGCTCGCCCCGGGCGCGCCGGCGGACCTCGTGCTGTTCGAGCCGGAGGCGCCGGTGCGCATCGAGGCGAAGACACTGCGCAGCCAGGGCAAGAACACGCCGTTCCTCGGGCACGAACTGCTCGGCCGCGTGCAGGCGACGATCGTCGCCGGCAAGGTGGTTTTCGGGCGCGTGGACGCGGCATGAAGCGAATGCTGTTCGCCGCGGGCGCGCTGCTCGCACTGCTCGGCGGCTGCAGCCTCGCGCCCTCGAAGGACCCGGAACCGCAGGCGGCGCCGACTCCGGCGCCGGCGACAAAACCGGCGCCGCCGCGCGCGGGCGGCGGCTATTACAAGGACGATGGTCCGGGGGACACCGCGCCGCCGGATCTCGCCGCGATTCCGGATGCGGTGCCGCGGCCCGAGCCGCTGCACCGCTTTGCCAACCGGCCCTACCAGGTGTTCGGGCGCGACTATGTCCCGGCCACCGAACTGAAGGCGTTCCGCGAGCGCGGCGTCGGCAGCTGGTATGGCCGGCGCTACCACGGCCTGCGCACCTCGAGCGGCGAGCCCTACGACATGTACGCGATGACGGCGGCGCATCCGACGCTGCCGATCCCGAGCTACGCGCGCGTCACGAACCTTGCCAACGGGCGCAGCGTGGTGGTGCGTATCAACGATCGCGGGCCCTTCCTTGCCGGTCGCGTGGTCGATCTCTCGTATACCGCGGCGTGGAAGCTCGGCTACATCGAGGCGGGCAGTGCGCGGGTCGAGGTGGAGACGGTGCTCCCCGGCGCGGTGCTTGCGGCCGCGGCGCCGGCGGCGCGCCCGGAAGCGGCGCCGATCCCGCCGGCGCCGGCGACCCCCGCGCCGGCCGCCCCGCCGCCGGCCCGCCCGCCCGCGCCCGCCGCCGCGCCCGCGACGGCACCCGCGCCTGCCGCGGCGCCCGCGCCGGTTGCCGCCGCGGCCACGCCTGCGGTCGCAGGCCCGGGGATCTACCTGCAGGTCGGCGCCTTTGCCACGCCGGCCGGCGCAGAGGACCTGCGCGAGCGCTTGAAGCGTGACCTCGACTGGCTGACGCAGGCGATCCACGTATTCCCGGTCGACGCCCTGCACAAGCTGCAGATCGGCCCGTTCCAGAGTCGTGAAGCGGCGCGCCCGGTCGCCGAGCGGCTGCGCAGCGAACTGAACTTCCGTCCCTTCACCGTGGTCCGTTAGCAGCACCCGCGCGCCCGTGGATCGGGTGCGCTTCGGACCGACCGATATAATTCCGCGCTTTTTCCGGCCATTCCCCATGCTCAGACGTTTCGCCCTGTCCCTCCTTCTGCTTGCCGGGTCCCTCGGTGTCGCGCAGGCCACCGCGCTCCAGCCGCCGGGCGTCGCCGCGCGCGCCTGGGTGCTTGTCGATCTCTCGAGCGGCACCGTGCTCGCCGCCGAGCGCGCCGAGGAACGCTTCGAGCCCGCCTCGCTGACCAAGCTGATGACCGCCTACCTCACCTTCGCCGCGTTGCGCGAGCGCAAGATCGCCCTCGAGCAGCAGGTGGAGGTGTCGACGCGCGCCTGGAAGGCGCCGGGCTCGCGCATGTTCGTGCAGCCGGGCCGCCCGGTGTCGGTGGACGACCTGATCCGCGGCATGGTGGTGCAGTCGGGCAACGATGCCTGCGTGGCGCTCGCCGAGCTGATCGCCGGCACCGAGGACGCCTTCGCGCAGCGCATGACCGCGGAGGCCGAGCGCCTCGGCATGAAGCAGTCGAAGTTCATGAACGCCTCCGGCCTGCCCGACCCGCAGCATTATTCGACCGCGCGCGACCTGCAGTTGCTCGCCACCGCGCTAATCAACGACTTCCCCGAGGAGTACGCGCGCTATTACTCGCAGAAGGAGTTCCGCTACAACAACATCACGCAGCTGAACCGCAACCGGCTCCTGTGGCTGGACCCGAGCGTCGACGGGGTCAAGACCGGCTACACCGAGGCCGCCGGGTACTGCCTGATCTCCTCGTCGAAACGCGGCGACCGAAGGCTGCTGTCGGTGGTGCTCGGCACGGCCTCCGAATCGGTGCGCGCGCAGGAGTCGCTCAAGCTGCTCAACTGGGGCCACCTGAACTTCGACAGCGTGAAGCTCTACGCGCGCGGCGCGGCGGCGAAGACCCTAGAGGTGTGGAAAGGCGTGGCGAAGGAGGTGAAGGCGGGCTTTGCCGCAGACCTCATGCTGACGGTGCCCAAGGGCGAGGCGTCCCGCGTGAAGGCGGAATTGACCTCGGTGCAGCCGCTGGTCGCGCCGGTGCAGAAGGGCCAGACCGTCGGCGTCCTGCACGTGACGCTCGAGGGCCGCAAGCTCGGCGAGTATCCGCTGATCGCGCTCGAGCCGGTGGCCGCCGCAGGGGTCTTCGGACGCGCCTGGGATACACTGAGGTTGTGGCTCAAGTGACGATCGAAAAGGGTCCCAGGGCGAAGGAGAACGGCAACATGGTCTTCCTGAACGGCAAGTTCATGCCGATCGAGCAGGCGCAGATCCCGGTGCTCGACCGCGGCTTCATCTTCGGCGACGGCGTCTACGAGCTGGTGCCGGTGTACTCGCGCGTGCCGTTCCGCATCGACGAGCACCTCGCGCGCCTCGAGCGCAGCCTGGCGGAAGTGCGCATCACCAACCCCTACACGCGGGCCGAGTGGCGCGAGATCATCCGCCGCCTCGCGGCCGAGCAGCCCTGGGAAGACCAGGGCATCTATTTCCAGGTGACGCGCGGCGTGGCGAAGCGCGACCATGCCTTCCCGGCGAACACGACACCGACGGTGTTCATGATGTCCAACCCGCTGGTCAACCCGCCGCGCGAACTCGTGGAGCAGGGGGCCGCCGGCGCGAGCGCGGTCGACAACCGCTGGCATCGCTGCGACATCAAGTCGATCTCGCTGATCGGCAACTGCCTGCTGCGGCAGGTCTCGGTCGACGCCGGCGCGGTGGAGACGATCCTGTTCCGCGACGGGCGCCTGACCGAGGCCTCGGCCTCGAACGTGTTCATCGTCCGCGAGGGGGTCGTCCTGTCGCCGCCGAAGTCGAACCTGATCCTGCCCGGCATCACCTACGACGTGGTGGTCGAGCTCGCGCAGGCCGCCGGCATGAAGCTGGAGTTCCGCGACGTCACCGAGGCCGAGGTGCGCGGCGCCGACGAGGTCTGGGTCACCTCCTCGTCGAAGGAAGTGCTGGCCATCGTCACGCTCGACGGCAAGTCGATCGGCGACGGGCGTCCGGGCCCGCTGTTCCGGCGCATGTACCAGCTCTACCAGGACTTCAAGCGCGAAGTGATGCGTGCCGGCAAGGAGAAGGTCGCCGCCTGAGGATGACCGATTCGCTCTCGCTGATCGAGTATCCGACCCCGTTCCCGATCAAGGTGATGGGGCGGCGCGAGGGCGGGTTCGCGCAAGGGGTGATGGCGGTGGTGCTGCGGCATGCGCCCGATTTCGACGCCGCCAGCATGGAAATGCGCCCCAGCCGGCAGGGCAAGTACCTCAGCCTCACCGTCACCATCGAGGCACGCTCGCGTGAGCAGCTCGATGCCCTGTACAAGGACCTTTGCGACCATCCCGGCGTGGTGATGGTGCTCTGACGTGGATGCCGTGGCCGATTCCCGAGTCGCCGCACCGCGCCTGAAGACGCTCGGCGAGACAGCCTATGTCCAGACGCTGGAGGCGATGCGCGCCTATACCGCGCAGCGCGACGAAGCGAGTGCCGACGAGCTCTGGCTCACCGCCCACCCGCCGGTCTACACGCTCGGGCTGGGCGCGAGCGCGGCGCACGGCCCGCGCGAGGACCGCGGCATCCCGGTGCTGCGCGTCGAGCGCGGCGGGCAGGTGACTTACCACGGGCCGGGACAAGTGGTGCTCTACACGCTGATTGACCTGCCGCGCCGCGGGCTGAAGGTGCGCGAGTTCGTCAGCCTGCTCGAGCGCGCGGTGATCATGCTGCTCGCCGAGCACGGCGTGCCCGCCACCTGCCGCGAGGGCGCGCCCGGCGTCTACAGTGGCGAGGCGAAGGTGGCCGCGCTCGGCCTGCGCGTTTCGCGCGGGCGCACCTTCCACGGCCTTGCGTTGAACGTCGACATGGACCTTTCGCCCTTCGCTGCGATCGACCCCTGCGGCTATCCGGGCCTCGCGGTGACGCAGACGTCCTGGCTCGGCATCACGGCCTCGCCCGCGGCGCTCGGCGCGCGGCTTGCGCGGCTGGTCTCGGAGGCGCTCGGCCGTGCGTGAGGCGGGCGTCAAGGAAAAGGGCGCGAAGAAGACCGCACGCATCCCGATCAAGGTGGTGCCGCGCGCGCCGCTGCCGAAACCGCCGTGGATCCGCGTGCGCGCGGCCAGCCCCAACTCGCGCTTCTACGAGATCAAGGCGGTGCTGCGCGAGCAGAAGCTGCACACGGTCTGCGAGGAAGCCTCGTGCCCGAACATCGCCGAATGCTTCGGCAAGGGCACCGCGACCTTCATGATCCTCGGCGACATCTGCACCCGGCGCTGCCCGTTCTGCGACGTCGCGCACGGCCGCCCGCTGGCGCCGGACGCCGAGGAGCCCGCGCACCTCGCCGGCACCATCGCGGCGCTCGGCCTCGCCTACGTGGTGATCACCAGCGTGGACCGCGACGACCTGAAAGACGGCGGCGCGGCGCATTTCGTCGAGTGCATCCGCGCGGTGCGCGCGCGATCGCCGCAGACCACGATCGAGGTGCTGGTGCCGGACTTCCGCGGCCGCGCCGGGCGCGCGCTGGAGGTGCTGGCGGCGGCGCCGCCGGACGTCATGAACCACAACATGGAAACCGTGCCGCGCCTGTACCGGCAGGCACGGCCCGGCGGCGACTACGCGCATTCGCTCGCCTTCCTGAAGGACTTCAAGGCGCGCTTCGCGCAGGTGCCGACCAAGTCCGGCCTGATGGTCGGGCTGGGCGAGACGGACGCGGAGATCCTCGCCGTGATGCGCGACCTGCGCGCGCACGACGTCGAGATGCTGACCATCGGGCAATACCTCTCGCCCTCGGCGCACCACTTGCCGGTGGAGCGCTACGTTCCGCCGGAGACCTTCGCGATGTTCGAACGCGAGGCGAAGGCGATGGGCTTTCGCCATGCGGCGGTCGGCGCCATGGTGCGCTCCTCGTACCACGCCGACCAGCAGGCGCACGCGGCCGGGGTGGAGTGAGCCGGCACCGGAACACGCCTCTGCTACCCTGAGCGGCCCGTCCCGGAGATCTCCCATGCTGCGTCGCCTGCCGCTCGTCCTGCTTGCCCTGCTGCTCGCCGCACCCGCCTGGGCGCAGCTCGATCGGATCACGAACTCGGAGGCGACGAGCGGCCTGCGCGCTGCCCTCGAGCGGGGCGCGCAGGTGGCGGTCGACGGCCTCGGGCGCACCGACGGCTTCTTCGGCAACGACAAAGTGAAAATCCTGCTGCCCGAGTCGCTGCAGTCGGCGGAGCGCATGCTGCGCAATTTCGGCATGGGCAAGTACGCCGACGAACTGGTGCTCACCATGAACCGCGCGGCGGAAGCCGCGGTGCCGGAAGCGAAGAAGCTGCTGGTGGATGCCGTAAAGAAGATGAGCGTACAGGACGCCAAGGGCATCCTCACCGGCGGCGAGACCGCGGGCACCGAGTACTTCAAGCGCACCACCTCCGACCCGCTGCGCGCGCGCTTCCTGCCGATCGTGAAGAAGGCGACCGCGAAGGTCGGCCTTGCGCAGAAGTACAACGAATACGCCGAGAAGGGCGCGCGCTTCGGCCTGATCGACAAGGACGCCGCCAACATCGACAGCTATGTCACGCAGAAGGCGCTCGATGGCCTCTTCCTGATGATCGCCGAGGAAGAGAAGAAGATCCGCAAGGACCCCGTCGGCACCGCGTCGAACATCCTGCAGAAGGTGTTCGGGGCGCTGCGCTAGCCCGGCGACCGTCCCGCCGCCGCGTTGCGCGGCGGCGCGCCTGCTTCAGTGCGCCTCGTCCCAGTTGCTGCCGGTGCCGACGTCGACCACCAGCGGCACCTCGAGCGTGGAGACGTTCTCCATGCGCTCGCGCAAGCCGGCCTTGACGCGCTCGAGTTCCGCCTCCGGCACCTCGAGCACCAGTTCGTCGTGCACCTGCATGATGAGCTTCGCGCCGAGCCCGGCTTCGTCCAGCCAGCCCTGCACCGAGATCATCGCCAGCTTGATCAGGTCGGCGGCGGTGCCCTGCATCGGCGCGTTGATCGCTGCGCGTTCCGCGGCCTGGCGCCGGTTCTGCGCCGCGGCGCGCGCATCCGGCGCCCACAGGCGGCGCCCGAACACGGTCTCGACATAGCCGACGTCGCGCGCGCGCTCGCGTGATTCGTCCATGTACCGCTTGACCCCGGGGTAGCGCGAAAAGTAGCTGTCGATGTACGCCTGCGCGGTGACGCGCTCGATGCCGAGGTTCTGCGCCAGGCCGAAGGCCGACATGCCGTAGATCAGGCCGAAGTTGATCGTCTTGGCCGCGCGCCGCTCGTCGGCGCTCACCTTCTCCAGCGGCACGCCGAACACCTCCGCGGCGGTGGCGCGGTGCACGTCGTGGCCGTGCGCGAAGGCGTGGCGCAGGCCCGCGTCGGCCGAGAGGTGGGCCATGATGCGCAACTCGATCTGCGAATAGTCGGCCGAGACGATCCGGCAGCCCGGCGCGGCGATGAAGGCCTCGCGGATGCGCCGTCCCTCGGCGGTGCGCACCGGGATGTTCTGCAGGTTCGGGTCGGTGGAGGACAGCCGCCCGGTGACGGCGACCGCCTGCGAGTAGGTGGTGTGCACGCGACCGGTGTGCGCGTCGGCCATCTTCGGCAGCTTGTCGGTGTAGGTGGACTTCAGCTTCGCCACGCCGCGGTACTCGAGCAGCAGCCGCGGCAACGGGTAATCCTGCGCGAGTTCGGTGAGCACGTCCTCGTCGGTGGAGGGCTGGCCCGAGGGCGTCTTCTTCTTCACCGGCAGGCCCTGGCGCTCGAACAGGATCTCCTGGATCTGCTTGGGCGAGTTCAGGTTGAACGGCTGGCCGGCCGCCTCGTAGGCCTGCTGCTCGAGCGAAAGCATGGTGCGGCCGAGCTCGTGGCTCTGCGCGGCGAGCTTCTCCGCGTCGAGCAGCACGCCGTTGCGCTCCATCCTCAGCAGCACCGGCAATACCGGCACCTCGATCTTCGAGTAGACGAAATCGAGCTTCGCGTCCGCCGCGATGCGCGGATGCAGCACCGTGTGCACCGCGAGCGCGCAATCCGCGTCCTCGGCGGCATAGGCGGTGGCGCGCTCGACGTCCACCGCGGAGAACGGGATGCGCGAGGCGCCCTTCCCGGTCACCTCGTCGTAACCGATGGTGGTCCAGCCGAGGTGGCGCTGGGCGAGGGTGTCGAGGTCGTGGCGCAGGTGCGCCTCGAACACGTAGGACTCGAGCAGCGTGTCGTGCGCGATGCCGGCGAGCGTCACGCCGTGGTTCGCGAGGATGTGCGCGTCGTACTTCAGGTTCTGGCCGACCTTGAGGCGCGCCGGATCCTCCAGCCAGGGCTTGAGCCGCGCCAGCGCGCGCTCGACGCCGAGCTGGTCCGGCGCGCCGGGGTAGGCGTGCGCGAGCGGCAGGTACCAGGCGGTGTCACCGCAGGCGAAGGACATGCCGACCAGTTGCGCCACCATCGGCTCCAGGCCGGTGGTCTCGGTGTCGAAGCCGGTCAGCGGCGCGCGCTCGAGTTGCGCCGCCATGGCCTCGAGCGCCGCTTCGTCGAGGACGCAGGCGGTGCGGCGCCGGGGAATCTCGCCCTCGGCGGGCAGCGCCGGGTCCGCGGCCGCCGGCGCGGGCGCCGCCGGTTTCGGCGCGGCGGCGTTGCGCACGCCGCTGGCGGTGGGCGGCGTGTCCGCGGGCAGGGCATTGAGTTCGCGCAACAGGCTGCGAAAGCCGAAGCGTTCAGCCAGCACCCGCAGCTGCTCCGGGTCGTCCTGCCCGTCGCCGAGGCCGTCGAGGTCCACCGGCAGCGCGACGTCGCACTTCACGGTGACCAGGTCGCGCGCCTGCGGCAGCCAGTCGAGCGTCTTGCGCAGGTTCTCGCCGACCACGCCGCCGATCTCGTCGGCGTGCGCCATGATGGCATCCAGCGAATCGTACTGCGCGAGCCACTTGGCGGCGGTCTTCGGGCCCACCTTCGGTACCCCGGGCACGTTGTCGACGGTGTCGCCGACCAGCGCCAGGTAATCGACGATGCGCGCCGGCGGCACGCCGAACTTCTTCTGCACGCCCGCGGGATCCAGGGTCTCGAAGCTCATGGTGTTGACCAGCGTCACGGCTTCGTCCACCAGTTGCGCGAGGTCCTTGTCGCCGGTGGAGATGACCGTGCGCCAGCCCCGCGCGGTGGCGTGCCTCGACAGCGTGCCGATCACGTCATCGGCTTCCACGCCCTCGATGGCGAGGACCGGCCAGCCGAGCGCGCGCACCGCCTCGATGAGCGGCTCGATCTGCGCGGCGAGGTCCTCCGGCATCGAGGGCCGGTTGGCCTTGTACCCGCTGTACATCGCGTCGCGGAAGGTCGGGCCCTTTGCATCGAACACGCAGGCGCGCGCGTCCGCCTTGTAGTCGGCGGCGAGCCGCCGTAGCATGTTCAGGACACCGTAGATGGCGCCGGTCGGCGCGCCCGAGGGGCTGCGCAGTTCCGGCATCGCGTGGAATGCGCGGTACAGGTACGACGATCCGTCGACCAGCAGCAGGGTCTTTTCTGGAGGTTTTCCGGGCACGATG
>DATCYZ010000029.1:0-69903 GCA_036526195.1 Burkholderiales bacterium
GCGCCTGCGCGCGCTCGGCGTCGACACCCTGATCGTCGATCGCGAGGCGCGCATCGGCGACAACTGGCGCAAGCGCTACCACGCGCTCACGCTGCACAACCAGGTGCAGGTCAATCACCTGCCCTACATGCCGTTTCCGCCGACCTGGCCCGCTTACATCCCCAAGGACAAGCTCGCCGGCTGGTTCGAGGCCTACGCCGAAAGCCTCGAACTCAACTTCTGGACCGGCACCGAGCTGGTCGGCGGCAGCCATGACGCGGCAGACGGACGCTGGAACGTCACCCTGCGCCGCAGCGACGGTTCGCAGCGCACGATGCGCCCGCGCCATGTCGTGATGGCGACCGGCGTGAGCGGCATCCCGAATCGACCCGATCTTCCCGGGCTGGAGCGCTTTGCCGGCACGGTCCTGCATTCGAGCGCCTACGAAGACGGCGAAGCGTGGGCCGGGCGCCGCGCCATCGTCATCGGCACCGGCAACAGCGGCCACGACATCGCGCAGGACCTGTGCTCGAGCGGGGCGACGGTCACGCTGGTGCAACGCAGCCCGACCCTGATCGTCAATATCGAGCCGAGCGCGCAACTGCCCTATGCCCTGTACGACGAAGGCCCGCCGCTCGAGGACTGCGACCTGCTCGCGGCCTCGATGCCGCTCGAGGTCTCGCGCCGCGCCCACATCCTGCTGACCGAGAAGGCGCGGCAACTGGACAAGCCGCTGCTGGACGGGCTCGAGCGCGTCGGCTTCAAGCTCGGCTTCGGCGAAGACGGCTCGGGCTGGCAATACCTGTACCTGAGCCGCGGCGGCGGCTACTACTTCAACGTCGGCTGCTCCAACCTGATCGTCGAGGGCAAGGTCGGCCTGCTGCAGGCCGCCGACATCGAGACCTTCGTTCCGCAGGGCGCGAGGCTGCGCGACGGGACGACGCGGCCCGCCGACCTCGTGGTGCTGGCGACCGGCTACAAGGGCCAGGATCACCTGGTGCGCAAGCTGTTCGGCGATTCGGTCGCCGCACGGGTCGGCCCGATCTGGGGATTCGGCCCGAACCAGGAACTGCGCAGCATGTTCGTGCGCACCGGCCAGCCCGGCCTGTGGTTCATCGCCGGCAGCCTGGCGCAGTGCCGGATCTATTCGCGCACACTCGCCCTGCAGATCAAGGCCTGCGAGGCAGGGCTGCTGCCGCAGGCGCCCGCCGCCTGAGGCGGAAAACCCGCGCAGGCCTTCAGGCCCGCGGCGGCGGCGCCACGTCGGCCGGGGTATCGATGTCGCGAATCACGCCAGGGTCGCCCACCGGCACCTTGACCAGCGCAGCCTCGTTCAGCGCAATCAGGCGGCGCGCGCCCTCGTCGCCTTCGAGCGCCTCGAGTTCGGCCCGGAAGCGCCCGGCCAGGCCCACCGGGTGGCCGCGGCGTGTGCGGAAGTACGGCGCGACGATTGCCGCGCCCGCCTCGAGCGCCTCGCGCAGGGCGACGATCGAACTCGGGCGGATGAACGGCATGTCGCCCAGCGCGACGAGGTAGGCCTCCGCGGCGCCTGCCGCGCGCACGCCGCAGGCAAGGCTCGCGCCCCTGCCCGCCTGCGCGTTCGCGCAGACGACCACCTCGCAGCCCTCGGCGGCGAGCGCGCGCGCAGTGTCGCCGTCCGCGGCGCGCACCACGGCAATCACCCGCGGCAGCACCGCCTTCAGGTGGCGCGCCGCCTGCACCGCGACCGCAACGCCGTGCGGCAGCGCGTGAACGAGCTTGTCTGAGCCGAAGCGGGTGGACGAGCCTGCGGCGAGCAGGATCGCGACGGTGTTCAAGCCTTCTGCGACACCGCGCCAGGCGCGACCTCGCAGGCCGAGGGATCGAAACGCGCCGAGGTCTTCGCCGACCAGTCGGGCGTGGTGACGCCGTGGCGCACCGCGGTCATCTCGGCGAGGATCGCGACCGCGATCTCGGGCGGCGTCTTCGAGCCGATGTACAGGCCGACCGGCCCGCGCAGGCGCGCGATCTCCGCCTCCGACAGGTCGAACTCGACGAGCCGGGCGCGGCGCGCATCGTTGTTTTTCTTCGAGCCGATCGCCCCGACGTAGAAGGCGGGCGACTTCAGCGCCTCCATCAGCGCAAGGTCGTCGATCTTCGGGTCATGCGTCAGCGCAACCACCGCGGTGTGGCCATCGAGGTTCCCCGCCGCCAGTACGTCGTCCGGCATGCCGCGATCGAGCGGCACCCCCTCGAGGGTCCAGCCGGCCGCGTACTCCTCGCGCGGGTCGATCACCATGACGGAATAATCGAGCATCTTCGCCATCGCGGCGAGGTAATGCGTGAGCTGCCCGGCGCCGATCAGCACCAGCCGCCAGCGCGGGCCGTGCACGCTGGCGAGCACCTTGCCGTCGAACTCGATGACATCGCGCGAGGTGCCCGGCGAAAGGGTCGCCTTGCCGGTCGCCATGTCGAGCCGCCGGCAGACGAGTTGCTGACGGCTGATGGTGGCCAGCAGTTCCGCCAGCCCGCTCGCCTCGGTGACCGGCTCGAGCACCACCTGCAGCGTGCCGCCGCAGGGCAGGCCCCAGCGCGTGGCTTCCTCGTTGGTGACGCCGTAGGTCACCAGTTGCGGGCGCTCGGCGGCGAGCGCCTTCGCCCGCACCTTCTCGATCAGGTCGTCCTCGACGCAGCCCCCGGAGACCGAGCCGACCACCTGTCCGTCGTCGCGGATCACCACCATCGCGCCCACCGGGCGCGGTGCCGAGCCCCAGGTCTTGACGATGGTGCCGAGCGTCGCCCGCCGGCCCGCCGCGCGCCAGGCTTCGGCGCTCTTCAGTACTTCCATGTCAACGCTGTCCATCGCCGCCTCTCCGGGGTGAAGGTCTTGCAGGTTTGACAGTTTATATTCCCGGGAGTTTCCGCGGCGCAACATTGCGGAGGCCCGATGCCTTGGTTAGCATACGCCACGCAAGCCATCGCGTGCCACGCCCCGCACCAGGAAATCCGGCCCGCGGGCGCCACGGCACCCCATCCGCACAAGAATGAAGATTGAAGGAGGCGTCATGTCAGTCAAGGTATCCATGAAAGTGAACGGCAAGGCAGTCTCGGCCGAGGTCGAGGAACGCACGCTGCTGGTCACGTTCATCCGCGAGCACCTGCTGCTCACCGGCACCCACGTGGGCTGCGACACCGCGCAATGCGGCGCCTGTACCGTCAGCATGAACGGCGGCGCGGTGAAGGCCTGTTCGATGCTCGCCATGCAGGCCGAGGGCGCCGAGATCACCACCATCGAGGGCGTGGCGAAGCCCGACGGCACCCTGCACCCGATGCAGGCGGCGTTCAAGGAACACCACGGCCTGCAGTGCGGCTTCTGCACCCCCGGTATGGTGATGAACGCCATCGATTACGCGACCCGCCACCCCAGCCCCTCGGAGCAGGACATCCGCGAGGCGCTCGACGGCAACCTGTGCCGCTGCACCGGCTACCACAACATCGTCAAGTCCATTGCCGCAGGCGCCAAGGCAATGGCCTCGGCCAAGTAAGGAGCACGTCATGAACGCACCCCTGATCGGTGCCCGCGTCCAGAGGAAGGAGGACTACCGCTTCCTCACCGGCGCAGGCCAGTACACGGATGACGTCACGCTGAAGAACCAGTCCCACGCCGCGTTCGTGCGCTCGCCGCACGCGCACGCGAAGATCAAGTCGATCAAGGCCGACAAGGCGAAGAAGGCCCCGGGCGTGATCGCGGTCTTCACCGGCGCGGATATCGCCGCGGCGAAGCTCGGTGGCCTGCCCTGCGGCTGGCTGATCACCGATGTCAAGGGTGAGCCGATGAAGGAGCCGCCGCACCCGGTGCTGGCAGACGGCAAGGTGCGCTACGTGGGCGACCACGTCGCCGTGGTGGTGGCCGAGACCGCAGAGCAGGCGCGCGACGCCGCCGAACTGGTCGAGGTGGACTACGAAGTGCTGCCGGCCGTGGTCGATGCGGTCGCGGCACGGAAGAAGGGCGCCCCGGTGCTCCACGAGATCGCGCCCGACAACACCTGCTACGTCTGGTCGATCGGCGACAAGGCCGTGGTCGATGCCGCATTCGCGAAGGCGGCGCATGTCACCAAGCTCGACATCGTCAACAACCGGCTGATCCCCACCGCCATGGAGCCGCGCGCGGCGAACGGGTCGTACAACCGCTCCGACGACAGCTACACGCTCTACGTCGCCAGCCAGAACCCGCACGTCGAGCGCCTGCTGATGACCGCGTTCGTCATGGGCCTGCCCGAGCACAAGGTGCGCGTGGTGGCGCCCGACGTCGGCGGCGGCTTCGGCTCGAAGATCTACCTCTACGCCGAGGACGTGGTCGTCACCTGGGCCTCGCGCCAGATCGGCCGGCCGGTAAAGTGGACGGCGGATCGCTCCGAGTCCAGCCTGTCGGACGCGCATGGCCGCGACCACCAGACGCTGGCCGAGATGGCCCTGGACAAGGATGGCAAGTTCCTCGCCATGCGGGTGCACACCACCGCGAACATGGGCGCCTACCTGTCCACCTTCGCCTCGTGCATCCCGACCATCCTGTACGCGACCCTGCTCTCGGGCCAGTACACCACCCCGGCGATCTATTGCGAGGTCACCGCGACCTTCACCAATACCGCGCCGGTCGACGCCTACCGCGGCGCCGGGCGGCCGGAGGCCACCTACGTGGTCGAGCGGCTGGTGGAAACCGCGGCCCGCGAAATGAAGATCGATCCGGCCGAACTGCGCCGGCGCAATTTCATCCGCAGCTTTCCCTACCAGACGCCGGTCGCCCTGCAGTACGACATCGGCGACTACGACGCCACGCTGGACGCAGCGCAGAAGATGGCGGATGTCGCCGGCTTCCCGGCGCGCAGGAAGGCGAGCGAGGCGAAGGGCAAGCTGCGCGGCCTGGGCTACGCCGCCTACATCGAGGCCTGCGGCATCGCGCCCTCGGCGGTGGCGGGTTCGCTCGGCGCGCGGGCGGGCCTGTTCGAAGCCGGCGAGATCCGCGTGCACCCGACGGGCAGCGTAACGGTGTTCACCGGCTCGCACTCGCACGGCCAGGGCCACGAGACCTCGTTCGCGCAGGTGGTGGCGGACCGGCTCGGCATGCCGATCGAGAATGTCGACATCGTGCATGGCGACACCTCGAAGATCCTGTTCGGCATGGGCACCTACGGCTCGCGCTCGATCGCGGTGGGCGGCACCGCCATCGTCAAGGCGCTGGACAAGATCATCGCCAAGGGCCGCAAGATCGCCGCGCACCTGATGGAGGCGGCCGAGGGCGACGTCGAGTACGACCGCGGCGTGTACAAGGTGGCCGGCACCGACAAGCAGAAGCTCTTCGGCGAGGTCGCCTTTGCGGCCTACGTGCCGCACAACTACCCGCACGACAAGCTCGAGCCCGGCCTGAACGAGAACGCCTTCTACGACCCGGCGAACTTCACCTTCCCGGCCGGCACCTACATCTGCGAGGTCGAGGTCGACCCCGAGACCGGCGTCGTGAAAATCGAACGATGGAGCGCGGTGGACGACTTCGGCAAGATCATTAACCCGATGATCGTCGAGGGCCAGGTGCACGGCGGGCTCACCCAGGGCATCGGTCAGGCGCTCACCGAGGGCTGCCACTATGATCCGGCGACCGGCCAGCTCGTCACCGGCTCGCTCATGGACTACTGCATCCCGCGCGCCGACGACGTGCCGAACTTCCAGGTCGACACCCGCGAGACGCCCTGCACCCACAACCCGCTCGGCGTGAAGGGCTGCGGCGAGGCCGGCGCGATCGGCGCGCCGCCGGCGCTGATCAACGCGATTACCGATGCGCTCGGCGTGCGGGAGATCGCGATGCCGGCGACGCCGCAGACCGTGTGGCGCACCCTGCAAAACAAGAAAGCCGCCTAGGAGATCACCATGCACGCATTCAAGTACCACCGCCCCGCCAGCGTGAAAGACGCGGAGGCACTCGCCACCAAGAACGCCGAGGGGCGCCTCCTCGCCGGCGGCCAGAGCCTGGTGCAGGCGATGAAGCTGCGCCTGTCCTCGCCCACCGACCTGATCGACCTCGGCACCATCAAGGAACTCACCGGCATCAAGGTCTCGGGCGGCACGGTCGAGATTGGCGCCATGACGCGCCATTCCGAGGTGCACCGGTCGGCCGAAGTGAAGAAGGCCATTCCGGCCCTCGCCGCGCTCGCCGGCATGATCGGCGACCGGCAGGTACGCAACATGGGCACGATCGGCGGCTCGCTCGCCAACAACGACCCTGCAGCCGACTACCCGGGCGCGGTGCTCGGCCTGGGCGCCACGATCACCACCAACAAGCGCAAAATCGAGGCCGACAAGTTCTTCACTGGCCTGTACGAGACCGCGCTCAAGCCCGGGGAGATCATCACCTCGGTGTCCTTCCCGGTGCCGAAGCGCGCCGCCTACACCAAGTTCAAGAACCCGGCCTCGCGCTTTGCCATCGTCGGCGTGTTCGTTGCCGAGACCGCGAGCGGCGTGCGGGTTGCGGTGACCGGCGCGGGGGCCTGCGCCTTCCGGCAGACCGACATGGAGAAGGCGCTGGGCGCGAAGTTCGCGGCCGAGTCGATCGCCAAGGTGAAGGTCAAGCCCGACGACCTGAACACCGACCTGCACGCGAGCGCCGAGTACCGCGCGCACCTGATCGGCGTGATGGCCAAGCGCGCCGTCGAAGCCGCGCTGAAGTAGGCCGCGCGGGCGGAACCACAAGCCCGCTTCGGCGGGCTTTTTCGTTATTGCCATTGCATCTGGAGAGACCGGAATGAAACTGACACTGTTCGACTGCGACGCCCCTGCCGCCGACATCGAGGCGGGCGCGGCGGCGGCGGCAAAGCTGATCGAGAGCCGCGGCTTTACCGTCGAGACCGCCTACAAGGCCGTCATGGCGCGCTCGGAGCGCGGCCGCTTCGAGCGCCGCATCGCCAAGGCCTGGGACGACGCCGAGGATGAGGCGCTGCGCGTGGTCTACAAGGGCGAGGAACCGCCAGACGGTCCGGTGCTGGGGCCGGTGGAGTCCTGAGCCCGGCACCCGCGCACACGGAAACGAACGGGGCGCCGAGGCGCCCCGGGACGAACCGGACGCCAGAGCGTCCGGAAAGGAACCGGACGCCAGAGCGTCCTATGTAGTAACATATATGTTACTATACGACCAGAACCGGCGTCAGGCGCTTCATTGCGCCTGGATGCCGGCCTCCTTGATCACCTTCGACCACTTCGCCATCTCGTTGCGGATGTAGGCGTCGAACTGCTCCGGGCTGTTGCCCACCGGCAGCAGCCCGCGCGCGACGAAGGCCTGCTTCACGTCGGGCTGGTTCAGGGCCTTGACCACTTCCTGGTTCAAGCGGTCGACCACCGCCTTGGGCGTGCCCGCCGTGGTGAGGAAGCCGTGCCAGATTCCGGTGTCGTAGCCCGGGATGCCGGCCTCGGCCACCGTCGGGATGTCCGGCGCCTGCTCGGCGCGCTGCGCCGAGGACACGGCGATGGCGCGCAGCTTGCCCGCCTTCACGTGCTGCAGCGGGAGCAGCATGTTGTCGAACATCAGCGGCACGGTGCCCGCGAGCAGGTCGGTGTAGGCCGGCGCGGTGCCCTTGTAGGCGATGTGGGTCATCTTCGTGCCGCTCAGGTTGGTGAGCAGTTCCATCGCGAAGTGCTGCGAGCTGCCGATGCCACCCGAGGCGAAGTTGAGCTTGCCCGGGTTCGCCTTGGCGTAGGCCACCAGCGACTTGAGGTCGGTCACCGGCAGCGACGGGTGCGTCACCAGCAGCAGCGGCCCTGTCACCAGGAGGGAAACCGGGGCCAGGTCCTTCAGCGTGTCATAGGGCAGCTTGGCCACGAGGTAGGGGTTGGTGGCATGGCCGAAGGCGCACAGCACCAGCGTATGCCCGTCGGGCGTCGCCTTGGCGACCGCATCGGTGCCGACGATGCCGTTGGCGCCGGGCTTGTTTTCCACCACCACGGTCTGGCCGAGGCTTTCGCCCATCTTCTGCGCGATGGCACGGCCCATGTAGTCCGTCGCGCCGCCCGGCGCGAAGGGCACGATCACCCGGATCGTGCGTTGCGAGAGCGGCTGCGCCGCGAGGTTGCCGGCCATGAACACGGCGGCGAGGGCCAGCAGTCCTGCTTTCCATTTCAGTTTCATTTCAATGTTCTCCTCAGGGAACGTCAACGATCGGGATGCGTTCAGGCAGGCACCGCGCGACGCGCGCGCGGCCAGACTTGCGGATTGACGAAGTTCAGCGGGCGCTCCCCCGCCAGCAGGCGCAGCACCTCGCGCGCCGCGCCCTCGCCCATGCGGCGCGAGGCTTCCGGCGTGAGCCCGGCGGCATGCGGCGTCAGCAGCACGTTCTCCAGGCCGAGGAACGGGTGCGTACGCGCGATCGGCTGCTCGGCGTACACGTCGATGGCGGCCCCGCCGAGACGCCCCTCGGCAAGCGCGCGCGCCAGCGCCTGCTCGTCGATCACCGCGCCGCGCGCCGCGTTCACGACGAACGCCTGCGGCTTCATCAGCGCCAGGCGCCGGGCATCGAGCAGGTGCCGTGTTTCGGGAGTCAGGGGACAGCTGAACGAGACGAAGTCGCTCTCCGCGAACAGCGCATCGAGCGCCGTCGGCACGACGAACGCCGGCAGGGCGTCCATCCTGCGCTGGTGCCCGAGCACCCGCATGCCGAAGCCGTGGTGGCAGATCTCCGCGAGGCGGGTGCCGATCGCGCCGAGGCCGACGATGCCGATCGTCCGGCCGGCAAGCTCCCGCGTGCTGCCGGCGTGGCGCCGGGCCTCGTTCCAGCCGGCGTCGCGCAAGGCGCGATCCATGGCCGGGAGCCGGCGCGCGAGCGCAAGCAGCGCGCCGATGCAGTACTCGGCCACGGCCCCGGCATTCACGCCGGGGACATTGGCCACCGGGACGTCCTGCACGGTCGCGGCGTCGACCGGAATCAGGTCGAGCCCGGTGCCATGCCGCACGATGCCGAGCAGCCGGTGCGGGCGATCCAGCAGGTCCGCCGGCAGTTGCGTGCGCACCACCAGCACGTCCGCGTCCCCGACCATGCGCCGCAGGGTGTCCGCGGAAGGATCCGGCGCGACGACGATCTCCGCATGGCCCGCGAGCATGGCGTCGGCCACCGGGTCCATGGCGATCGAGGCAAGGATCTTCGGCAGGGCCATGGCGCGGCTCAGGCCACCCGGTACTTGTCGAGGATGGCGCGATCGATCTCGATACCCAGGCCGGGGCCGGTCGGCACCTCGACCCAGCCGCGCGCATGGGTGATGGGCACCTGGCTCAGCTGGTCGCGGAACGGGTTGAAGGTCTGCTCGTACTCCAGCAGCGGCGGCATCGGCACCAGGCAGGGCGGGCACTCGGGCAGCGAGGCGAGGTAGTGCAGCGTCGCCGCGAGCCCGATGGCGGTGCCCCAGGCGTGCGGCACGCACTGGGTGCCGTGCGCCTGCGCGAGCGCGGCGATCTTCTTGCACTCGGTGAGGCCGCCCGCCGCGCAGACATCCGGCTGCACGATGTCCATGGCACGGCGCACCAGGATCTCGCGGAAGCTGAACTTGGTGAACTCGTTCTCGCCGCCGGCCACCGCCATGTCGAGCGCCCGCGTCACCTCGACATAGCCCTCGAGGTCCTCGGGCGACACCGGCTCCTCGAACCAGGCCACGTTCAGCTTTTCGAGCTCGCGGCCGATGTTGATCGCCTGCGGCACGTTGAAGCAGTGGTTCGCGTCCACCATCAGGTCCACGTCCGGGCCGATGGCGTCGCGCACCGCGGCCACGCGCGCGATGTCCTTCTTCAGCGAGCCCAGCCCGATCTTCATCTTCACTGCGCGAAAGCCCTGCTCGACGTAGCCGAGGGCTTCCTCGACCGCCTCCTCGTTCAGCCGGTTCATGTCGCGGAAGTACAGGCCGGTGGCGTAGGACTCGACGCGGGTGCGAAACGCCCCGCCCAGCAGCTTGTGCACCGGCTTGTTGCAGGCCTTGCCGATGATGTCCCAGAGCGCGATGTCGACGCCGCTGATGCTCGAGATCGTCATGCCGGTGAGGCCGTAATCCTTCACCTTGTTGTAGAGCGCCTCCCAGATCACCTCGACGTCGAAGGGATCGCGACCGATGAGCGAGGGCTTGAGCAGGGTGTCGACGATGCTCTTGTTGACCGCGGCCGGGCCGTAGCAGTCGCCCCAGCCGGTGAGGCCCTCGTCGGTCAGGATCTCGACCACCAGCGCGCCCTTGGTCTTGTAGGTCCAGCCGCGCGCGGAGGTGAACGGTTCGTCGACCGGGACCGAAAGCTGGTGGCTGATGACGTCGGTGATCTTCATGGCGGGCCGGGGTCCGGATCAATCCTATATAGGACTTGCAGCATCCGCCAAGCCCCGCGCCGCGTCAAGTCGCGACGCGAACCCGCGCCACGCTCAGCCCACCAGCAGGCGACGGCTGTTCGGCGGGATGAGCAGGTCCTGCAGGTAGACCGGGGCGCCGCGCCGGTCGTAGGCCACGATCTCGAGCCGCGCGCCCGAGGTCCCGCGCTTCACGCCGATCTCCCGGCAGACCGCCGGCGGGAACACCGCCACGCCGAGCGTTTCGCTGAAACGGGCAAGCGAAAGGTGGTAGTCGCGTGCCAGCAGGTCCTTGAAATTCACGCCGTTCAGCCCGGCGAGCGGCATGCTGGCCAGCGCCGGAAAGCGCGCCGCATCCAGGTACAGGTGGGTGTAGATGCGAAACGCATTGTCGATCGAGAACACGCGCTCGATGCACAGCACCTGGGCCCCGCCCCCGAACAGGGGGCTCCACGCCCCCGTGCCCGCGACCGGCCCCCGGCGCAGCACCCGGGAATAGATCGGCAGCGGCGTGCGACCGTCCTCGCCCAGGAACCGGCAATGCATGAAGGGGGCGCTCATGGGCCGCTCGCCGTCGGCCACGAAGGTGCCCAAGCCCTGCCGGCGCACCACCAGGCCGTCCTCCGCGAGCGCGCGCAGGGCGCGCTGCACGGTGCCGAGCGAAAGCCCGGTGGTCCCGGTCAGATGGTCCTCGGTGGGAATCTTCTCGCCGGGCTTCCAGCGGCCGGCGGCGATCTCCGCGGCCAGCGCGTGACGCAGTTGCAGGTATTTGGGAACGCCTTCCTGGGGCGTGGGCCGCGGCACGGCGCCTCGCGCGCCGCGCCGGACCTGCGTCGTGGGTTTCATGTCGAAGAGTCTACCGCGGCGACGCCCCGGGGCCTTTCACCCCGACGCCGTTTCAGCCCGCGATGATGTTGCCGCGCTCGATGACGAAGGTGCGATCCAGCAGGCGGCCGATGTGCACGTCATTCGATTCGGCGATCAGCACCGACTCGCCCTTCTGCTTCAGGTCGGCCATGATCTCGACCATGCGCTGCGCAAGCACCGGCGCGATCCCCTCCCCGGGTTCGTCGAGCAGCAGCAGCTTCGTCCCGGCCATCAGGGCGCGCGCAAAGGCGACGAACTTCTGCTGGCCGCCCGAGAGCTGGGTCGCGCCACGGTGACGGAAGGCCTCGACTTCGGGCATCAGTTCATAGATGCGCGCGAGGCGCGCCTGCGCGTCCGGCGCCCCGGTCGCCCACATCGGCAGCAGGATGTTCTCCTCGGCGCTCAGGTCCGGCACCAGTCGCCGGTCCTCGGGCATGTAACCGATGCCCAGCCGGGCGCGCCCGTGCGGCGGGACCGCTGCAAGTGCCTCGCCGCCGAAACTCATGCTGCCTGCCTGGTTGCGCAGCACCCCCATCACGGCGCGCATCAGCGTGGTCTTGCCCGCGCCGTTGCGACCGATGAGGCCGCACATCGTGCCCGGCGGCACCTCGAGATTGATGTCGCGGAGGATCGGCGTCGGCCCGATATTGACGCTGATCCCTTCGAGCTTAAGCACCGGCCTTCTCCCCCTTGCCTTCGTCGCCCGCGCGGCCGCGGTGATACTCCTTGCCGATCACGAATTCCTTGACCTTCGGATCCTTCAGCGCCTCGGCGGTCGGCGCATCGCAGATGATCTCGCCCTGGTAGAAGGCAAGCACCCGGCTGACGTAGCGCTCGACGATCTCCATGTCGTGCTCGATGAACAGCACCGTGGTCCGCGCCTCGCGCAGCGCGCCCATGATGATGTCCATGATGTCGAACTTCTCCTCGATGCTGATGCCGCTGGTGGGCTCATCGAGCATGATCAGACGCGGCTTGCTGACCATGGCCATGGCGATGTCGAGCAGCTTGCGCACCCCCTGCGGCAGCGAGGACGCGATCACGTCGCGATACTCGGAGATCCGGTAGCGCTCGAGTTGCTCGGCCACGCGGCGCGCACGGGATTCGGTGTGCAGGATCCGCAGCAGGCCCGGCCCGCGCATCTCCGCCACGCCGAACGCGATCAGCATGTTGTCGAACACGGTTTCCGAGGCGAACACCTGCGCCACCTGGAACGACCGGCTGATGCCGAGCCGGGTGATCGCGCGGGGCCGCAGGCCGAGGATCGAACGCCCCAGGAAGTCGATCTCCCCGGCGCTCGGCGGGAGGTAGCCGGTCACCATGTTGACGAAGGTCGTCTTGCCGGCGCCATTCGCGCCGATCACGCCGACCACTTCCTGCTCGGCGATCTCGACGTTGATATTGGCCGCGGCGGTGACCGCGCCGAAGTTCTTCGCCAGATCGCGGACCGCGAGGACCGCGCTCATGACGCGCGCCTCTCGCGGAGACGCGCCACCATCGACCACAGGCCGTTCGGCAGGAACATGATGATCGCCAGCAGCGTGCCGCCCATGATCAGCTGCCACACGGTCGGTGCCCACTGGAAGGCCGCCGAGCGGATCGCCTCGAACGCAAGCGCCCCGATGAACGTCGCCCCGACGTTTCCGGTGCCCCCCAGAATGGCGATGAACACGAACTCGCCGGAGATCGTCCAGTAGGCCATCGAATCGGGGTCCACCTGCCCGACCACCATCGCCATCAGCGCGCCGCCGAAACCGCCCAGCACGCCCGAGATCACGTACTTCACGTGCACCGCGCGCGCCGCCGAATACCCGAGGTACTCGAGGCGGATCTCGTTCTCGCGCACCGCCGTAGACATCGAGCCCAGCGTCGAGCGCAGGTACAGGTGCACGCCGATGGCGAAGACGAGCGCGGAGGACAGGGCGAAGTAGAACAGCGCAAGGTGGGTCGCGCCCCCGTCGAGTTCGACGCCGAAGAATTCCGGCGACGCCACCCCCATCCCGTCGGTGCTGCCAAGCGCCTCGTTCTTGGCCAGCAGGCCCCAGAGCACCATCGAAAAGGCCATGTTGAGCAGGGCGAAGAAGATGCCGCGATACCGACACAGCAGGAAGCCGAGCGCAAAGGCCATCAGTCCGCCGCCCAGCATGCCGGCAAGCGTCATGACAAAGGCGTCGTTGACCAGGGCGCGCTGCACGAAGGCCGCGGCGTAGGCGCCGATGGCGAAGAACAGCGCGTGGCCGAAGGACACCAGGCCTGTGCGCCAAAGCACCAGAAGCCCGAGCGCCACCGCGCCGCGCGCGAAGCTCTGCGTCGCGATGAAGCGCACCCAGTCCGGCAGCAACAGCGCCAGCAGGCCGAACAAGACGGCCGCCGCGGTCAGGCCGATGACGGTGCGATCGATGAGCCGGGTCATATCTTGCGCGCCGTCACGGGAGCAAACAGGCCTTCCGGCCGCCAGATCAGCACCGCCGCCATGATGCCGTAGATCACGAACAGCTCGATCTGCGGCAGCATGTGGATGGCGGCGGCGCGCGAGATGCCGACGACGATCGCGCCGATCAGCGCGCCCGGAATGCTGCCCATCCCGCCGATGACCACGACCGCAAAGGCCAGCACGATCACCTCCACGCCGATGCCGGGCTGCACCGAGATCGTCGGCGCGAGGTAGGCGCCGCCCAGGGCGGCCAGCATCGAGCCGATGATGAAGGTGCCGAGGAACACCGCGGTGACGTTGATGCCCATGGCACGACTGATCTCACGGTCGAAGATCACCGCGCGCAGCATCTTGCCCCAGGTCGTGCGCCGCAGCGCGTACCAGAGCCCCGTGGCGAGCGCGGCGGAGATCCCGATCATGGACAGGTTGAAATTGTCGAAGGCGAGGCCGGCGATCCGCGTCGAGCCGAGCAACTGCATCGGCTGAAACGCATAGTACGGATCGTGACCCCAGACCAGCAGGATCACGTCCTCGAGCACCAGGAACGCCGCAAAGGTGGCAAGCACGACGATGTGCTCGTCGCGATCGTAGAGGAACTTGAGCAGGCCGCGTTCGATGATCACGCCGAGCACCACGCCGACGATGACGGCTGCCGCGAGAATCATCAGGAACCCGCCGAAGGCGGGCAGGTCGGCCCCGTACCAGAGGCCGATCAGCGTGGCGGACATGTACGCGCCGAACGCGAAGAATGCGCCGTGCGTCACGTTCAGCACGCGCTGCACGCCGAAAATCACCGTCAATCCGACCCCCACCATGAACAGGTAGGAGGCGTAGACCAGCCCATCGACCAGCACCACGGCGGCAAGCTGCACGCGGACCCCTCTTCAGACCAGAATCGTTGATGGCAAGCGAAAACGGCCGGGCGCGTGACAGCGCCCGGCCGGAGACCTGACTAGCGAATCAGGAGCACTTCGCCCCTTTCATGCCGCCCTTGATCCATTCGACGGAATCGACGTCGTCAGGCGGGTTCACGCATTCCGCCTTGAAGCGGATCACGTCGGACACCGTCGGCTCGTTGAGCTTGGCGTCCCAGATGAAGCCGCCCCAGATGTCGTCGGTGATGGCCTGGTGGCCCTTGCCGATCGCCATCTTCACCGTGCCCGAAAGGGTGGGGAACTCGGCGCGCTTGAGCGCGGCGATCACCTGATCGGTGCTCGGGAACTTGCCGCCGTTCGCCTTCATTGCCTTGTCATAGGCGTACTTCGCGGCGAGAACGCCCTGCGCGTACTGGTACGCGGACTGCGTCGGCTGCTCCTTGAAGCGCTCGCGGTAGGTCTTCTGGAACCAGACGTTCAGCGGCGAGCCGTCCAGGTGCGGCGCGGCATAGATCCCGTACGGTCCGCGCGCGCCGATCAACGATCCCTTCGGGAACTTGTCGGCGAGCCGGTACACGCCCGAATCCCCCACGGTGAAGAGGAAGGTCTTCTTCTGGAACAGGCCGCGCGCGCCGCCTTGCAGCACGAGCGCCTCGAGGTCGCCCGCCCAGACGCTGGCGTGGACGATCTCCTCGGGCGAACGCAGCAGCGCCGAGATCTCGGTCCCGTACTGGCCCGAGAACAGCTTCGGGAACTGCGGCGTGCTGGTGTTCTTGATATGCGGCGCGAGCACCTTCATCGCCAGGTCGAAATCCCGCCAGGAATCCTGTCCCCAGGCGTAGTTCTGGTTGATGCCGGTGTAGCCGTTCTTCTTGCTCATCTTCTGGGCGACGTAGTGCGCGAGCGATACGTTGCTCGCGGTCGCGGTGTTGAGCGTGCGGAAAACGTACTTCGGATCCTTGTCGAGTTCCTCGAACACCCGCGGGGTGCCGCAGACCGTCAGCAGCGTCAAGACCTTCAGTTCCTCGGCGACCGGCGCCACCGCCGAGCAGGTGCCCGACGAAATGAAGCCTGCGAACAGGTCGACTTTGTCCTGCTGGACGCGCGTGCGCATCTCGGTGACCTGCTTGGTGTTGCCGCCGGACTCGTCATAGATCATCGCCTTGACCCTGGCGCCCGCGAATCCCTTGGTGTTGTACGGCGCCGGCAGCGTGCCCGCATTGATCGCCTCGACCACGATCTCGACCGCGTTCTTGCCGGGGATGCCGAAGGCTGCGCCGCCTGCACCGGTCAGGAAGGTCGGCACCGCCATGACCACCTCGTCCTTGGCGAGCGCGCCGCCCGCCCCTGCCAGCAACGACAGGGCCGCGAGTGCCCCCACGACCTGCGTGCTGATTCGATTCCTGGATGCATTCATGGTTTTCCTCCTCCTGTGTTGATCAATGCGCTCCGCCGCCTCTAGGCTAGCAAGAAACCGCACTCTTGTCGTTTCCATCGCATCACCCCGCCCGGCCGGCATCGCCGCGCGCCGCTACAGACGTCTACCTGAAGACCCAGGGTTCACCAACGATAGTCTTGGCCCAGAACATCAAAAACCCGGCGCAATGTCAGGTTCTGCTCAAGACCTGACCCGCTCTTGCGAGAAGATAAAGATTATCCTAGTCTTGTCAGTACAGTAATGCAACACACTCGGCCGGGTCCCCTCGGCAGCCGCTGGCCGCGCCGGCGGACCGCCACAGGGCACCGGGCAGGCGCCCTGACCGACAGGAGCACAGTACGTACCGCCATGATCCCGCACCGCCACGATTCCGTAGCATTCGCGAGGAACGGGCTCGACGCTTTCGCGGAGAACAGTGTCGCGTGGACTGCCATGGCGGGCGCAACCGCAACGCTGTGGGCGACCCGCCGGCCTTCGCCGGGAATCGCAAGCCGGCCTGTCCGGGGCGCGCGCGCATGAAGCCACCGACATTCGGCTACCTGCGCGCGGCCACGCTGGCCGAGGCACTGCACGCCCTGAAGTCCGAGGGCGCGAAAGTGATCGCGGGCGGCCAGAGCCTGATGCCGATGCTGAACTTCCGCCTGTTGCGCCCGAGCCTGCTGGTGGACATCAACCGGCTCGGCGAACTGGACACGCTGGAGGAAACCGCCGGCGGGGGCCTGCGCATCGGTGCGCTGACGCGCCACCGGACGCTGGAGTTCTCGCCGCTGGTCCGTGCCCGATTCCCGATCCTTGCCGCCGCAGCGGCCGAGATCGGTCACCTTGCGATCCGCAACCGCGGCACGATCGGCGGCAGCCTGTCGCACGCCGACCCGGCGGCCGAACTGCTCCTGATGAGCGTATTGCTGGACGCACGCCTCACCGTGCAATCGCATGGCGGGACCCGCACGGTGCGCGCCGCGGACCATATCGCGGGCGCGCTGAGCACCACGCTGAAACCTGCGGAGATCGTCACCGCCGTCGCGTTGCCGCCGCTAGCGCCGGGCACCGGCTGGGGCTTCGGGGAAGTCGCCCGCCGCAGCGGCGATTTCGCGCTTGCGGCGGTCGCCGTGCTGATCCGGCGTGCCGGCGACAGCGTGGGCGAGGCGCGCATCGCGGTCTCGGGCGGCATGGACGGGCCGGTGCGCATCCGCGCCGCGGAAGACGCGCTGCACGGCAGCCGCTGTGATGCACGCGCCCTGGCCGCGGCGGCACGGGCGGTGCGCGCCGGCATCGAGGCGAACTCGGACCTGCACGCCTCGCCCGCGCTGCGCCACCACCTTCTCGACGCCCTGCTCGGGCGCGCCTGCACGCAGGCGTGGGACCGGGCCGCCACCGCATGAGGACCACCATGGACATCTCGGTCACCGTGAACGGCACCGTGTACCGCCGCAGCGTCGAGGCGCGACTGCTGCTCTCGGACTTCCTGCGCGATTCGCTCGGGCTCACCGGCACCCACGTCGGCTGCGAGCACGGCGTGTGCGGCGCCTGCACGGTGCTGGTAGACGGTGACAGCGCGCGCGCCTGCCTGATGCTTGCGGCGCAGGCGGACGGTTGCGAAGTCACGACGGTCGAAGCGCTGGGCTCGGTCGAGCGCCTCGGCCCGCTGCAGGACGCCTTCCGCAGGCATCACGCGCTGCAATGCGGATTCTGCACCCCGGGCATGCTGATGACCTCGGTGGACCTGCTGAAGAAATACCCGCTCGCGAACGATGCGGAAATCCGCGAGGGGCTTTCCGGCAACCTGTGCCGCTGCACCGGTTACGAGCACATCGTGCGCGCCCTGCGCGAGCTTGCGCAATCCCGCGGCCCGCTGAAGGCCGACCCGAAATGAAGATGCATGTGCTTTCCGGCGGCCGATTGCGCATGAAACGCAGGGTCTACATCGCCGAGGCGGCGAGCGACGAGACGATCGACCTGCCGGTGCTGTGCGTGCTGCTGCGCCACCCGCAGGGCAACGTCCTGTTCGACACCGGCTGCCACCCGGATGCGGCCACGGATCCCGAGGCGCGCTGGGGCGGCATGTCGAAGATGATGAAGCTGGTCTCGCCGCCGCAGGAGCACCTGATCGGCGGACTCGCCGGACTCGGCATCGCCGCCGAGGACATCGACCTCGTGGTGAACTCGCACTTCCACACCGATCACTGCGGCTGCAACGCCTTTTTCGGCAAGGCGACCGTGGTCTGCCACGCGCTCGAACTCGAGGCGGCACGCGCGCCGGACGCGCTCAAGGCGGGGTTCCTCGATGCCGACTGGAAGCACCCCAACCGCTTCGACACGCTGGACGCGCAGCGCGACCTGTTCGGCGACGGACGCGTGGTGCTGGTGCCGCTCCCGGGCCACACCGCCGGCACGATCGGCGCGCTGGTGAGCCTCGAGCGTTCGGGCCGCTTCCTGCTTGCCTCCGACGCCGTGGCGCTGCGCGCCAACCTCGAGCGCGACGACTGCCCGCGCCAGACCTGGAATCCGGCCCTCGCGCTGCGCTCGATGGCGGAGATCCGCCGCCTCGAGGCGGGCGGCGCAACGGTGATCTTCGGCCACGACCTCGCCCAGTGGGACGAACTGCGGAAAGGCGCGCAGTCTTATGACTGAGCGCGGCGCCGGCGTCCGTCCCAAGGCCATTGGCGCGCGCGTCCAGCGGCTCGAAGATCCGCGCCTGCTCGCCGGCAAGGGCAGCTACGTGGACGATCGCCAGCCGCGCGGCCTGCTGCACGTGGCCTTCCGTCGCAGCGACCAGGCGCACGCGCGCATCAAATCGGTCGACCTGTCGGCCGCGCGCGCGCTGCCGGGCGTCATCGGCGCCTATTGCCTGGACGACCTCTCCGGGCTGGCGCAGCCCGGACGCGCCACCTCGACGATGCGCGGCTACCAGCCCACGGCGCTCTACCCGCTGGCCCGCGACAAGGTGCGCTTCGTCGGCGAGCCGATCGTCGCCATCGTGGCCGAGAGCCGCTACCTCGCGGAGGACGCGCTCGACCTGCTGCAGGTCGACCTCGATCCGCTGCCCGGGGTGTGCGACCCGGAAGCGGCGCTCGCCGCCGGCGCCCCGCTGCTGCACGAGGATGCCGGTTCCAACCTGATCGTCGAGCGCAGCTTCGAGCGCGGCGACGTCGAGGCGACATTCAAGGCGGCTGCGATCCGCGTCAGCGGGCGCTTCCGCTTTCATCGCAAGAGCCCGCTGGCGATGGAAAACCGGACCTACCTCGCGGACTTCGACGCAGGCCAGCGCCTGCTCACGCTGCATTCGTCCACCCAGGTGCCCGGCATCATTCGCGATGCCCTTGCCGAGATCCTCGGCCTGAGCGGCAACGGCATCCGGGTCGTTGCGCCGGACGTGGGCGGCGGCTTCGGCGGCAAGGCCTCGCTGTACCCCGAGGAAATCTGCGTCTGCCTGCTGGCGCGCCAGATCGGGCGCCCGGTGAAGTGGACCAGCGACCGGCTGGAGGATCTCGCGGCGACCAGCCAGGGCTTCGACGAGCGCATCGATGCCGAGCTGGGGCTCGATGCCGAAGGCCACATCCTCGCGCTGCGCAGCGAGGTCATCGGCGACGTCGGCGCCTATTCGATCTACCCCTGGACCGCGGGCCTCGAGCCGGTGCAGGTCATCAGCTTCATGCCGGGGCCGTATCGCGTGCCGGTCTATCGCGGCCATGTGCGCGCGGTCGCGACCTGCAAGTCGCCCACCGGCCCCTACCGCGGTGTGGGCCGGCCGATCTCCACCTTCGTGATGGAGCGCCTTGTCGACATGGCGGCCCGCGCCCTCGGGATGGATCCGCGGCAGCTTCGGCGGATCAACCTGGTCAAGGCCGGGGAGTTCCCCTACAAGACCGCGCCGGGCATCGTCTGGGATCGCTCGGGGTTCATCGAATGCCTGGAGGGCGCCTGCGGGGCAGCGGACTACGACGCCCTGCGCGCCGCCCAGGCGGCGGCGCGCGCGGAAGGGCGCTGGGTCGGAATCGGGCTCGCGTCGTACGCCGAACTGACCGGGATCGGCTCGCGCATCTCGGCCTCGCCCGGCATGCCGATCAACACCGGCACCGAGACATCGATCCTGCGCATCGACTCCACCGGCGCGGTCACCGCGCGCTTCGGCGTCGCCTCGCACGGCCAGGGACTCGAAACCACGCTGGCGCAGGTCATCGCGGACGAGCTCGGCGCGCGCCTCGAGGACATCCGGGTCATCCATGGCGACAGCGCCGCCGTCGCCCACGGCACCGGCTCCTATGCGAGTCGCAGCACGGTGCTCGCCGGCGGTGCGGCAACCCTCGCCTCGCGCGGCCTGCGCGAGAAAGTGCTGCGCGTCGCCGCCCACCTGCTCGAGGCGGCGGCCAGCGACATCGAGGTGTCGGACGGCGTCGCGCGCGTCTCCGGCACCGACCGCGCGCTCAGCTTTCGCGAGATCGCGAAGGCGGTGTACTCGCAGATGGGACGCCTGCCGAAGGAACTGCGCGAGGACCTCTCGGAGACCAGCACCTACGACCCGTTCTTCGGCACCACCACCAGCGCCACGCACCTCGCCCAGGTCGAGATCGACCCGCGGACCTGCCGCATCACCGTGCAGCGCTACGTCGTGGCCGAGGACTGCGGCCGCCTCATCAATCCGCTGATCGTCGACGGGCAGGTGCATGGCGCCGTGGCGCAGGGCATCGGCGCCGCCCTGTTCGAGGAGATCGTCTACGACGACGAGGGCCAGCTGCTGACCGCGAGCCTGGTGGACTACGTCGTGCCCTCGGCCGCCGAACTGCCGTCGATCGAGACCGTGCACATCGAGTCGGCGTCGCCCTCGACGGTGGGTGGCTTCCGCGGCATGGGCGAAGGCGGCACCATCGGCGCGCCGGCGGCCATCGCCAACGCCATCGCCGACGCGCTCTCGCCCTTCGGCATCGAGATCCATGAACTGCCCGTGACGCCGGAACGCCTGTTCCGCCTGCTCGAGGGCGCAAAGGAGAACACTTGATGGACTACAAACTGAAGGACAAGGTGGCCATCGTCACCGGTGCGGCGCGCGACGTCGGGCGCGAGATCGCCCTCACGCTGGCCGCCGAAGGCGCGATCGTCGCGGTCAATTACATGAAATCCCGGGACGGGGCGGAGGCGGTAGTGCGCGAGATCACCGGCGCCGGCGGTCGCGCGCGCAGCTACGGGGCCGATGTTGCGGACTACGGCGCGACGAAGTCCATGGTCGATGCGGTGGTCGCGGACTGGGGACGCGTCGACATCCTGGTGAACAACGCCGGCATGGTGCTGCGGCAGAAGTTCCTCGCCACCACCCCGGAGGACTGGCAGCGCCAGGTGGGCGTCGGGCTCTATGGCGTCATCCATACCTGCCACGCGGTCCTGCCCCACATGACGAAGCAAAAGGGCGGGCGCATCATCAGCCTCGCAGGCGACTCGGCGCGGGTCGGCGAATCCGGCCTGTCGATCACCGCCGCCGCGCGCTCCGGCGCGATTGCGCTCACCAAGTCGCTCGCCAAGGAGTTCGGCCGTGACCAGGTGACCGTCAACGCCGTCACCCTCGGGCTGGTCGTCACCGAGCACAACCCGCCGGCGTGGCTCGCCGCCAACGCCGACAGGATCAATCGCCAGTACCCGCTGGGGCGGATCGGCCGCCCTGACGATGTCGCGCCGATGGTGGCCTTCCTCGCCTCCGAAGGCGCGCACTGGATCACCGGGCAGGTGATCAGCGTGAACGGCGGCTACAGCATGGTGTAGGCCGCGCGCACAGGACGGGAAACAGACCGATGATTCGAACCGAATTGATTGCCCCGATTCCGGAGCTGCTGCGGCGCCACGCGCGCGCCCGGCCGGACAAGCTTGCCTACTCGGACGCGGCAGGAGACATCGACTACGCCACGCTGGAGGCGAGCACCGCCAACCTGGCGAGCCAGCTGCAGGCGCTGGGCATCGAGGCCGGCGCACGCGTCGCCTTGCTGCTGCCCAACTCGATCGAATGGGTCCAGGGCTGCCTCGCGATCGCCCGCGCCGGCGCGATCAGCGTGCCGATCGCCTACGAGGCGGCCTTGCCCGAGATCACCTACCGGCTCACCGACGCGGGCTGCCGCGTGCTGATCACCACCGACGAGCAGATGGCCAGGCTCGAGCCCCTGCTCGCCGGCCTGCCCGAACTCGGGCACCTGATCCTCGCATCGCGCGGCGCGCGCCATCCGCGTGGGCACCGGCTGGCGGAGTTCCTTTCACGGCCCGCGCGCGGCGCGCCGCGCGACCCGGCGATGCTCGATACGCCCGCGTTCATCATCTACACCTCCGGCACCACCGGCCGCGCCAAGGGCGTGGTGCTCTCGGTGCGCGGCATGCTGTGGATCACGGCCGCCTGCTGGACGCCGGTCGCCGGCCTGTGCGAAAGCGACCGCGTGCTCTCGCCCCTGCCCCTGTTTCATTCGTATGCGCTCAATCTCTCGGTGCTGTCGATCCTCGCGACCGGCGCGAGCGAGCACATCCTGGAACGGTTCTCGACCCAGGCGGTGCTGGCCCAGCTTGCCACGGGTCGCTTTACCGTGTTGCCGGGCGTGCCGACGATGTTTCATTACCTGCTCGAGGCCGGCAAGGCCGCAGGGGTCGCCGCGCTGCCCGGGCTGCGCGTCTGCATCACGGCCGGCGCGATCATGCCCGCGGCGCTCAATGACGCGTTCGAGGCGCAGTTCGGGGTGCCGTTGCTCGACGGTTACGGCATCACCGAGACCTCGACCATGGTGACGATGAACTGGCTCCACGGGACCCGCGTGCCCGGGTCCTGCGGCCTGCCGGTGCCCGGGCTCGCGGTGCGCATCATCGACCCCGCCAGCGGCCTCGACGTTGACCCGGGCGCGGAGGGGGAACTGATCGTGCGCGGACCCAACCTGATGAGCGGCTACTACCGGCAGCCCGAGGCCACCGCTGCCGCGTTGCGCAATGGCTGGTATCACACCGGGGACCTCGCGCGGAGTGACCCGAACGGCTACCTGACGATCACCGGGCGCCTGAAGGAGCTGATCATCCGCGGCGGACAGAACATCGCCCCGGCCGAGGTCGAGGAGGCGGTCCGCGCCTGCGCGGGCGTCCTCGATTGCGCGGTCTTCGGCGTGCCGCACGAGAAGCTGGGCGAGGTGCCGGTGGCCTGCGTCGTGGTGCGTGAGGGCGAAACCGTGGATCCGGAGGCCCTGATCGCGCACTGCCGCGCGCAACTGTCCGCCTACAAGGTGCCTGCAGAAGTGCATTTCACCGACGCCATCCCGCGCACCGGGTCCGGCAAGACCATGCGCTACAAGCTGCGCGACGCGCTGCTTGCGAAGCGCGCCGGCGCGGCGGGGCGCTGAGCGCACGCATGTCCGCGACGCCGCGCCTGCGCCCCCGCGCCCGCAGGGGGCCGGGCGCGCGCGTCAGGCTGCGCGAACGCAACTGCTCGATTGCGCGCACCGTGGCCATCCTGAGCGACGGCTGGGGCTTCATGGTGCTGCGGGAGTGCTATTTCGGCGTCACCCGGTTCGACGCCTTTCAGCGCCTGCTCGACCTGCCACGCGCCACGCTCTCGGCCCGCTTGCGCAAGCTCACGGAACAGGGCCTGCTGCGACAGGTGCGCTATTCGGCGCACCCGCCGCGCTACGAATACCGCCTGACGCGCGTCGGCTTCGATCTCTACGCCGTGATGATCGCGCTCATGCGGTTCGGCGACCGGTGGCTCGCCGGCGATGCAAGGCCGCCGCTGGACCTCATCCACCAGCGTTGCGGCATGCACTGCCATCCGCTGGTCGCCTGCTCGCACTGTGGCGACGAGATCGACGTGCGCGAGATCCGCTGCCGCGACGGGCCGGGCGCGGGCAGCGCGTTGCCGCCGCGCTGGGCAAGCCGCCGCTCCGCGGACCCGACGGCGCTCGAGCGCCGCCGCCCGAGCATGGTGGCGCGGGCGCTCAAGTTCATCGGTGACCGCTGGAGCTTCATGGTGCTGCGGGAGGCCTTCTTCGGCGTTCGCCGCTTCGACGACTTCCGCACGCGGCTCGGCATTGCGCCGAACATCCTCACCGATCGCCTGACCAGGCTGACCGGGGAACGCGTCTTCGACCGGGTGCCCTACCAGAGCGCGCCCGAGCGTTTCGAGTACCGGCTCACCGACAAGGGTCGCGACCTCGCCGGGCCGCTGCTCGCCATGCTGCGCTGGGGGGACCGCTGGCTCTCCGGCGGGGAACCGCCGCTCCTGCTGACCCACAAGGTGTGCGGCGCCGATTTCCAGCCCGTGGTGATCTGCGACCACTGCCGCGCGCCGATCCAGGCGGGCGACATGCGCTACCGCATGAACTACGCGCTGCCGGAGGGCAGCCCGCCGCCGGCCGGTCCGGCAACCCCGGACTAGGCTGGTTTTGTCGCCGCCGGCGGCACGTCGTAGCCCGCCATCAGGTCCTCGACCACCTTGTGATACCCCGCCCAGGGCGCCTCGCGGAAATTGTGGTTGCGCACGATGAACGACGCGCCCGCGTAAAACTTCTCGTACTGCTGGTGGCGGCCCGCGAACTCCGACCCGACCAGGTCCCAGGCCAGCTTGAAGAGCTTCATGCGATCGAGCGCAGGCATTTGCGGCGTCTGCCAGAACGTCTCGAAGCGCTGGCGCAACGCCGGGTCGTGCATCACGCTGACGTCAGCCGGCATCTGGAAGACCCCGCCGCCGCACAGTTCGCGCAGCGCGTCGATGATCTGCGAATGGCTCTCGGTCGACCAGTTGAGCGCGGCATACATGTAGCGCCGGTTGAAGGTCCGGTAGCCGGTCGGCCAGTCCTCGGCGTCCTGGATCTGCCCGGCAATCATGCCGCCGAGGGTCGCCTCGAGCGCGCACAGGCGGCCCAGCACCTCGCGCACCGCCGGAATGTCCCGCGCGCCCGAGGCCTGGGCGACCAGGCTCGCCAGCCCGACGATCAACTGCATCTTGGCGTGAAAGCGGACATTCGACTGATGGTTGCCGTAGCAATGCGCCGGCGTCTTGATGTAGATCTCGCGCGCAAGCACCGCGTCCTGGTGCACAAACACGCGCTCCCAGGGCACCTTGACCTCGTCGCACATCACCATCGAGTCCGTCTCGTCGAAGCGCCATGCAAGCGGGTTCTCGAACTCGTTCGGCGCATCGCGCTCGAAAGGCTTGCGCGACCACAGGCTGACGCCGGGCGCGTTCACCGGGATGGCGCAGGTGATCGATTCGGGCAACTGGTCCGGCGCCAGCGGAATCAGGTTGCCGATCCAGATCTCGTCGGCGAACACCGCGCCGGTGGCGAGCATCTTCATGCCCGAAATCACCACGCCGTCGTCGTCCTCGCGCACCACGCGCAGCGTCGGGATCGGCAGGTTCTGCTTGACGTAGAACTCCGGGTTGCGCGCGGCCTGCGGCGGAATCACGGCATAGGCGGCAAAGACATCCTTCGCGCGCATGTGCTCGTAGTAGCGAACGAGGTTGTTGGCGTACTTGCCGAAAACCGACGGATTCGTCGACATGCCGGTGACGAAGCTCGCCACGTGGTCCGGCGAACGGCCCAGCATCCCGTGCGACTGGTCGGCAATCGCGCGGTGCAGGCGCGTGCGCTGCTCGAGGTCGGCGCGGCTGCGCGCGCGCAGGAAGTACGCGCTGAATCGCTCGCCGTTCTCCTCGAAACTGTAATCCGGCGACGACGCCTTCAGGTCATAGATCGCCGCCATCGAACGCGCGGCATTGCGAAACGCCGGATGCGTCGTGACGTCCTCGACGCGCTCGGACCCGATGTAGACCACGCGCCCGTCGCGCAGCGCGCGCAGGTGCTCCGCTCCGCTCTTCAGCATGCGTGCCCCCTATTTCGGCTTGCCGCTGGTTTCGTAATAGTGGATCTCGTACAGCAGGCAACCCCCGCGCGTGGTGAACGGGCCGTGGAGGACGCCGGGCGGACGGCAGGCATAGGTGAACGCCTGCGAGGACTGCCCGCCCTGGCCCTTGGCATCGTTACCGACGACGAGATCGCCCTGGATGAGGAACACCTCCTCCCAGTGATCGTGGACAAAGGGTTCCGTCGAAAACGCGCCCGGCTCGATCTTCAGGATCCGCGTGCGGCTGCCCCGCTTCGCGACCTCGTCGAGGTCGGAGGCCAGCACCTTCTGCGAAAAGCCCGGGGGATAGTTCGACCCCGGCGAGATCCAGCCCGCGTTCATGTCGACGCCGACGAATTCCAGGTGTGGCTTGGCCTGCGTGGGTTTGCTCATGCTGCAACCTCCATGGATGCCGACGCGCATACCGTAGCACGGCCGCCGCGCCCCGCGCCCGGCGGGTGCCGCAATTGCGTGAAACGAGCCGGCATCACACGGCAGTCGCGATAGACTTGCCCTGACCCATGTGCACCTGCCAGCCATCGCCTTGAACAGCCCGACCGACCCCGTCGTTGCGGTTGCACCATCCTGGACCGGCGCGCCGATCGAGCGCTTAGAGGATGCCGCGCTGCTCACCGGCGCGGGCCGCTTCCTGGACGATCTCGGCGCGCCGCCGGGCACCCTGCACGCAGCCTTCGTGCGCTCGCCGCACGCGCACGCCCGCCTGCGCGCGATCGATGCGGCAGCCGCGCTCGCCCTGCCGGGCGTACGCGCCGTGCTGACCGGCGAAGACGTGCGGCGCTGGGCCGCCCCCTTCGTGGTCGGCGTCAAGGCGCCGATGGAGCACTGGTGCCTTGCCGTGGACAAGGTGCGCTATGTCGGCGAACCGGTGGCGGTGGTGGTCGCCGAAGACCGCTATCTCGCCGAGGACGGCGCCGAGCGCGTCTCGGTCGACTACGACGCGCTGCCAGCGGCCGTCAGCATCGAGGCCGCCATCGCCGCGGATGCGCCCTGCCTGCACGAGGCCGTCGGCAGCAACGTGGTGAGCGATCGCAGCTTTCGCTACGGCGACCCGGAGGCGGCGTTTGCGCGCGCCACGCGACGGGTGCGCCTCACGGTGCGTTACCCGAGGAATTCCTGCACGCCGATCGAGGGCTTTGCCGCGGTCGCCGAGCACCACGCGGGCGGCAATACCTACGAGGTGCTGTCCAACTTCATGGGGCCGTTCTCGCTGCACGCCGTGATGGCGCTCGCGCTGAAGGTGCCCGGGTCCGGGCTGCGGCTGCGCACGCCGCCCGATTCCGGCGGCAGTTTCGGCGTGAAGCAGGCGATCTTCCCCTACCTCGTGGCGCTGTGCCTCGCCTCGCGCAAGGCCGGCGCGCCGGTGAAGTGGATCGAAGACCGGCTCGAGCACCTGGTGGCCGCGACCTCGGCCACCGGGCGCCTCGCCACCGTCGAGGCGGCGCTGGATGCCGAGGGCCGCATCCTCGCGCTCGACTTCGACCAGCTGGACGATGTCGGCGGCTACCTGCGCGCGCCAGAGCCGGCCACCTTCTATCGCATGCACGGCTGCCTCACCGGCGCCTATGCGGTGCCCAACCTGCGCGTGCGCAACCGCGTGGTGGTGACGTCCAAGACGCCCGCAGGCCTGGTGCGCGGCTTCGGCGGGCCGCAGGTGTACTTCGCGCTCGAGCGCCTGGTGCACGAGATCGCGCGCCAGCTCGAACTCGATCCGCTGGAGGTGATGCGACGCAACTTCATCGCCGCCGACGCCTTCCCCTATCGCGCGGCCGCCGGCGCGCTGCTCGACTCGGGCGACTATCCGGCAGCCCTCGAGGCGGCCACGCGCGCGGGCGCGCTCGACGAACTCAAGGCACGCCGCGCACAGGCGCGGGCCGAGGGGCGGCTCTACGGCATCGGCTACGCGGCGATCGTCGAGCCCTCGATCTCGAACATGGGCTACATCACCACCGTGATGACGCCCGAGGCGCGCGAGAAGGCCGGGCCGAAGAACGGCGCCCTCGCAAGCGCGACGGTCGCCATCGACCTGCTCGGCAGCGTCACGGTCGGCGTCGCCTCGGTGCCGCAGGGACAGGGTCACGCCACGGTGCTCGCGCAGGTGGTCGCCGACGTATTCGGGCTGGCCCCGACGGACATCGCGGTCAACGTCGAGCTCGACACCCTGCGCGACGCCTGGTCTGTCGCCTCCGGGAATTATTCCAGCCGCTTCGCGGGCGCGGTGGCGGGCACCGCGCACCTTGCCGCGGTCCGGCTGCGCGAGAAGCTCGCGCGCGTGGCGGCGCCACTGCTCGGCTGCGAGGCGCAGGCCGTGGTGTTCGGAGGGGGGAAGGTCTGGCCGCGTGATGCGCCTGACAAGGCGCAGCGCTTCGCGCGCATCGCGAGCAGCGCGCATTGGGCGCCGGCGCGCGTGCCCGCCGGGCTCGAGCCCGGCTTGCGCGAAACCGTGTTCTGGACGCCGCCCGAACTCGAGGCGCCGGATGCCGGGGACCGGATCAACACCAGCGCCGCCTACGGCTTCGTCTTCGACCTGTGCGCGCTGGAGATCGACCGCGCGACCGGCAAGGTGAAGATCGACCGCTATGTCACCGCGCACGACGCCGGACGCCTGCTCAACCCGGCGCTCGCCGACGGACAGATCCGTGGCGGCTTCGCGCAGGCGCTCGGCGCGGCGCTGATGGAGGAGTTCGCCTACGCCCCGGACGGCGCGTTCCTCTCGGGCACCTACGCCGATTACCTGGTGCCCACCGCGGTCGAGGTTCCGGACCCGGTGATCGTGCACCTCGAAACGCCCTCCCCCTTCACGCCGCTGGGCGCGAAGGGCCTGGGCGAAGGCAACAACATGAGCACGCCCGCCTGCATCGCGAATGCGCTCGCCGATGCGCTCGGCGCCGCGGCACCGCCGGAAGCCATCGTGCTGCCGATGACCCCGCCGCGGATCCTTGCGCTGCTCGACCTGCCGGACCCGCCCCCTGCACGGCGCGGCGCCCCGGTCGCGGCGCCCCTGTCTGCCGACGGGCGCGCCTTGCGGATGTCCGGGTCGGTCCGCCTCGCCGCGTCCCCGGAGGCGGTGTTCGAAGTGCTGCTTGATCCGGGTGCGCTGGCTGACGTGATCCCGGGCTGCCATGCCCTGACAGCCACGGGCGAGCACCGCTACAGCGCCGACGTGACCCTCGGCATCGGCATGATCCGCGCGCGCTACCGCGCCGAAGTGGCGCTCTCGGAGATCGACGCGCCACGCGCCCTGCGCCTCGCCGGGCGTGGCATCGGCCCGCTGGGCGCGGCCGAAGGCAGCGGCGAGGTGCGTCTTTCGCCGGTGGCGGGCGGCACGCAACTCGACTACGACTACGCAGTGGCGGTGAGCGGCAAGGTGGCGGCGATCGGCGGCCGCATGCTCGAGGGCGCGGCGCGCGTCATCCTCGCGCAGCTCTTCGAGCGACTCGACCGCCGGGCGCAGGGCGCGCAGGCGCCGGGGTCGCCCACGGTCTGGCAGCGGCTGTTGCGCCGGCTCGGGATCGGCGCATGAAGCCGGCCGCCCTCGATTACGTTCGCGCCGAGTCGCCCGACGAGGCCGTGGCGCTGCTCGCGGAATACGGCGAGGACGCGCGCGTGCTGGCCGGCGGCCAGTCGCTGATGGCGGTGCTCAACATGCGGCTCGCCGAGCCCCGGGTCCTGGTCGACATTCACCGGGTGCAGGCGCTGGCCGTCATCGCGGATGGCGCGCAGCTGCAGGTCGGCGCCGCGGTCACCCAGGCGGCGCTCGAGCGCCACCCGATGCTCGGGCGATCGGCGCCCCTGCTTGCGCAGGCGCTGCCGCACCTGGGCCATTTCCAGACCCGCAATCGCGGCACCGTCTGCGGCTCGATCGCGCATGCGGATCCGAGCGCCGAGCTTCCGCTGTGTCTCGCGACCCTCGGCGGCACGGTGCTGCTGCGCTCGGCGCGCGGTGCCCGGCGCGTGGCGGCGCAGGACTTCTTCGCGGGCATGCTGCAGACCGCGCGCGCCGCGGACGAACTGCTGGAGGCCGTGCAGTTTCCGCCGGCCGCGGCGGGCGAACGGCACGGCTTCACGGAGGTGTCGATGCGCCACGGCGATTTCGCCCTCGTGGCGCTGGCCGCCGTCGTCGGAGAAGACACGATCCGGCTCGGCGTCGGCGGTGTCGGCGATCGCCCCGTCGTCGCGCGCTGGTCGCGCCTCGCGGGCTCGGCCCTCGAGGATGCGCTCAACCAGCTGGCCTGGGACCTCGATGCGCGCGACGACCATCATGCGAGCGCGCGCTATCGCCGCCACCTGGTGCGCACACTGGGAAATCGCCTCATTGGAGACCTGTCCGCATGAAGCGCTACGCACGTGACACGCTGCACCGTGTCGAAATCGTCCTGAACGGCGCCACGCGCAGTGCGCACTGCGCCTCGCGCATGCTGCTCTCGGACTTCCTGCGAGAGGCACTCGGCGCGACCGGCGTGCATGTCGGCTGCGAGCATGGCGTGTGCGGCGCCTGCACGGTGCGCATCGACGGCGTCGCGCAGCGCAGCTGCCTCGCCCTGGCGGTCAGTGCCGACGGCCGGCGCGTCGACACCGTCGAAGGCCTTGCCCGGCCGGACGGTTCCGGCGACCCCGGCCTGAGCGACCTGCAACTGGCGTTTCGCCGCCACCACGCCCTGCAATGCGGGTTCTGCACGCCGGGCATCCTGATGTCGGCAGCCGAGTTTCTCGAGCGCGTGCCGCAGCCCGACGAAACCGCGGTGCGAGAGATGCTCTCCGGCCACTTGTGCCGCTGCACGGGCTACAGCGGCATCGTGCAGGCGATCCTCGAGGTGGCCGGCCAGCGCGCGAAGGATGTCTCCCATGCTTGATCTCGGCCGCACCTTCCTGCAAAGCGTCGAGCGCCGGCCCGAGGCAGGCGCCCTGGTCGATGGCGACCTGCGCCTGCGCTATGCCGAATGGCTGCCGCGCATCGGCTCGCTCGCGCGCGCGCTGCACGGCCTCGGCCTGCGCAAGGGCGATCACCTGCTTGCGGTCATGCAGAATCGCTGGGAGATGGCGACGCTGCACTGGGCCTGCCAGTTTGCAGGCGTCATCATCACGCCGCTCAACTGGCGGGCCAAGGCGGACGAGATCGAGTACTGCCTCGAGGATTCCGGTGCGAAAGTGCTGGTGTTCGACGCCTCGAGCGCGGCGGCGGTCGGCGAAGCGCCGCGCGCGGCGAAGCTGCCCCGCATCGTCGCCGGCCTCGATATTGCCGGGGCGACGGCCTTCGAGACCCTGTGTGGCGAGAGCGGCCTGACGCCGGACCCGGTCGCCGGCGCCGAAGACTGGTCGCTGATGCTCTACACCTCCGGCACCACCGGGCGCCCGAAGGGCGTGCCGCGACGCCATCGCGCAGAGCGGGCGGCCGCGCTGGCCCACGTCGCGCAGAACGCCTACCTCACGGGCGAGCGCACGCTCGGCGTGATGCCGCTCTACCACACCATGGGGGTGCGCTCGCTGCTGGCGATGGCGCTGATCGACGGCTGCTTCATCTGCCTGCCGCGCTTCGACGTGCCGAGCGCGCTGCGCCTCATCGCCGCCGAGAAGATCAGCAACCTGTACCTGGTGCCGACGCTGTACCACGACCTGATCGGGCACCCGGATTTCGCCACCACCGATGTGCGGTCCGTGCGCAAGCTCGGCTATGCCGGCGCGCCGATGACCGATGCGCTGCTCGGAAGGCTGGTCGAGGCCTTCAAGCCCGACCTGTTCGTCAACCACTACGGCTCCTCCGAGATCTACACCTTCACCATCGACCAGAAGGCGGCGGCGAAGCCCGGCTCGGCCGGGCGCGCGGGGATCAATGCGCGCGTGCGCGTGGTCAGGCTCGACGCCAAGACCCCGCAGGACCTCGCCGCGCCGAACGAGGAAGGCCAGATCATCGCCGACCTCTCGGGCGACGAGTCCTTCGAGGGCTACTGGAACCGGCCCGATGCCAACGCCAAGTCGCTGCGCGAGGGCTGGTACTTCACCGGCGACACCGGCCTGCTCGACCGGGACGGCGACCTGTTCGTCACCGGCCGCGTCGACGACATGATCATTTCCGGCGGCGAGAACATCTCGCCGGTCGACATCGAGTCGGTGCTTTCTCTGCACCCGGCGGTCGACGACGTCGCGGTCGCCGGCCTGAAGGACGAACGCTGGGGCCAGAAAGTGGTCGCCTTCATCAAGCGCCGCGCGGACGTGGACGACGCCGCGCTCGACGCCCATTGCAGGACGTCCGAACTGCCGAACTACAAGCGACCGCGCGAGTACGTGTTCGTCGCGGACATCCCGAAATCCCCCGTCGGCAAGATCCTGCGCCGCAAGCTCGTCGCCGGGGAGTACGAACCAGACAAAGGAGCTTCTTCATGACCGCACTCACCCATCCCGCCGCCGGATTGCTGGCCAACCTCGACGGCTTTCGCGTCGAGGTCGACGCGGCGAAGCAGCGCGGCGACATCATCCTCGCGCGGCCGCCGCTCAACGTGATCCGCATGCCGCAACGCGAGCAGCTGCGTGCCGTGTTCGAAGCGCTCGACCTGCATCCGGACGTGCGGGTGATCGTGCTGCGCGCCGATGGCGAGCATTTCTCCAGCGGCGGCGACATCAAGGGCTTCCTTGAAGCCAGCCCCGAGACGGTCTCGAAGCTTGCCTGGAACATGGCGGCGCCGGCGCGCTGCGCCAAGCCGGTGATCGCCGCCAACCGCGGCTATTGCTTCGGCGTCGGCTTCGAGGTGTCGCTCGCCTGCGACTTCCGCATCGGCTCGGAGACCGCGCTCTACGCCCTGCCCGAGCAGAAGCTCGGCCAGATTCCCGGCTCGGGCGGCTCGGCGCGCCTGCAGAAGATGGTCGGGCTGACACGCACCAAGGACATCGTCATGCGCTCGCGCCGCATCCCGGCGAAGCAGGCTTTCGACTGGGGCGTGATCACCGAATGCGTGCCGGACGCCGACCTCGAGAAGGCGACCGACGCGCTGGTGGCCGAACTGGTCGAATTTGCGCCGCTTGCGCAACGCACCGCGAAGAAGCTGCTGAACGACACCGAGGACGCGACCCTGTCGCTCGCCATCGAGATGGAAGGGCACTGCTACAGCCGGCTGCGCACCTCGGACGACTTCCGCGAGGGCGTGGACGCGTTCCACGCCAAGCGCAAGCCCGCCTTCAAGGGCAGCTGAGGCGTCCCGCGGCGCGCGGGCGGCTCAGTCCGCCGCCCGTGCCAGCACGTAGTCGACCGTAAAGGCGTCGACGAACACGTCCTGCCACGCGCCGGCCTCGGTGGCGATCGCCGCGCGCAGCATCGAGCCGTCCACGACCGCTTCGAGCGAGCATTCCACCAGCAGCAGCCAGCGCTGCGCGCCCGGCCCGCCGCCGTAAATCTTGCGCTCCGAGGTCTGGATGCCGGAGATCTCGCTATCGATGCCGAAGAACCGCGTCCGGCCGGCGCCTGCCAATCCGGAGATCCGCCCGACCAGGCCCTCGGGTTGCGACGCGGCATTGAAGCGCACCGAGACCATGCAGGGAAAGCGGAACAGGTCGACCGCGCCCCGCGCTTCGAGCAGGCGGTAGATGTTGCGCGCCGGCTCGCGGAAGTTCGGCAGGGACTCGCGGGTCCAGGCCGTGGGCGCGTTCAGGCGGGCGAGGTAGGCTTCGCTGCCGAGCACCGCCGGATCCCGCGTCTCGTACATCATCAGGAAGAAGTCCCGGCTGCCGTTGCCGAGGTAGCGCTGCCCCGCCCGAAAACCCGGGATCGAGACCCGCTCGGGCATGTGCTCGGCGTTGTGCCAGCTGCGAAACCGCTCCAGATAGGACGGTTCGATCTTCGCCCAGAACGCCATCAGGCCGGTGCCCTCGCCCATGCTCAGAACCGTCCGCCGCGTTCTTCGTAATGCGTCGGCTTGTCGTGCGAGGGCATGTCGCGCCCGACCCAGTCGGCGGTCCAGTCGATCATCTTCGCCAGCGGCACCACCGGATTGCCGAACAGGCGCTGCGCCGCAAGCGTGTTGTTGATCCAGCCCTCGTCCGACTCGACGCCCTCGAACAGGGGCTCGATGCCGAATCGTCTGCCGAATTCGGTCGCCAGCATGCGCACGCTGGCAAGCTCCGGCCCGCCGATGTTAAGCGGCGTGGTCGGCGTCGTGCAGTGCAGGAGCGAGCGCAGGATCTGCGCGCTCGAATCTCCCTGCCAGATCACGCTCGCATGCCCGGCCGCCAGCGGGATGGTTTTTCGTTCCTTCACCCAGCGCGCGATGTCATGGAGCACGCCGTAGCGCAGGTCGATCGCGTAGTTGAGCCGCATCAGCCGCCCCGGCGTGCCGTGCTGCAGGCTGTGGTAGCGGAACATGCGCTCGCGCCCGACGCAGGAATTGGCATAGTCGCCGAGCGGCCGCGGCTCGACCGACTCGTCCCAGCCGTGGCTCGCCACCGGCGCGAAGCCGTACACGCACAGGGTCGAAAAGGCCACGATGCGCGAGGCCGGGTAGCGCTCGGCCACCATGGCCGGCACCTTGACGTTCATCGCCCAGGCAAACGACGGGTCGGTCTCGGTGCCGAACTTCTTGCCCGCCATGTAGACCACGTTCGGCGCATCGGGAAGTTTCGCGAGCTGCTCGCGTTCGAGCAGGTCGCAGCTCACGGTCTCGATCTCCGCGGCCTCGAGACCGCGCTTCACCGCCGGGTCGCTGAAGCGCGCGACGCCGATCACCCGCTTGCCCGGCGCGGCGCGCTTGGCCAGCCGGGCCAGCGTCGGACCGACCTTGCCGCCGACGCCCAGCACCAAGATGTCGCCCTCGAGCCGGGCAAAGTCGTCGATCAGGGGCTGGCTCGGGCGCGAGAGCAGTTCCTCGAGATGGTCCACGTCCTCGACGCGGTCCGGCAGGGTCTCGAACGACAGCAGATCGCCACGCGCGTCCATCAGGCCGCCTTCTTCACTTTTCCACCCTCGCTCAGCAACCCGGCCGCCACCAGCGCCGACCGGATGCGCCCGATCTCGGCGTCGGAGAGCTTCGCCAGCGGCGGGCGCACGGTGGCGCGCGGCAGCTTGCCGAGCAGCACCAGCGCTTCCTTCATCCGGTTGTGCATGTCGACCCAAGGCTCGCTGTAGAACACCTCGGCCGTCGGCCAGATGCGGTCGTTCAGGCAACGGGCGGTGGCGAGGTCATTGGCCTGCACCGCGCGGAACAGCTGCGCCTGCAGGTCTGCAATCACCGAGCCGCTGCCCGAGAGCAGGCCGTTGCAGCCGAGCACCAGCGAACTCATCAGCCAGGCGCTGTGGGTGGTCAGCACGTTCACGACCGGGGAACGCGCCTGCAGCACGCGGATCTGGCGCTCGTGCAGTTGCGGATTGGCGCACCAGTCCTTGATCGCCCGGATCGTCGGCACCGCGTCGATCAGGCGCTCCAGCGTCGCAAGCGAATACCCCTGGCCGCCGGCCGGCGGGTACTGGAAGACGATCAGCGGCAGGTCGCTCGCATCCGCGATGCGCCGGAAATGCTCGATCACCATCTCTGGACGGTGACCGAAGGTGAACACCCCGGAAGGAAACACCAGCAGCGCCGAGGCGCCGCCTGCCTGCGCCATCTTCGCCAGGCGCGCCGCTTCCAGCGCGCCCTCGGCATAGATGCCGTTGACCAGCGGCATGCGAGCCCCGATCTCGTCCTGCGTCAGGTCCAGCACGCGCCGCTGTTCGTCGAAGGTGCAGGCCGCCACCTCGGAGGCATGGGCATTGATGGTGATCGCGGACACGCCTTCGACCGCGGCGAGGTCGCGCAGGTGCGAGCGGTACGAGGCCTCGTCGATTGACAGGTCCTCGTGGAACGGCAGCAGCGCCGCCGGGATGACGCCGTGCGGGATGTAGTCCTGGTGTCTTGGCATGTGGTCCTCCTGTGCGTGCAACGATGATACCCGCTCGGCATTGCGCCGCCCCCACGCCGCGGGGGTGGAATTTGAAACGCCCGACGCGCTAGCGCCGGTAGCGCTTCGGCACGAAGGGCAGGCGCGTGCGCGTGACCGCGTGGCGCTTGCCCCGCACTACTGCGAAGAGCGGTGCTCCTGCCTCCGCGGCGGCGTCGAGCATGGCAAGCATCACCGGCTTGCCGAGCGTCGGCGACACCGTGCCGCTGGTCACCGTGCCCAGCGTGCGCCCGCTTTCGTCGACGATCTCCGCGCCGTGGCGCACCGGCACCGCCGCCTCGCCAATGAGCGCTGAAAGGCGGCGTGCCGGCGTGGCGCCGTCCGGGCGAAGGACTTCCGCCGCGCCCGGAAAGCCGCCCGCCTTCGCGCCACCGGCACGGCGCGCGCGCGCGATCGCCCAGCCGAGGCCGGCTTCATGTACCGAGGTCTGTGTGTCCATATCCTGTCCGTACAGGTGCAGCCCGGCCTCAAGCCTGAGCGTGTCGCGCGCGGCAAGCCCGGCCAGCCTGACCGCGGGTTGCTCGAGCAGGATCCGCGCAAGGCGCTCGGCGTCCCCGGTCGGCACCGAAATCTCGAAGCCGTCCTCGCCGGTATAGCCGGAGCGTGACACGAGGCAGTCCGCGCCATGGAGATCGAGCGTGGCGGCATGCATGAAGGCGAGCTTCGAGGCCTCGGGGTTCAGTGCGGTCAGCGCCGCATCCGCCTGCGGGCCCTGCAGGGCGATCAGCGCCGCCTCACGCCATTCGATCGACAGTTCGTGGCACAGCGCGCGCAACCGCGCGCGGTCCGCATCGCGGCAGGCGGCATTCACCACGATCGCGACGCGGTCCCCGGTGCGCGTCACCATCAGGTCGTCGTCGATGCCGCCGGCGTCGTTCAGCAGCAGCGTGTAGCGTTGCAGGCCGTCGGGCCAGCCCTCGAAGTCCACCGGCAGCGCGCGCTCGAGCGCGGCGTGCAGGTCCGGGCCGGTGACGACGAGTTGCCCCATGTGCGAGACGTCGAACAGGCTCGCCTGGTCGCGCGTCCACAGGTGCTCCGCCTTCAGGCCCGCGTCGTACTGCAGCGGCATCTCCCAGCCGGCGAAGGGCGTGAAGCGTGCGCCGCATTCCGTGTGCAGGGCGTGCAGCGGCGTGCGCCGCAGGTCTGTGGCCGGCGCGCTCATGCCCAGTCCGCCATCGGTGGGCAGGTGCAGACCAGGTTCCGGTCGCCGCCGGCATTGTCGACCCGCTTCACCGGCGGCCAGTACTTCGCCGCGCGCAGCCAGGCGAGCGGATAGACCGCCGCCTCGCGCGGGTACGGGTGCGTCCAGTCGCCGACGAGCTCGTCCGCGGTATGGGGCGCGTTCTTCAGCGGATTGTCGGCGCGGTCCCAGGCACCGCTGCGGATCCGCTCGAGCTCGCCGTGGATCGAGATCATCGCCTCGCAGAAACGGTCGAGCTCGGCCTTCGATTCGCTCTCCGTGGGCTCGACCATCAGCGTGTCGGTCACTGGGAAGGACAGGGTCGGCGCATGGAAGCCGTAATCCATGAGCCGCTTGGCCACGTCCTCGGCAGTGACGCCGATCTCGCTCTTCAGGGTGCGCAGGTCGAGGATGCATTCGTGCGCGACGCGGTCGTTTGCGCCGGCGTAGAGCACCGGGAAGTACGGCTTCAGGCGGGTGGCCACGTAGTTGGCGTTCAGGATGGCGAGCGCCGTGGCGCTGCGCACGCCCTCGGTGCCGAGCATGCGGATGTACATCCACGAGATCGCGAGGATCAGGGCGCTGCCGAAGGGCGCCGCCGAGACCGTGCCGTTGCTCTCCGGCCACGCCGCTCCTTCCGACAGGGGATGCCCGGGCAGGTGCGGCGCGAGATGGGCCGCCACCGCGATCGGTCCCATGCCCGGCCCGCCGCCGCCGTGCGGAATCGCGAAGGTCTTGTGCAGGTTGATGTGGCAGACGTCCGCGCCGAGTGCGGCAGGCTCGGCGAGGCCGGCGAGCGCGTTCAGGTTCGCCCCGTCCATGTACACCTGGCCGCCGGCCTCGTGCACGATCGCACAGAGGTCCTTCACCTGCGTCTCGAACACCCCGTGCGTCGAGGGATAGGTCAGCATCAGCGCGGCGAGCCTGGCACGGTTCGCCTCCGTCTTCTTCCGCAGGTCCGCAATGTCGACGTTGCCCTGCGCATCGCAGGCCACCACCACCACGCTCAGCCCGATGATCGCCGCCGAGGCCGGGTTGGTGCCGTGCGCCGAGGCCGGGATCAGGCAGACATCGCGCACGCCCTCGCCGCGCGCCGCGTGAAAGTTGCGGATCGCGAGCAGCCCCGCGTACTCGCCCTGCGCGCCGGAGTTGGGCTGGAACGAGACCCGCGCGAAGCCGGTGATCGAGGCAAGCATGCGCTCGAGACCGTCGATCATCGCGCGCATGCCGGTCACCTGCCCCGCCGGCGCAAACGGATGCAGCAACGCGAACTGCGGCCATGACACCGGTTCGAGCGCCGAGGCGGCGTTCAGCTTCATGGTGCAGGACCCCAGCGGAATCATGCTGTGCACCAGCGACAGGTCGCGGTTCTCGAGTCGCTTCAGGTAGCGCATCATTTGCGTTTCGCTGCGATGCCGGTGAAACACCGGGTGGGCGAGGATCGCGTCCGCGCGCCGCAATGCCGCGGGGATCGAGTCCGGCGTGGCGCCGAGCGTCGCCGCCAGCGGCGCGAGGTCGGTGGCCGGGGCACCGACGATCTCCAGGCAATCGGCGACATCGGCCAGCGAGCTCGTCTCGTCGAATGCAATGCCGACACGCCCGTCACCGGGGTATCTCAGGTTGACGCGCCTGGCCGCCGCGCGCGCGCGCACCTCGGCCTCGGGCAAGGCGGGCTTGAGCAGCACGGTGTCAAAGAACGCGTCGTCCACGGCCGGCGCGGCCTCGCAGGCCGCCGCCGCCATCAGGCGCGCCATGGCGTTCGCGCGTCGCGCGATCTGCGCCAGGCCCTCCGGCCCGTGCCAGATGGCGTAGAACGCCGCCATGTTGGCCAGCAACGCCTGCGCGGTGCAGATGTTGCTGGTCGCTTTCTCGCGCCGGATGTGCTGCTCGCGCGTCTGCAGGGCCATGCGGTAGGCGGTGCGTCCCGCTGCGTCCACCGACACGCCGATGATGCGCCCGGGCAGCGCGCGCTTGTATTCCTCCCGGGTGGCGATATAGGCCGCGTGCGGTCCGCCGTAGCCCATCGGCACGCCGAAGCGTTGCGCCGAACCGATCGCGACATCCGCGCCGAGGGCGCCCGGGGACTTCACCAGCACCAGCGCGAGCGGGTCGGTGCCGAGCGAGACCAGGGCGCCTGCCGCATGCAGGCGTTCGATCACGGCCGAGGGATCGCGCAAGCGGCCGAAGGTATCCGGCATCTGCAGGTGCGCGCCGAACACCGCCGCCGGGTCGAGGTCGGTGTCCGCGTCGCCGACGACGAGCGGGATGCCGAGCCACTTCGCGCGGGTCGCCACCACCGCGATCACCTGCGGGTGGCAGGCAGCATCGATGAAGAAGGCCTTCGCCCGGCTCTTCGCCGAGCGCCGCAGGAGCAGCATCGCCTCCGCGGCCGCGGTCGCCTCGTCGAGCAGCGAGGCGTTCGCCACCGGCAGTCCGGTGAGGTCGATCACCATCTGCTGGAAGGCGAGCAGCGCCTCCAGCCGGCCCTGCGAGATCTCCGCCTGGTACGGCGTGTAGGCGGTGTACCAGCCCGGGTTCTCCAGCACGTTGCGGCGGATCACCGCCGGCGTGCGCGTGCCGTGATAGCCCGTGCCGAGGAAGTTCCGCCACGGCGCGTTCCGCGCCGCGAGCGCCGCAAGCTCCGCGAGTGCGGCCTCCTCGCTCGCAGCGGCGCCGAGCGCCTTCGCCGCGCCGGCGCTGCGGATGTTCTCCGGCACCGCGGAGGCGATGAACGCCTCGAGTGAAGGCGCGCCGACCGCGTCGAGCAGGGCCTGCGTGTCGGACGCGCCCGCGCCGAGGTGCCGGGCCGCATAGGTGTCCGCGTCCAGCAATGAAGGCGTCACGTCGCGCATGGTGGTCAATCCTTGACGCCCGCGCCGGCGCGATACGCCACCGCATCCAGCAGGGACGCTGGCGACGCGCCGGCCGCGGGCCGCAGGCGAAACAGCCATCCGTCCTGGTAAGGGGAAGCATTCACCGTGGCCGGCGTGTCCGCCAGCGCCCGATTGACCTCGACGACTTCGCCGGCGACCGGCGCGTAGACATCCGAGGCCGCCTTGGTCGATTCGACCACCGCGCAGCTTTCCCCGGCCGCGAGCACGCGACCGACCTCGGGCAGTTCGACGTAGACGAGTTCACCCAACTGGTCGGTGGCGACTGCGCTGATGCCTACGGTGACGAGGCCGTCCGCTTCGGCGACCCACTCGTGCGAGGCGGCGTACTTGAGCGACTGCGGGATGTCCATGACAGGCTCCGGTTCCGGTAAGAATGTCCGGGCGGAGGCCTGCCAGACGCGGAAAAGCGAAGGCACGCGGACCGACCGGTCCTCGATGCCCCCTCTGTCCGTTTGCCTGAGAAATTGGCGCCAGGACCGTCACGGCGGTCGGCGGCGCTTGTACCTTCGGCGAGGCGTCGCGCCCCTCGCGGGCCACGCGCCTTCTCTCCAGAGTGCCGAACCGCGCAGGTCCTTTTGCCTGAGAGTTTGCGGGGCGCTTACTCCTTCGGCGCCGGCAGGGCCGGTCTCTCCCATGCGCGGCGAATCGGCCCCGCCAATCTAGTCCGCGCCCCCGGTACTGTCAATGCGCGCAGAGCCCCTGCGCGCGATCGAGCGGCACCGGCGCCTCGCCGAGCAGCAGGTCTTCGACCTCGCCGGCGCTCGCGCGGCCGCCCTCGCGCGCGAGCGGGTCCGCAACCGAGAGACGATGATCGAGCACCAGGCGCGCCATCACCAGGCGCCGGGCGTCGCCGCCGCGTGCACCGAGCGTCGCGCCCTCCCAGGCCAGCAGCACCGCCGTGGCCGCGTGATAGAGCGCCGAGGCGGCACGACGCACCTCGCGCTCGCCCCTCGGATCAGCGGCGACTTCACCGGCGAAGGCGGTGGCGCGCGCCAGCGCATCCTCGAGCCGGGTGCGCAGCGCAGGCGGCACGCCGGGCGCGCCGGACAGGCGCTTGCGCAGCGCGTCGGCGAGCGCCTCGTGGGCACGGTCCTTCGCCACCGCGCGTGTCACCACGTCGAGCGCGTTGATGTTCGAGGTGCCCTCCCAGAGCGTGCCGATCTGGGCGTCGCGCGCGAGGCGCGGCATGACCCATTCCTCGATGTAACCGAGGCCGCCGCGCACCTCGAGCGCCAGGCTGGCGACCCGGATGTTGTCGCGGCAGGCGCGAAACTTGTACACCGGGGTGAGGATGCGCAGCAGCGCGGCGCCTTCGGCATCGCCGGCCTCGGCGCGGCCCATCGACTCGGCGGCGAGGCCGTACATCGAAAGTGCCTGCTCGGTGGGCAGCAGGATCTTCAGCAACTGGCGTCGCTGCAGGGGAATTTCTGCCAGTGGCCGCCCGAACTGGCGCCGTCCGCGCGCCGCGGCGAGCGCCTCGTTCAGGCAGCGGCGCATCATCGAGGCGGCGCGCACGCCGTGCGAGAGCCGCGACAGATTCACCTGCTGCATCATCTGCCTGAAGCCCTGCGTGGCCTCGCCCACCAGGTAGGCGATCGCGCCCTCGAAGCGGATCTCGCCCGAGGCCATCGAGCGCGTGCCGAGCTTGTCCTTCAGGCGCACGATGCGGTAGGCATTGCGCGAACCGTCCTCGGTGCGGCGCGGCAGCGCGAAGAGCGCGAGGCCCTTCGTGCCGGCCGGCGCGCCGCGCGGTCGCGCCAGCATCAGCGCAACGTCCGCATCCGCATGGCTGCAGAACCATTTCTCGCCGTGGATGCGAAAGCGCTCAAGGCCGTCCTCGCCGGTGCCGAGCGGCTCGGCCTCGGTCTCGAGCGCGCCGACGTCGGACCCCGCGGCCTTCTCGGTCATGAACTGGGTGCCCTTCAGCATGGTCGCCGGGTCCTGCGACAGCATGCGATCGAGCAGCCGGGCCTTCAGCGGCGCCGAGCCGAAGCGCTTGAGCACGAAGTTCGAGGTGTCCGAGACGCTCACCGGACACATGATGCCGAACTCGCCCTGCACGAAGAGGTAGGTGAAGGCGTACTTCACCAGCGGCGGCGCGGCCTCGGGCATGCCGAGCACGCCGGCGCGGTGGCTCATCGCCTGCAGGCCGTACTCGCAAAACGCAATCGTCTCCATCTCGCGGTAGGCCGCGTGGTACTCGATCCAGTCCTCGTCGCGGCCGAAGCGGTCGCGCGCGTGCAGCACCGGCGGGTGGCGATCAGCCTCGCGCGCGAGCGCGTCGAGCCGCCCGCCGGCGAGCGCCCCGAGGCGCGCGAAATGCGGCGTCATGCGCTCGAGCCAGTCCGGCGGCATGTAGAGCGTCAACAGGCTGCGAAACGAGGCGTCGGCCTGCCAGAAATCCATGCCCGCGCAATCCGGGGCAATATGGTGTGCGCCGTGGGGCTTGCGCGCGAGCCGTGCGCTGTCGTCCTGCATCGCGGTCCTCCTCTGGAATGCCGGCCAGTTTATGCCACCGGAGCCGGACCGCTGGCACGCGCGCGGCAAATATCCGAGAATGAACCTTTTTGCGCCCATGCCAACCTCCCTCCCGAAATCCATCGACGCCACGCAGGCCCTGCTCGCCGGCGCGGACTACGTCGCCGAGCGCAGCCTAGCTACCGCGCTCTACCTGTCGCTTTCCATGCAGCGGCCGCTGTTCCTCGAAGGCGAGGCCGGCACCGGCAAGACCGAGATCGCCAAGGTGCTGGCGAGTTCGCTCGGCCGCGACCTGATCCGCCTGCAATGCTACGAGGGGCTCGACATCGCGCAGGCCGCCTACGAGTGGAACTACCCGCGGCAGATGATCGAGATCCGCATGGCGGAAGCCGAGGGCGTGAAATCGCGCGAAGGCCTCGCGCAGGACATCTTCTCGGAGAAGTTCCTGGTGCGCAGGCCGCTGTTGCGCGCGCTCGCCGGGACCGTCGCCCCGCCGGTGCTGCTGATCGACGAGCTCGACCGCACCGACGAGCCCTTCGAGGCGTACCTGCTCGAAGTGCTCTCGGACTGGCAGATCACCGTGCCCGAGCTCGGCACCATCCGCGCCGAGACCCCGCCCATCGTGGTGGTGACCTCGAACCGCACGCGCGAGATCCATGACGCGGTCAAGCGCCGCTGCTTCTACCATTGGGTGGACTATCCGGACGCGGCGCGCGAACTCGAGATCCTCAAGCGCAAGGCGCCGAAGGCCGCGGGCGCCCTGTCGAAGGAAGTGGTCGCCTTCGTGCAGCGGCTGCGCGGCATCGATCTGTTCAAGCTGCCGGGCGTGGCCGAGACCATCGACTGGACCAACTGCCTGGTGGCGCTCGACCGCATCGCGCTCGACCCGCAGACCGTGAACGACACCCTCGGCGTGCTGCTCAAGTACCAGGACGACATCGAGAAGATCGCCGGCGAGGAAGCCGAGCGCCTGGTCGCCGAGGCGAAGGGCGCGGCCGCGGCGGCCTGACCCGGCGGTGGAAACCCCCGCCTTCCTGAAACGGCTGTTCGGGCGCGACCCGCATCGCGCCTCGACCCGGGCGCTCGCCCTGTGCCACGCGCTGATGAGCGAGCGCGGCGAGTCCTCCGGCGCCCTGCTCGCGCGCGAGGCCGCCACCGCGATCACGGCCCTGCCGCCGCTCGAGCGCGACCTGTTCTTTGACGGGCTCGCCGCCGGCTACGCGCCCTCGCCCGAGGCGGTGCTGCGCGCCGCCGAGGCCTACCGCAGCGATCCCGGCGCGCGCACGCTGGCGCGGCTGCAGGCGAGCGTCGACCCGCAGCGCCAGGAACTGTTCCGGCGCCTGAACATGGCCCCCGGCGGCACCGCGGCCCTGGTCAGGCTGCGCACGCAATTGCTCGCGGGACTGAAGACGCATCCCGACTGGTCCGCGGTAGACAGCGACCTGATGCACCTGTTCCGCAGCTGGTTCAACCGCGGCTTCCTGCGGCTCGAGCGCATCGACTGGCGCACGCCGGCGAACGTACTCGAGAAACTGATCGCCTACGAGGCGGTGCACGCCATCCAGGGCTGGGACGACCTGCGCCGGCGCCTCGCGGCTGACCGGCGCTGCTTTGCCTTCTTCCACCCGGCGCTGCCCGAGGAACCGCTGATCTTCATCGAGGTGGCGCTGACCCGCGGCCTCGCCGCCGAGATCGCGCCGCTGATCGACCCCGCCGCCGCGGTGGAGGACCCGGAGAAGGCCACGCACGCGATCTTCTTCTCGATCACCAATTGCCAGGCGGGCCTGCGCGGCGTGTCCTTCGGCAACTTCCTCATCAAGCAGGTGGCGCGCGACCTGCAGGCGATGCTGCCGAAGCTCAAGACCTTCGCCACGCTTTCGCCGGTGCCGGGCTTCGCGGCCTGGCTCGCCGGCGAGAAAGGGCGCCTCGGCGAGGCGCTCGCGCCGCTGGAGACGCCCGACTGGCACCGCAAGCCTCCCGCCGCGCTGGCGCCGGCGCTCACGGCGGCCTGCGCGCACTACCTGCTGCACGCGAAAAAGGGCGAGGCGCCGCTCGACCCGGTGGCGCGCTTCCACCTCGGCAACGGCGCGGCGCTCGAACGCGTCAACGTCTTCGCCGACCTGTCGGCCGCCGGCCTCGCGCGCGGCGCGGGCATGATGGTCAACTACGCCTACCGGCTGGAAGACGTCGAAGCCAACCACGAGGCCTTCGTCAAGGAACACCGCGTCATCGCCTCGCGCACGGTTGAGAAACAGGCCCGCGCCTGCCCGCTTGCGCCAGCGCGCGAGAAGGCGCGCGGATGATCCCGGCGATCGACCCGAACGCGCCTTCGGGACGGCTTGCAGAAAACGTCATGCACTTCGCGCGCCTGCTGCGCGCGGCGGGCCTGCGCATCGGCCCGGACCGCGTGGTCGACACGGTGCGCGCGCTGGAAATCGCCGGCCCCGAGCGGCGCGACGACTGGTACTGGACCATGTCGGCGGTGCTGCTCTCGCGCGAGGAGCAGCGGCCGATCTTCGACCAGGCATTTCGGCTGTTCTGGCGCGACCCGAAGCTCACCGAAAAGATGATGCAGCTGCTGCTGCCCAAGGTCTACGGCAGGAGCGCGAAGCCCGAGGACCAGCAGAGCCAGCGCCTCACCGACGCCCTCTTCGGCCAGAAGCAGGAAGAAGCGAAGCCGCGCGAGGAGCAGAAAATCGAGCTCGACGCCCGGCTCACCTTCTCGTCCTCGGAAGTGCTGCAGCGCATGGACTTCGACACCATGTCGGCGGCCGAGCTCTCGCAGGCAAAGAAGATGATCGCCGAGTTGCGCCTGCCGCTGCCGAAGCTGCGCACGCGCCGGCACGTGACCGATCCTCGCGGCATGCGCGTGGACCTGCGCGCGACGCTGCGCGAGTCGATGCGCGAAGGCGGCGGCATCATCCCGCTGGTGCGCTCGGCGCCGCGCGAGCTGCACCCGCCGCTGGTGGTACTGTGCGACATCTCGGGCTCGATGAACCCCTACGCGCGCATGTTCCTGCACTTCCTGCACGCCCTGACCAACGACCGCGACCGCGTCACGGTGTTCGTCTTCGGCACCCGGCTCACCAACATCACGCGCCAGCTGCGGCATCGCGACGTCGACGTCGCCATGGCGAAGGTGGCGGACATCATCAAGGACTGGTCCGGCGGCACGCGCATCGGCAACTGCCTGCGCGAGTTCAACTGGCGCTGGGGCCGGCGCGTGCTCGGGCAGAATGCTTGCGTCATGCTGGTCTCCGACGGCCTGGACCGCGAGGCGGGCGAGGGCCTGTCGGAGGAGATGGAGCGGTTGTCCAAGTCCTGCCGCACGCTGGTCTGGCTCAATCCGCTGCTGCGCTACGAGCGCTTCGAGGCGCGTCCCGCAGGCGTGCGCGCGATGTTGCCGCATGTGGACATGTTCCTCCCGGTGCATAATCTGAAGAGTCTGGTCGATCTGGCGCATACGCTCTCGAGGCCGGCCCGCGCATTGCAGGAGACCCGCGCATGGAAATGACAGGCGAAGAACTGATTCCCGCCACCCAGGCGCAGACCTGGGCGGCGCTGAACGACCCGGAAATCCTCAAGGCCTGCGTGCCGGGCTGCGAAGCCATCGACCGGGTCAGCGACACCGAGTACGCGGTACAGATGACCGCCCGCGTCGGCCCGGTGAGCGCGAAGTTCAAGGGCAAGCTGGAACTCTCTGACGTCAAGCCGCCGGAGTCCTACGCCCTGGCCTTCGAGGGACAGGGCGGCGTCGCCGGCTTCGGCAAGGGCGGCGCCACGGTGCGTCTCGCCCCCGAGGGCGAGGGCACCCGGCTGTACTACACCGCGAAGGCGAGCGTCGGCGGCAAGCTGGCGCAAATCGGCTCGCGACTGGTCGACATGGCCGCGAAGAAGATCGCCGGCCAGTTCTTCGCCGCCTTCAACGAGAAGGTGGCGAGCCTGAATCCCTCCGGAGGCGGCGATGGCGGGCGCTGAGCACGACGCGCCCGGCCCGGTGCCGCGCGACCCGGACCTGCCCGAGGTGGCCGATTCCACGCTCGGCTTCGTCGCGGCCGGCGCGCTGCTGGTCTGCGTCGTCGCGCTGTTCACGCTGCTCGGCTGAGCACCGCCGGCATGGCGGCCCTGCTGTTCCGCGACGACGCCACGCTGCGGCAGTGCGAGGCGACGGTGGTCGCGGTGCACGGCGAAGGCAGCGAGGCCGCGCCCTGGCAGGTCGAGCTCGATCGCACGGTGTTCTATCCCCTCGGCGGCGGCCAGCCCGGCGATCGCGGCAGCCTGCGCGCCGCGGACGGCACCGAATGGCCCGTCACCGAGGCACGCAAGGGCGCGGGCGCGGAGGACGTGCTGCACCGGCTCGCACCGGGCGCGCCTGCCCCCGCCGTCGGCACGCAGGTCGAAGCCGAAATCGACTGGGACCATCGCCACCGCCTGATGCGCCTGCACACCGCGCTGCACCTGCTCTCGGCCGTGGTGCGCGCGCCGGTCACCGGCGGGCGCATCGCCGCGGACAAGGCGCACCTCGACTTCGACATCGAGATGGAGCAACTGAATCGCGAGGCGATCGAGGCCGGCGTCAACGCGCTGGTCGAGGCGGGGCACCCCACGCGCGCCCTCTGGATCACCGATGGCGAACTCGACGCCCGCCCGGACCTTGTGAAGACCATGTCGGTCGCGCCGCCGCGCGGCGAGGGCCGCGTGCGCCTGCTCGAGATCCCCGGCGTCGACCTGCAGGCCTGCGGTGGCACCCATGTGGCCAATACCGCCGAAATCGGCCGCCTGGCGGTGCTGCGCATCCGCTCCGAGGGACGGCGCAACCGGCGCGTCACGCTCGGTTTCGCCGCCTGAGCGCGCCGCCGGTCCCGCGCGCCGCGCCGTTCATCCGGGATCTGCGCGGGGCAGGCATTAGTTCCTGTCTTGCACATTCTGACAAAGCCTACCCTTGGGCTGCACTTTCGCCCGACCCCACAGGCCCATGACCACCACCGAAACCACCACCCTCGGCCCCATCGCCTACGCCGCGCCCCAGCGCCGGCTCGCCGTCGTGCTCGTCGCGCAGCTGCGCAACTTCGGCCGCATGAGCGAGCGCCTGCCCTCGTTCGAGGTGCTGCGCGTCATCGAGCGATTCACCCGCATGGTGGGCGATTGCGCCGCGGCCTATGCAGGGGAACTGCTCTCCGCGCACAACGACACGCTGCTGATGGTCTTTCGCAACGCCACCCCGCCGCAATGCGCGCACCAGGCGGTGCGGGCGGCGCAGTCGATCCAGCTCGAGTTCGGCGCGCTTGCGGAAGCCTGGCAGGACGCCTACGGCATGCAGTCCGCGGTCTCCATGGGCGTGCACCTTGGCGAACTGGTCTCGGGCCGCGTCGGCCCGGACGATGCGCGCCGCGAGACGGTCTACGGCGACACGCTGACGCTGGCAGAGCGCCTTGCCGATCGCGCGCGCTCCGGGGAATTCGTGCTGTCGGACTCGGTGATGGGCGCGCTCGAGGTGGCCAATCTCGGCCTGGACGCCGAGCCGCTGCCGATGCTGCGGCTGCCGGACCGCGAGGACACGCGCATCTTCGGCGTGCTGCTCGACACAAGGCTCGACTTCACCGCACCGGCGTCGACCCGCGCCGAGGACGAGGTCAGGACCGAACCCAGCGTCATCACGCAGCGGCTCTGAAGCCGCACGCCGCGCAGCGACTCAGGCGCCCGCCACCATCATGCGCTCGATCAGCAGCGAGCCGCTGCGACGCGAGTTGCGCACCAGCGTGTCCGAGCCGATCTCGACGATGCCGCGGAACATGTCCTTCAGGTTGCCGGCGATGGTGATTTCCTCCACCGGGTGGACGATGCGTCCGCCCTCGACCCAGTAGCCCGCGGCGCCGCGCGAATAATCGCCGGTGACAAGGTTCACCCCCTGCCCGAGCAGGTCGGTCACCAGCAGCCCGCGACCGAGCGCGCGCAGCATGCCCTCGAAATCCGGACCCGGCCGGCCGTCGGCGCGGCGCAACTCGAGGTTGTGGTGGCCGCCGGCGTTGCCGGTGGTCTGCATGCCGAGCTTCCGCGCCGAGTAGCAGCCGAGGAAATACCCTTCCAGCACGCCTGCGCGCACCACGTCGCGCGGCTGCGTCGCCACGCCCTCGTCGTCGAAGGCGCCGCTCGCGAAATCGCGCGGCGTGAACGGGCGCTCCTCGATCGTCACCAGCGGCGAGAACACCTGCTCCCCGAGCGTGTCGAGCAGGAACGAGGCCTTGCGATACAGGCTGCCGCCGCTCGCGGCGCCGACGAAGCTGCCGAGCAGCTGCGCCGCCATCGGCGCCTCGAACAGCACCGGCACTTCGCAGGTCGGGATCTTGCGCGCGCCCAGGCGCGCGAGCGCCCGCGCGCCCGCATACCGCCCGAGGGCCACGGGGTCGGCGAGGTCCTGCGGCGCGCGCGCCGCGCTCATCCAGTCGTCGCGCTGCATCTGGCCGCGGTGCTCGGCGATCAGCGCGCACCAGATGCCGTGGCGCGTCGTCGGATAGCCGCCGGTGAAGCCCAGGCTGTTGGCGAAGACGAACTGGTTGTGCTGCGCAGACACCGAGGCTCCTTCTGAATTCGAGAGCTTCGGCGAGAGCGCGAAGGCCGCCGCCTCGCAACGCTCGGCGAGCGCAATCGCCGCCTCGGTGGAGAGCGCCCAGGGATGGCACAGGTCGAGGTCCGGAAAGCGGGTCGCCAGCTGCCCGGGCTCCGGCAGCCCCGCGCAATCGTCCTCGGCAGTGCGCTGCGCGATCGCATGCGCCGCGGCCACGGTCTGCGCGAGCGCCGTATCGGAGAAATCGGAGGTGCTGGCGTGGCCGCGGCGCACGCGCGGGCGCTCGCCGAGGTAGACGCTGACCCCGAGGCCCTTGTCGCGGTTGTGCTCGATGGTGTCGACTGCGCCCTTTCGCACGGTGACCGACAGGCCGTAGCCCTCGGAGACGTCGACCTCGCAGGCCGAGGCGCCGAGGCGGTGCGCGTGCTCGAGCACCGCGTGCGCCGTGGCGCGCAAGGCGTCCTGCGTGTAGGTCAGGCCGGGGACATTTTTCATGGCGCGCTATGATATCAGCGTGATCCACGACGACGATCCGCCGAGCAAGACCAAGCGCAAGGAAGCCATGCATGCGCTGCAGGCGCTCGGCAAGGAACTGGTCGAGCTGAGCGAGGCGGCACTCGCGGGCGTGACCATGCCCGAGGTGCTCGCGAACGCGGTGCGCGAGGCGCGACGACTCACCAGCCACGAGGGCAAGCGCCGCCAGATCCAGTACATCGGCAAGATCATGCGCAACATCGATGCCGGGCCCTTGCGCGAGCAACTCGCGGAGATGCGCCGCGGCACCGCCGCCTCCGCGGCCCGCCACCAGAGCCTGGAACGCTGGCGCGAACGGCTGATCGCCGACGACGCGGCGCTCACCGAATTCCTGGCCGCGTACCCGGTCGCCGGCACGCAGGTGCTGCGCACCGCGATCCGCAACGCGAGAAAGGAAGCCGCGATCCCGTCCACGCCGGAGGCCTGGCGCCCACCGCACGCCTACCGCGAATTGTTCCGGCTGCTGCGCGAAGCCACCGAAGCGCCCCCCGGCGGCGCTGCGCCGCCGGGCTGAGCGCTCGCCCCGAAATCAGCCGCGCGCCCGCACGCGGGGCGCCCACACCACCGCCAGCAGGGTCGCGCATACGGCCAGCGCGCCGACCCGGCCATAGTGCGTGATCTCGCCGCCGGGCCCGGTGCCGAGGATCAGGCCCGCGACCAGTGCGGCGCTGCCCGCGGTGGCCTGCTGCACCGCCCCGGTGAGCGCAAGGAAGCCGCCGCGCAACTGCGGTTCGGCCGCCGAGTTGATCAGCGCCATGGCGGGCACGAAGCGGCCCGAGACCAGCGTCATGAACAGCACCGAGGCGCACACCGCGACGATGAGCGGGACGGGCGGCAGGTTGGTGGTCAGCACCAGCGGCACGCAGGACGCCAGCGCGACAATGCGGAACATGCGCTGCTTGCCGTGCAGGTCGCACTGGCGGCCGATCCAGCGCGAGGTAAAGAAAGTCGCGAGGCCGCCAAAGAAGTACAGCAGCGCGATCTGCGACTCGCGCAGGCCGACGTTGCGCACCATGAAGGGCGCGAGGTAGGGGATCACCGTGAACCCGGCGAAGGTGGCGAGCGCGTTCAGGACGAAGGCGCGCCAGTGGTTCGGCACCGACAGCACGCGCGTGTAGCTCGCCAGCAGGCGGTCGGCACGCCGCGCCGCGACGTGCCCGGTGACCGGGGGCAGCACGCGCGCGGCGACCGCGATGAGCGGCAATGCGCCGAGCGCGAGCACGGCGAAGGGCCAGCGCCAGCTGCCGCCGAGGTCGGCGATCAGGATCCCGAGCGGCACGCCGCTCACCGAGGCCAGGGCGAAGGACGAGAGCACGATGCCGGTCGCGCGGCCGCGCCGGCCCTCGGGCACCACGTCGCCGAGGAAGGCATGCACCTGCGCCGCGAGCACCCCGCCGAAGGCGCCGGCGAACGCATGCGCGGCGAGCAGCATGGCGTAGGTCTGCGCCGCCGCGGTCGCGACCGCGGCGAGCATGAAGCCCGAGGCGAGCGCAAGCAGCACCCGCCTGCGGTCGAAGCGGTCTGCCACCGCGCTCGCGGCGATGCCCGCGGCGGCCGCAGCGAACATATAGACTGACACCAGCAGCCCGAAATCGCGCGGCGTCAGCGCGAACAGGCGCATCAACTGGGGGCCGAGCGGCATCATCAGCACGAAATCGAGCACGTGCATGAACTGCAGGCCGGCCAGCACCCGGACGATGCGCGCTTCGCGCGCCGGATCGTGGGCTGCGTTCACTGGAGAGGACATCGGAAATGCCGGATCGGGGATCGCTGCTTCAGGGCGACGCGTTGCAAAGTGGTCGCCGCCCGCTCAATGCCGCATCATACCGACCGCATCGAATCGCGGATTTCAGGAGACCCCGCCATGCCTGAAGAACTCATCGTCGGCCTCGTGTCGATCTCCGATCGCGCCTCCAAGGGGGTCTATCGCGACGAAGGCATCCCCGCGCTGAAGGACTGGCTCGCGAGCGCGATCGCCGCCCCGGCCTGGCGCGACGAAACCCGCCTGATCGCCGACGAGCAGCCGGTGATCGAGGCCACGCTCGCCGAACTGGTCGACACCAAGGGCTGCCACCTGGTGCTCACCACCGGCGGCACCGGGCCGGCGACGCGCGACGTCACGCCCGAGGCGACGCTCGCGGTGGCCGACAAGCTGATGCCGGGGTTCGGCGAGCAGATGCGCCGCATCAGCCTGGAATTCGTGCCGACCGCGATCCTGTCGCGCCAGGTGGCGGTGATCCGCAAGCAGGCGCTGATCATCAACCTGCCGGGCCAGCCGAAGTCGATCCGCGAGACGCTCGAAGGCCTGAAGGACGCCGAGGGCCGACCGGTGGTGCCCGGGATCTTCGGCGCGGTGCCCTACTGCCTCGACCTGATCGGCGGGCCGTACGTCGAGACGCACGAGGCGGTGGTAAAGGCATTCCGGCCGAAATCGGCGCTGCGGCCGAAGGCCTGAAACCCGGCCGGGCGCCGGAACGGCGCTAGCGTCGACCGGAACGGCGCCGCGCCCGGCGGCAAGCGCGCCCGCGTCAGCGCGCCCGCGGTCCCCGCATGCGCGGGTCGAGCCGCTCGAGGTCGGCTTCCACCTGCGCGCGGCTCCGCTCGTAGACGATCTCGCGCCCAAGAGCGCTGCCGGCGTAGGCGAGTTCGTTGCGCGTCGGCGTAAGCGCGCAGCGCACGCTGTGCTCGCCGGTGCCGAGCACCACCTCGATGCAGCCGGCGCGCTTCGAGTAGACCACCACGTCGATGGTCTGCCCGCTCTCGGTGACGCGCACCCTGATTTTCTCGTCGACCATCGCGCCCCCGTTCAATCGTCGCCGGTTTCGCGGATCATCTCGCGAAAACGCGCGATCTCGTAATCCTCGCCGCGTTCCACGATGCCCTGCGGCATGTAGACCGAGTGCCGGCCTTCGTGCTGCGCCTCGATGTTCTGCCCGGGCACGAACACCGCGGGACGCAGCAGCAGCCGCGCCTCCGGGCTGGTGGCATCCGCGCTCGAGAGCACGATGCCCTGTTCGCCGTCGACGCCGGCAATCGAGAAACCCGTGGCGCGGGCCGCGCGCGACAGCGACTGGATGCCGACGCGCGCCTGGGTGCCCGAGCTCTTCGACACCCGCCGCACGATGCCCACCACCCAGTTCTTGCCGCCCTCGGGTTGCACCGCGACCAGCGCGCCCACGCGCAGCCAGTCGCCCTTCAGTTGCGGCACCATGGCGCCGAAACCCCCGGCGCTCACGTTCTCGACCACCCAGCTCTCGGTGTCGTCCTCGCTCGAGACGAACACGCCGCCGCCGTCATCGAGCGCATGCTGCACGCCTTCCATGCCGTGCGCCACCGACAGGCGCGACTTCACCGCATGGCGCGGCGCGACGCGCGCCGGCGGCGTCGGCGACCAGTACAGCGCGAGGTGGCGCATCACGTCCAGGGCCCGCTCGGGATCCTCGCCGGTGAGCGCGCTGTCCGAGGGCACCGCGCCGCTCGACTCGAGCTTCTCGATGGCCGCCGTCAGGTCGCCGAGCGCGCCGCCGGCGCCGAAGCAGCGCAAGCCGGGCGCGGCCTTCGGTGCCTGCGTGGCGCGCGCCGGCACCATCGCCACGCCGAGGTCGGTCCAGTAGGCGAGCGCCGGCGCATGGGTCGGGGACATCGCGTAGTGCGCGGAGAGGGAGGCGATCAGCCGCTCGGCAAGGTCGGCCTCGACCGGCAGCAGGCTGTCGGGCGAACTCGCGCTGAACAACGCGGCGCGCAGGAACTCCTCGCGCGGCGTCGTCTCGCCGCCGCCGGGATACGGCGCGGTCTTCGTGTCCGCCACCTGCCGCGCCTCGGCAAAGGCGAGCACGTTGTTCAGCATGCCCCAGACCGCGGTGTCGATCGGCCCGTAACGCAAGTGCATCCACTTGATCTGCTGCGCCAGCGCGCGCATGGTGCGCACCACCAGCGCGGGCACCTGCGCGCGCAGGGCATCGGCGCCCTTCGACTGCTGCAGCACGCCATCGATGCAGCGCGCGAAGGCGCGTCCGGCGTGCTGCCAGTAGTCGTGCAGCGCCGTCCACATGCGGTTTTCCTGGAAGCGCGAGGGCCGTTCGGCGGCGAAGTAATCGCGCGCCAGCTTGCGCACCCGCGCCTGCCCGGCATCGTCCAGCGTGACCAGCAGCGCAAAGCGCTGGTCGACGCGGAACCCCTCGTGCCTCGAGACCGAATCGAGCCAGTCGGAAGTGCCCTGCAGCGCCTGATAGGCGTCCTGCGTCGCGAGCTCGTCAAGGATGCGCCTGGCCTCCTTGGCGTTCGCCATGGGATGGTCGGACTTGCCGCCCCCGAACAACTTCAGCATCGGACTTCCCGCCCCCGAATAAAAATGCGCCGAAGATGCTATCACGCTTGTCCGCCTGTCTTGCGGACGCGCCCGACGCCGATCGGGGGTGCGGTATTCTGCGTCCTGCACGAACCGAAACGGCCCCCGCCACCCTGATGAACCCCGCACCGGACACCGGCGAACGCCCTTACCTCGACCTGCTGGCCGAGGTCCTCGAACACGGCGCGGAGAAATCCGACCGCACCGGCACCGGCACGCGCTCGGTTTTCGGCCGGCAGATGCGCTTCTCGCTCGAGGACCGCTTTCCGCTCCTGACCACCAAGAAGCTGCACCTCAAGTCGATCGTCTACGAACTGCTGTGGTTCCTGCGCGGCGAGACCAACGTGCGCTGGCTGCAGGAACGCGGCGTGTCGATCTGGGACGAGTGGGCCGACGAACAGGGCGAACTCGGGCCGGTCTACGGCTACCAGTGGCGGCACTGGCGCACGCCCGACGGCCGCGAGATCGACCAGATCCGCGACGTGGTGGCGGCGATCCGCGCGAAGCCCGATTCACGGCGCCTGCTGGTCTCGGCGTGGAACCCGGCCGACGTCGATCGCATGGCGCTGCCGCCCTGCCATGCCCTGTTCCAGTTCTACGTCGCCGGCGGGCGGCTGTCCTGCCAGATGTACCAGCGAAGCGCGGATCTCTTCCTCGGCGTGCCGTTCAACATCGCCTCCTACGCGCTGCTCACCCTGATGGTGGCGCAGGTCACCGGGCACCGGCCGGGCGAGTTCGTGCTGACGCTGGGCGACGCGCACCTGTACCTGAACCACTTCGAGCAGGCGAAGACGCAGCTCGCGCGCGCGCCGCGCGCGTTCCCGCGCATGAGGCTGAACCCGGCGGTGACGGACGTGTTCGCGTTCCAGTACGAGGACTTCACGCTCGAAGGCTACGACCCGCACCCGGGCATCAAGGCGCCGATCGCGGTGTGAGCGTCTAGAATCACGCTTTCGTTTCTGATTTCGTGAGATTGCGTCTGTCATGAGCATCCGCATCGGCATCGTCGCAGGGCTTGAAAGGGGGGCGTGCCGCCCCCCTTCAGATCCCCCCGTTGCTTCGGCAAAGGACAGCGCATGAGCATCCGCATCGGCATCGTCGGGGTGAGCGGCTACGGCGGCGGCGAGTTGCTGCGCCTGGTGGGCGGGCATCCGTCGTTCGAACTTGCCTGGGTCGGTGGCGAATCGTCCGCCGGCGAGCGGCTCGCAGCGCGCTTTCCGGCGCTCGCCGGGCGGCGCGAGGGCGCGCTGGTGATCGAGCGCTTCGAGCCGGCGAAGTTGAAGGGCATCGACCTGCTGTTCGCCTCGCTGCCCACCGGCAAGTCGAAGGCGCCGCTGGCGAACGTGGCCGATTCGATCCGCATCGTCGACGTCGGCGGCGACCACCGCTTCGTCGAGGGCTGGACCTACGGCCTCACCGAACTGCCGGGCCAGCGCGAGAAAATCAAGGCTACCCGCCGCCTCGCGAACCCCGGCTGCTACCCGGCCGCGACGCTGCTCGCGCTCGCGCCGCTGGTGGCCGCGGGCCTGGTCGAGCCCCAGGGGCTGGTGTCGGACGCGAAGAGCGGCGTCACGGGCGCCGGCCGCGGCGGCGCGAGCGATTTCGGTTACGCCGACACCAACGAGGACCTGTTCGCCTACGGGCTTGCCGCGCACCCGCACGTGCCGGAGATCCGCACCGCGCTCTCGCAGCTTGCCGGCGCGCCGGCGACTATCGCCTTCACCCCGCACCTGGTACCGATGTCGCGCGGCATTCTCGCCACCTGCTACGCGCGCCCGCGCGGCGCGGTGACGATCGAGAAGGTTTACGAGGCGGCGAACGCGTTCTACCGCGACGAGCCCTTCGTGCGCGTGGTCGCGGCCGAGCGCGGCCGCAGCCCGCATACCGGCTGGGCCACCGGCTCGAACCTCGCGTTCCTGTCCTACGCCATCAATGCCGAGACCGGGCTGGTGGTCGCGCTCGGCGCGATCGACAACCTCGGCAAGGGCGCGAGCGGGCAGGCGCTGCAAAACGCCAACCTGATGACCGGCCAGCCCGAGACCGCCGGCCTGGACGCGCTGCCGGTCTGGCCTTGAGTGAAAGGGGGTGGGCTTGAAAGGGGGGCGGGCAGCCCCCTTTCAAGCCCTGCGCGCGCACCAAAAAACAGGGCCCGCCACTTTTTCGGGGGCACAGGCGGGCCCTTGGGGGAGAAGCTGAAACAGTTGGCTAGTCGATAGGCTCTCCTTGTTGCGGTGAATGCGATCAGAGCGCGCCGCGCGTCCAGTACTGCGCGAGATAGACGAAGCCGGCGAAGGCGAACAGGTAGACGACCGCACTCCCGGCACGCTGGCGCGTGCGGGTGATCTCCACGCCCCGGCTGAGCCAGACCACGAGCACGAAGCCGAGGACCACCAGCACTGCGGCAACGCCCGCCGAGAAGCCGCGCCCGAAGGCTTGCGCGATCCAGCCATCGGGCGAGAGCAGCTTGTAGATCGTGCCGCTCATGCCGGCGAGGACGAGGACAAGCAGGACGAAACCAACGCAGGCCTGCAGGCCTTCGCTGATCTCCTGGCGCGAATTTTCGGTCTTCATGCCCATTGACTCGCAAGGGGCGTGCCAGCATCGCGCAATCAGCGCCGCATCAATCGCTTGCGCCGATCGCGTGACTTAGTGCCATGGCCGGATTTGACGATTTCCGTCTGCCTGCAGCGACGACGCAGTTCACATTCTCTCAAACTCCCTGATTCTCCTGGCTATTTCCTGTCGGTGCGCGGCGACAGCGCGGCGCACGCTACCATCGCGTGCATGAAACTCTCCGTCCTCGACCAATCCCCGATCATCAGCGGCCTCGGCGCGCGGCGCGCGATCGAGGAAACCCTCGGCCTCGCGCGCGCCGTCGATGCGCTCGGCTACACGCGCTACTGGCTCGCCGAACACCACGCCATCGGCGCGCTCGGCGACCCCTGCCCGGAGATCCTGCTCGCGCGCCTCGGCGCGGAAACGAAGCGCCTGCGGGTCGGCACCGGCGGCGTGCTGCTGCCCTACTACGCCGCCTTCAAGGTCGCCGAGACCTTCCGCATGCTGGAGGCGCTCTACCCGGGGCGCGTCGACCTCGGCATCGGCCGCGCGCCCGGCGGCGACCAGCGCACCGCGCAGGCCGTCGGCGGCGGACGTATTCCCGATGCGCGCGACTTTCCCGAGCAGGTCTGGCAGATCCTCGGTCACCTCGACGGCACCCTGCCCGCCGACCACCCTTGGGCGAAGCTGCGCGTGCAGCCCGAGGTCGACACCGCGCCGCAGCTCTGGCTGCTCGGCTCTTCGGACTACAGCGGCGCGCTCGCCGCGCAGCTCGGCGTGCGCTTCGCCTTCGCCCACTTCATCAATCCGCAGGGCGGCGACGGCGTGACGCGCGCCTACCGCGACACGTTCGAGGCCCGCAACGCGAAGACCGTCGGCCCGGTGCCGCGCGACGCCGCGCCCGACGCCATCGTCTGCACCTTCGCCATCTGCGCCGAGACCGATGCCGAGGCCGAACGGCTGGCGCAGTCCATCGACCTGCGGCGCCTGCACATGGCGCTCAACCTCGACACCCCGGTGCCGACCCTCGAGGAAGCCGAGCAGCACCGCTACTCGGAGGAGGAACGGCGCTACGTCATGGGCCAGCGCCCGCGCGCGGTGATCGGCTCGCCCGCCACCTGCCGGCAGGCCTTCGAAACCATGGCCGAACGCTACGGGGTGGACGAGGTGATGGTGCTCACCATCACCGGCGATTACCCCTCGCGGCTGCGTTCCTACGAACTGCTGGCGGCGGAATTCGGGCTCGCCTGAGGCAGCCGGACGCCGCTTCCGGCCTCAAAGTAACATATATGTTACTATTTAGGGCGCCCGTGTAACCCCTTTGGCGCGGTACTGGGGGTGCGCGGGGTCGTCGATCTCGATCGTGCCGAAGTTCGTGCCGCCCTGCGGCGCCGGCGCCCCGGGCGCGGGCTTGCCGGCCGCGGGCTTCGCGGAAGGCGCTGTCGCCGCGCGCTCGCGCCCCGCGAGCCAGGCCGCAAGCGCGTCGTGGCCGGCGGCATGCGCGATCTCCGCCGGTCGCGCGCCGTCGCGGTTGCGCGCCTCCTTCTGCGCGCCATTGGCCACCAGCCAGCGCGCGATCGCCTCGTAGCCGCCGTCGGCCGCCGCGTGCAGCGGCGTGTTGCCCTTCAGGTCCGCCACGTTCAGCCCCGCGCCCGCGGAGGCCAGCACGAAGGCGGTGCGCCCGTGGCCGGAAAGCACCGCCCAGAAGAGCACGGTTTCCCCGGCGTCGTTTCGCACCGTGGCGTCCGCCCCGGCCGCGAGCAGCATCTCCGCGAGCGCCGGATCGGCATGCAGGGCGGCGAGGTGCAGCGGCGTCTCGCCGCTCGCCGAGCGCGCGCGCAGATTCGCGCCGGCCTCGATCAGCAGCTTCGCGAGCGGCAGCATGCCCTTCTCGACCGCGCGATGCAGCGGCGTTTCACGCTCGGCGTTGCGCGCATTGACGTCGACCTTGCGTCGCGTCACCAGGCCCTCGGCCACCAGCGGCTTGCTCTCGTCGATGGCGGCGAACAGCTGCGCCTCGGGCGAGTCCGGCGCAGGCCCGACCGGCGCCTGCGCAAGCGCCGCCCCGGCGAACGCCAGCAGCCCGGCGAGCAGCGCGGTGCGCAGCGCGTTCTTCATCGCGCCGCCCGCACCAGGTCGGCGAGCAGTTCGGCGAGCGGCCGCGCCGCGCGCGCGCCGAGGCCTTCGATCTGCTCGCGGCAGGAGAAGCCGTCGGCGATCACCTGCGTGCCCGCGTCGGCGGCGGCGAGCGCGGGCAGCAGCGCCGATTCGGCGATGCGCTTCGAATGCGCGAAGGTTTCGGGACGCATGCCGTAGGACCCGGCCATGCCGCAACAGCCGGTGTCCGGCATCGACACCTCGAGCCCGCAGCCGCCGAGCAGCGCCGCTTCCGCCTTCTGGCCGATGAGCGCCTTCTGGTGGCAATGCCCGTGCAGCAGCACGCGGCCCGCCGCGGCCGGCGGTGTCCAGCCGCGCCGCACCAGCACATCCGCCAGCGTGGTGGCCTGCGCGGCGAGGCGCTTCGCGCGCACATCGTCCGGAAAGAGCTGGAGCAACTCGTCCTTGAAGACCGACAGGCAGCCCGGCTCGAGCACCACCACCGGCACGCCGGACTCGAGCTGCGGCCCGAGCACCTCGAGCACGCGCGCGAGCGTCGCCTTCGCGCGATCGAGCAGGCCGAAGTCGTAGTAGGGCCGCCCGCAGCACAGGCGCGCGCCGGGCAGGTCGACGCGCAGGCCCGCGGCTTCCAGCACTTCGGCCGCGGCGAGCCCGTTGGCGGGCCTGAAGTGCTCGGTGAAGGTGTCGGCAAAGAGCAGCACCGGGTCGCCTGCGCGCGCGCCATCCTTGCGCCCGGGCGCGCGGCGTTCGCGATTGCGGGCGTCGAAGGCGCGGCTGAAGGTCCTCGCGGCGAAGCGCGGCAGGCGGCGCGCCGGGTGCGCCCCCGCGGCGCGCGCGGCCAGGCCCGCGAGGCCCGGCGTCTGCGTGAGGAAGTTCGCCAGCCAGGGCAGGCGCGCGGCGAGCGGCGCCCACTCGCCGATGCGCCCCATGCTGTGCGCCTGCCGCGGTCGCACCTTGCCCTCGTAATGGTGCGACATGAACTCCGCCTTGTACGCCGCCATGTCGGTGTGCGTCGGGCAGTCGCTGCGGCAGCCCTTGCAGGCAAGGCAGCCCTCGAGCGCATCCCGCACGTCCTCGCTCGCCCAGCCTTCGGTGATCACCTCGCCGCGCAACATCTCCTGCAGCAATCGTGAGCGACCGCGCGTGGAATGACGCTCCTCGCCGGTGGCGCGATAGCTCGGGCACATGGTGCCGCCGGCGGCGGCGCGGCACTTGCCCATGCCGATGCAGTGCTCGGTCGCGCGCGTGAAGCCTTCGCCCACCGGGCTCCTGAAGGCAAAGCGGGTGGCGAGCGTCACCGGCCTGTAGTCCGGGCCGAGGCGCAGGTTCTCGTCCGCCCGCAGCACCGGCCCTTCGGCGTTCACCAGCTTGCCCGGGTTCATGCGGTTGCCCGGATCCCAGATGCGCTTGAACTCGCGAAACGCTTCCATCAGTTCCTCGCCATACATCGCCGGCAGGAACTCCGCCTTGGCCTGCCCGTCGCCGTGCTCGCCCGAGAGCGAGCCGCCGTACTTCACCACCAGCGCCGCGGCCTCACCGAGGAAGCGCCGCCAGTGCGCCACGCCCTCGGGGGAGCGCAACTCGAAGGTGATGCGCGCGTGGATGCAGCCTTCGCCGAAGTGGCCGTAGAGCGAGGTCTTGTAGCCGTAGCGGTCGATCAGGCGCTGGAACTCGCGCAGGTAGTCGCCAAGGCGCAGCGGGTCGACCGCCGCGTCCTCCCAGCCCACCACCGGGTCGGGCCCGCGCGCGCCCTTGCCCGCATCGAGTGCGAGCGCGGTGGCCGAGGCGCCGGTCTCGCGAATCGTCCAGACCCGCGCCACCATGGCGCGGTCCTCGATCAGCCAGGCCGAGATGTCCTCGCGCCCGGCAAAGGCCGCTTCCAGCGCGCGCGCCTGCGCCACGGCGTCCGCGCGCGTGTCGGCGCCGAACTCGCACATCAGCCAGGCCTCGCCCTTCGGCAGGAGCGCGATGTCCTCGAGCTTCAACCGGCGCTCGCGCAGGCCGCCGATGATGCGGTTGTCCAGCCCCTCGCAGGCGATCGGCCCGGCCTTGATCACCTCCGGCACCACGTCGCCGGCGCAATAGATGTCGGGGAAGCCGAGCACCAGCAGCACGCGCTCCGGCGGGCTCTCCACCAGCGCGGTCTCGGCCTCGAGCGTGAGCGCGCAGGTGCCTTCGGAGCCGACCAGCGCGCGCGCCACGTTGAAGCCGTTCTCGGGCAGCAACTGGTCGAGGTTGTAGCCCGAGACGCGCCGGCGAATGTTCGGGAATCTTGCGCGGATCAGGTCCGCGTAGCGGTACGCGAGCGCCTTCAGCCGCGTGTAGATCTCCGCCTGCCGGCCGCCGCCGGCGACGATGCGTGCGAACGCCTCGTCCGAGGTCGGGCCGCACCAGAAGCGCGCGCCGTCATAGGTCAGCACTTCCAGCCGCGCGATGTTCTCCACCGTCTTGCCCGCCATCACCGAGTGCGGGCCGCAGGAATTGTTGCCGATCATGCCGCCAAGCGTGCAGCGCGAGTGCGTCGCCGGGTCGGGGGCAAAGGTGAGCCCGTGCTCCTCGGCCGCGCCGCGTAGCGCGTCGCAGACCGCGCCGGGTTCGACGCGCGCGCGCCGCGCCGCCGGATCGACCCCGAGCACCCGGTTCAGGTACTTCGAGCAATCGACGACCACCGCGACGTTCACGCTCTGGCCGTTCTGAGCGGTGCCGCCGCCGCGCGCCAGCACCGGCGCGCCGTGCGCGCGGCACAATTCGAGGGTCTTCTCCACGTCGGCGATCGTGCGCGGCAGCACCACGCCGATCGGCACCTGCCGGTAGTTGGAGGCGTCGGCCGCATAGGCAGCGCGGCTGCCCGGCTCGAAGCGCACCTCGCCCTCGAGCGATTCGCGCAACGCGCGCTCGAGCGCGGCGTGCGGGGCGGATTGCGTCGGGACGGCCTGGTCGTGCGTGGTGCGGGTCAAGCCCCGAGTGTAGCGGGATCGAGCGCCGCGAGCACCGGCGGCACCGGGCAGTCGAGCGTCGCGGCCACGGTGCGCACCAGTTCGGCCTGCGCCAGGCGAAAGCCGCCGTGCGCCGCGGTGTCGAGGCAGGCGCGCAGCACGCGCGGCTTGCCGAGCGGCGCGAGGCGGCGCAGGCGCTCGAGCGCCTCGCCCACGCGCACGAGCGACAGTTCGCCGATCGGCACCAGCGCGTCGGTCGGCAGGCCGAGGCGCGGCGCGCCCTCGGCGAAGGCCGCGGCCGCCTCGCCGCGCGCCGCATGCGCGATCAGCGAGAGCACCAGGCCCGCCTCCCCCGCCACCTGTTCCATCTTGTCGAATTCGCTCCGCACCGGGCGCCCCGCGCCCTCGCGCAGGTGCTGACGCAGGAAGGTGAGCAGCACGAACTCCGCAAGCGTCACGCGCCGGTCCGCCGCCACGACCGCCGCGAGGTCCTCGACGAAGGCATCACGCCCCGCCTGCGGCTGCGCCTTGAGCGCCGGCAGCGCGAGTTCCGCCAGCGGCAGCACGCAGGCGCGGCCGAGCGCGGCGATCTCCTGCCACGCGGCAAGCGCTTCCTTCGCGGCCGCCGCATCGCGACGCGCGGTGAGCGCGGCGAGCTCGGCGGCGCGCACCGTCTCGTCCTTCTCGAGGGCGAGGGCGAACATCACCTGTTCGGCGCCGGCCGCGGTGTCCAGTCGCGTGCGCGTCGTCGCGGGCACCGAGGCGATCAGCCGCGCGGCCGCATCGAGGTGTTCGCGTCCCGGATGGCCGACCGCCGCGGCCACGCCGGCGAGCGCGGCTGCAGTGGTCAGTTTTTCGCCTGCGCCCAGCGTCCTCACCACGTTGCCGCCGCCGTCGATCACCGCCACCGCGCCCAACTGGTGGATGCCCTCGCGCGCGCGGCGGTAGTCCTCGATGCGGAATCGCGGGTGCACGCGGCGGATGCGTTCGTCGATCGGCGGGTGGGTGCTGAAGCCCGGCCCCAGCCAGGTGCCCACGGCCTGGGCGAAGAACATGTGGCTCGCATCCTCGGCATGCGGGTGCAGCAGGCGCGTGCCCAGACGCAGCGAGCGCGTCGAATCCAGCGCCCCGGCGATGCCCTCGGGATTGCGCGTGAACTGCACGCTGGCGGCGTCGGCGAGGAACTCGCGCTGGCGGCCGATCGCGGACTTGATCAGGCGCGCCGCCATCACCCCGACATGGCCGACGCCGGCGAGCACCACGCCCGCCAGCAGCAGGCCCGGAGAAAGCGTCTGCTTCTCGCGCTTCACGCCGATCGCGCCGCGCACCGCCACGCGCACCATGTGCTCCCCGGCCTGGCCGATGAACACGATGCCGTACAGCAGGCCGAGCAGCCAGACGTTCAGGCGCATGTCGCCGTTCAGGATGTGGCTGAACTCGTGGGCGATCACGCCCTGCAACTCGTCGCGGGTGAGCTTCTGCATCGCTGCGCGCGTGACGACGATCACCGCCTCGTTGGCGCTGTAGCCCGCGGCGAGCGCGTTGATCGCGGTCTCGTCCTCCATGACGTATACAGGGGGCACCGACATGCCCGAGGCGATCGCCATCTCCTCGACCACGTTGAGCAGCCGCGTGACCGCCGCGTTCGCCTGCCCGCGCTCGATAGGCCGCGCATCCAGCAATTCGGCCACCGCCTCGCCGCCGCCGCGCAACTGCCACATGCGCCAGAGCGAGGCCGCGACCATCAGGGCGAGCATGCCGCCGCCGATCGACCAGAAGAAGCCGCGCGGCACGCCCTTCGAAAGCACCTCGAAGTAGTTGCGCACCGGGCTGCGCAGGTCGAGCGTGAGCGACACGCCCTCGGGCAGGGGGCCGCCCCAAAACAGGATGAACAGCGCGAACAGCGCCCCGGCGATCAGCGCGACCGTTGCCGCGACCGCCACCACGGCGAGCGCGTAGACCGGCAGGAGGCGGCGCGTGGTGCGTCGCGCCGCCTCCTGCAACTCGAAGCAATCGGCGCTGCCCGCGCTCACCATCGATCAGGCCTCGTGCGAGAGCGGATCGCTCGCCTCGAACCCGGCGGGCAGCGGGCAGTCGAGCACCGCGCCGATCACGCGCAGCAACTCGGCTTCCGCCACGCGGATCGTGCCGTCGGCGGTGACCGCGGCGAAGAGCCCCTTCACCAGCACCGCCTGCGCGAACGGCGCGAGCGCGCGCAGCGCCTCGAGCGCGTCCGCGAAGGCGGCCCCGGGCCTGCTCTGCGCCGGCATCGGCGCCTGCGGCAGGCCCATGGCCGACAGCGCGGCGCGCCAGGCCTCGCGCGATCGCGCCTCGCCGTCGGCGCCGTCGTGCCGGCCCGCATGGCAGAGCAACTCGAGCACCTGCAGCACTTCGGACCGGGCCGACTCCAGCGTGCGCGCGCCGGCCGCCGCGCGCGGCGGCGCCGGCGACAACTGGCTGCGCACCAGTTGCAGCACCACGAACTCCGCCAGCGTGACGCGCCGGTCGGCGTGGATCACGATCTCGAGCGCGCGCAGCAGCGCGTCCTGCGCCGCTTTCGGCGCGCGCTTGAGCGCCGGCAGCGCAAGGTCGACGAGCGGCAACCTGAATGCCGGGCCGAGCGGCGCGATCGAGGGTTCGAGCGCGTTCGCCGCCTGTGCGAGCGCGCCCAGACCGGCCGCGTCCAGGCCGCGCTGCTGCGCGGCGCGCACCGCCTCGGGCCGGGCGAGCAGCAGCGCCACGAGCGCGGCGGCGGCGCCTTCCGCCTGGTGCAGGCGATCGTGCAGGTCCTCAGGCAGCGCCGCGATCAGACGCGCCGCGAAATCCACCCGGTCCGCCGTCATGCGGCCGACCAGTTCCGTGCTGGCGCCCGCCGAACGCCCCCACGCGAGCGCCCGGTCATCGCCGCGCCGCCCGCGATTGCCGGCCAGCACCGCGGCGGTCGCGAGCAGGGCCTGCGCCGCGCCGCGGCGGCGTTGTTCGGCTTCTTGCGCCGCCTGCGGATCGGCCGCCAGCGCGCGCCGCCGCTCGAGGTAGTCCGACGCGCGAAAGCCCGGATGCACGCGCCGGATGCGCGACTCGAGCGGCGGGTGCGTGGCGAACAGGCCGCCGAACCAGACCGCGACCGGCGCGCCGAAGCACATGTGCGAGAGCGCCTCGGCATGGCGCGCGCCGATGCGCGCCCCGCCCGCGTGCCGGCCGATCTGGTGCAGGGCGCCGGCGATGCCCTCGGGATTGCGCGTGAATTGCACGCTGGCGGCATCGGCGAGGAACTCGCGCTGGCGCGACACCGCCGCCTTGATCAGGCGCGCGAAGCCGAAGCCCACCGCGCCGACGATGAAGAGCGCGAGCCCGAGCACGAAGAAGCCCGCGGCACCGCCGTCCTTGCGACCGCGCGATTCGCCGACGCTGCGCATGATGAAGCGGCCGATGGCGCCGATGAAGACGATCCCCTGCAAGGTGCCGAGCAGGCGCACGTTCAGGCGCATGTCACCGTTCAGGATGTGGCTGAACTCATGGCCGATCACGCCCTGCAACTCGTCCCGTGTCAGCGTCTCGAGCGCGCCGCGCGTCACCGCCACCACCGCCCCGGCAATCTGCGTGCCTGCGGCGAAGGCGTTGATGCCGGCTTCGTCGGCCATGACGTAGCTCTGCGGCACGCGCACGCCCGCGGCGATCGCCATCTCCTCGACCACGTTCAGCAGGCGCTGCTCGAGCGGATCGTGCGTCGCGGGATCGACCGGCCGCGCCCCGGCCATGTCCGCCACCACGGCGCCGCCGCCGGAGAGGCGGTGCGTGTGCCACAGGCTCACCAGCCCGATGACGGTCGCGGTGACCGCGGCGCCGCCGGCGAGCAGGTCGCGCGGCACCGCGCGCAGCGCGGCGGGCAGCTCGAGCGGGCCGCCGCGCGCCGCCGTCAGGGTCTCGGCGTGCAACCAGATCCAGGCCCCGGCGATCACCGCGTCCACCGCGAGGATCACGCCGAGCACCGCCAGCAGGTACAGCCCAACGAGCAGGCGCGTATTGCGCCGCGCGAGTTGCTGGTGCTCGAAAAAGTTCATCTGCGCGCGGGGCGCGCCAGGCCGCGCGGGCGGGCCGCGCTCAGTTGAACTTGACCTTCGGCGCCTGGCGCTCCTCGGCGGACTCGGTCGCCTGCAGCAGTTCCGCCCCGGGGAACCCGAGCACGCCGGCCACCGCCACCGGCGGAAAGCTCTCGCGGTAGGTGTTGAACTCCATCACCGCGTCGTTGAAGGCCTGGCGCGCGAAGGCGACCTTGTTCTCGGTACTCACCAGTTCCTCCTGCACCTGCATGACGTTCTGGTTCGCCTTCAGGTCGGGGTAGGCCTCGAACACCGCGAGCAGCTTGCCGAGCGCGCCGCCGAGCGCGCCTTCGGCCTGCGCGAGCCCGCGCATCGCCGCCGGGTCGCCCGGGGACGCGGCGGCGCGGCCCTCGGCGCTCACCGCCGCGGCGCGCGCCTTGACCACCGCCTCGAGCGTCTCGCGCTCGTGGGTGAGGTAGCCCTTGGCCGCCTCGACCAGGTTCGGGATCAGGTCGTAGCGGCGCTTCAACTGCACGTCGATCTGCGCGAAGCCGTTCTTGAAGCGGTTCCTCAGCACCACCAGCCGGTTGTAGATGCTGATCACCCACACCAGCAGCACGGCGACGACTCCAAGCGCGATCCAGTTTCCGGTGCTCATCACGGGTCCCCCTTGGTGGCAAATCGGCCCGGCCACTATACCCGAGGCGCCGCTCTACAATGTCGCATGGTCGCCCCGCGCATCCGCCCGGCGCGCCGTGCGATGCTCCTCGGTCTCGCCGGCGCGACCGCCCTGCTCGCCGGCGCGCGCTTCGTGAAGGCCGCTCGCGCCATGACGCTGCACACCCGTCCCATTCCCTCCAGCGGCGAACCCCTCCCGGTCATCGGCCTGGGCACCTGGCAGACCTTCGACGTCGGCGCAGACGCCGCCGCGCGCGCGCCGCTCGCCGAGGTGCTGCGCCTGTTCAGCGCCGCGGGCGGACAGGTGATCGACAGCTCGCCGATGTACGGCGCCGCCGAATCGGTGGTCGGTGACCTGGTCGCCGAGGCCGGCCTGCAGGCACGCCTGTTCCTCGCCACCAAGGTCTGGACCCGTGGGCGCAGCGCCGGCATCGCGCAGATGGAGCAGTCCCTCGCGCGCCTGCATGCGCAGCGAATCGGCCTGATGCAGGTGCACAACCTGCTCGATGTCGAGACGCACGCAGGCACCCTTGCCGAGTGGAAGCGTGCAGGACGCGTGCGCCACGTCGGCATCACGCACTGGTCGGCCTCGGCCTACGGCGAAGTCGAGCGGCAGTTGAAGGCGCGCGCCTGGGACACGCTGCAGATCAACTATTCGCTCGCAGAGCCCGAGTCCGCCGAGCGCCTGCTGCCGCTCGCGCAGGACCGCGGCGTCGCGGTGATCGTCAACCGGCCCTTCGCCGAGGGCGCCCTGTTTCGCCGGACGCGCGGCAAGCCGCTGCCGGACTGGGCCGCGGAACTCGGCATCGAAAGCTGGGCGCAGTACTTCCTCAAGTGGATCCTCGGCCACCCGGCGGTCAGCTGCGCGATCCCCGGCACCGGGCGGCCGGCGCACATGCGCGACAACCTCGCCGCCGGCACCGGCGCGCTGCCCGACGCCGCGATGCGCCGGCACATGGCCGCGCACTTCGCCAACCTGTGAAGCGCGCGCGGCTCGCCACCGTCCTCCTGTGCGGCCTGCTTGCGGCCTGCGAGGCGCCGCCGCAGCCGCCGCACGAAGGCGTGGACGTGACACGCAGCCTGCTGCGCCTGATGCCTGCAAGTTTCGTCGAGCGCACCGCCGCCGGCCAGTACCGGGAGATGCTGCGTGCCGCCGAGCACAAGCGCGCGCTCAACACCGACGCCGCGCAGCTCGCGCGCCTGCGGCGCATCGCCGATGCGCTGGTGCCGCACGCAAAGCGGTTCAACCCGGACGCCGGCGCCTGGCGCTGGGAGGTGAACCTGATCCGGTCCTCCGCGGTGAACGCCTTTTGCATGCCCGGCGGCAAGATCGGCTTCTTCACCGGCATCCTCGAGCGGCTGAAGCTCACCGACGACGAGCTCGCCGCCATCATGGGCCACGAGATCGCGCACGCGCTGCTCGAGCACGGCCGCGCGCGCATGTCGGAGCAGCTGGTGAAGCAGCTCGGCGTCACCGCGATCGCGGCGTACTTCGGCCTGTCGGAAGTCTCGACCGCGGTGCTCTCGCAGACCGCGACGCTTGCGCTGTCGCTACCGCACTCGCGCGGCCAGGAGACCGACGCCGATCTCGCCGGCATGGAACTCGCCGCGCGCGCCGGCTACGATCCGCGCGCCGCGGCCGCGGTCTGGCGCAAGATGGCGGCGCTGGCGAAGTCCGGCGCGACCGGCCAGCCGCCGCAGTTCCTCTCCACCCACCCGGCGCACGACACGCGCATCCGCGACATCGAGGCCGCGCTGCCGAAGGTGCTGCCGCTTTACGCCGTGGCGCGCGCCGGCGGGGCGCGCCCGGGCCCGGATTCCGGCAGGGAGAAATAGAACGTCGCGCCCGGTGGCGATCCATGACCTCAACCGGCCGAACAAGGCGCCCACCCCGCTACGGGCCCCGATGCAGCAGCTCAGGCCCCGCATCGGCGATCGTCGGCACGCCGCACAGCCGCATCGTGCGCTCGAGTTCATCGACCAGGATGGTGAGCGCGCGCGTCGCACCGGGCTCGCCGGCCGCCGCCACGCCGTAGAACACCGCACGCCCCACCGCCACCGATTCAGCGCCGAGCGCGCGCGCCTTCAGCACGTCGCCGCCGCGGCGCACGCCGGAATCGAGCATCACCGGCACGCGCCCCTTCACCGCGGCGACGATGGCGGGCAGCGCGTCCAGCGTCGCCGCCGCGCCGTCCAGCTGCCGGCCGCCGTGGTTGGAGATCCAGATGCCGTCCACGCCCAGCGCGAGCAACCGCTCGGCGTCGTCCGCGCGTTCCACGCCCTTCACCAGCAGTTTGCCCTTCCACTGCCCGCGCAGCCGCGCGACGTCGTCGAAATCGAGCGAGGCGTCCATCTCGCGCCCGACCGAGGAGGCGATCGCCGAGGCGCTCTGCTCTGCCACCGGCATCATGCCGCGCAGGTTCTCGAAGGTCGGCACGCCGCCCGCGGCGACGATGGACATCGACCAGGCCGGGTGCAGCATCCCCTGCACCACGTGCGACACGCCCATGCGAAACGGCACCGTGAAACGGTTGCGGAAGTCGCGCTCGCGCTTGCCGCCCGAGGCGAGGTCGGCGGTGACCGCCAGCGCCTCGCAGCCGGCGGCAGCAGCGCGCGCCACCATCTTCTCGGTGAAGGCGCGGTCGCGAAAGACATAGAGCTGGTACCACAGCCGCCCGCCGGCGGCCTCGGCGATCGCCTCCATGGTGGCGGTGGTGTTCGTCGACAGGCAGCAGGGCAGGCCGGCCGCCGCCGCGGCGCGGGCGATCGCGATGTCGCCGCCGGGCCAGGCGAAGCCCACCCCGCCGGTGGGCGCGATGACGATGGGCGCGCGTGCCGGCGCACCCAGGATGCTGCAGGACGTGTCCACCTTCGCCACGTCGCGCAGCACGCGCGGGGCGAAGCGCACGCGCTCGTACGCCTCGCGGTTGGCGCGCAGCGTCACCTCGTCCTCGGCGCCGCCGTCGATGAAGTCGAACACCATGCGCGGCAGGCGGCGTTCGGCGAGCCGGCGCAGGTCGGCGATGTTCCAGGCGGCAGTCAGATCGGGCATGCGGGATACCTCGGCGTCAGAGCCGGCAGTTTACCGTCCAGTCCTGCGCGCGACAGGAAGGGTTCGCAGCGAAGGCCGCGGCGCCATCGTGCATAATCGGGCGCTTTCGCCCCTCCCGGACCCGCTCCCATGGCCCAGACCCAGCGCATCACCGGCGTGCTCTCGCCCGTCGTCACCCCGTTCAGGAAGGACTACAGCCCGGACGCGCCGCGCTTCGTGCGCCACTGCAAGTGGCTGCTCGCCAACGGCTGCTCCGGGCTCGCGGTGTTCGGCACCAACAGCGAGGCGAACTCGATGTCGGTGGGCGAGAAGCTCGGACTGCTCGAGGCGCTGATCGAGGGCGGCGTGCCCGCCGCGGCGCTGATGCCCGGCACCGGACAGTGCGCGCTGACGGATTCCGTGGAACTCACGCGCCGCGCGGTGGCGCTCGGCTGCGCCGGCGTGCTGATGCTGCCGCCGTTCTACTACAAGGGCGTCTCCGACGAGGGCCTCTACCGCAATTTCGCCGAAGTCATCGAGCGCACCGGCGACGCCCGGCTTCAGTTGTACCTGTACCACATCCCCCCGGTGGCGAACGTGGCGATCACCCTCGGGCTGATCGAGCGCCTGCTGAAGGCCTACCCGAAGGCGGTTGCCGGGGTGAAGGATTCCTCGGGCGACTGGTCGAACACGAAGGCGATGCTCGACGCCTTCGCCGCGGGCGGCTTCGACGTCTTCGCCGGCAGCGAGGTGTTCCTGCTGGACAACCTGCGTCACGGCGGCAAGGGCTGCATCACCGCCACCGGCAACGTCAACCCGGGGCCGAT